>NZ_JBITMV010000034.1:0-28736 GCF_044466625.1 Micromonospora sp. NPDC049366
GCTTCGACGTCATGCTGATGTGCTCTCCTCAGGGCCGTCCAGGAAGAGTATCCCCTGGTAGACGGGCTGTCTCACATCAGCGTGACAGGGGGGGGTCGCGCCGGCCACTGGCCAGGCGTCGATGCCAACGTGCGGCCGTTCCCGCCCGCGGTTACGGCGGATATGACGAACGACCTGCGGCAGCACTCAACCGCGTCCGGCCGGCGACAGCCCGGCGACAAGTCTGGGGATCGGGGGGCAGGTTGGGAGCAACCGGCTGCCCTGAAGGGCTCCGAACGGAATCCTCGTCAGCACCTGTGATGATCCACGCTCGTCAATGACGCGGATGTCACCACGGTAACGGCGACCTGGTCGACACCGGCCGACCGGTGCCCGGGCGCCCGCCACGACAGCAGAGCCCTGGCCGAATCCGGCATCGCCGACCGGATGGGCCCCGGCCATCTGCAATAAGGCAGGCCCGGCATGCCCAACGACTTCGGCCACCTGGCCACTGGCGCGATCACCGGCACCACCCGCAAACCGCCTAAGCAGACGTGGTTGACGTCCGACGCGCCTGCAACAAGCCCCGCACCTGGGGATAAGCCGTTCTGCTGCCCCGCGGACCCCGCGAGGCGCCGAGATCAGCCGGCGCGGCAACGGGCCGCGTCCAGGGGGTGCGCGACATCGTCGAACATCTCTGCCGCGCGGTGCCGCAGTTGCCGTGCCTGCTCCGCGTCGCCTTCGGCCGCCAGGAGATGCGCGCGGGCTTCCAGCGTGGCGGCCTGCCACGCCGTGCCCTCCCAGAGAGTGCTTGAACGTTCCGCCGCCGCGAGAAACGTCCGCGCCGCGTCCAGGTCGCCGATACGGACGCAGGTGATGGTCGCAGGCACCTCGAACATGATGGCGCAGAAGTCGCAGGAGTCGGTCTGGGCCATGGCGGCCTTCGCCGCGTCGATGGCCGCCCGGGCGGCCTCCGGCGAGTCCGCGGCGGCCACCGTCGTGCCGTAGATCCGCTGAATCAGGTGGGGGGCGAGCACGGAGGAGCGCGCCAAGGGAAGTGCCCGACGAAGTAGCCGCGTCGCGGTGCGCAGGTGACCACGCGTGAGGTGCACTTCCGCGAGCCGCTGCAACGAATGCGCCTCGCCGGCGGTGGCGCCGATCTCGCGATGTAGGTCAACGGCCGTGCTGAGTTCGCGTTCGGCTTCGTCGAGATTGCCGGCAAGTAGTTCCGCCTCGCCGGCCAGGGCCCTGGCGAAGGCGACAGCCCGCAGGACGCCGGAGGACTGGGCGGTACGGCGCAGGCCCTGAGCGAGGTCGATGACGTCCTCGTAGGGCGTGGGCCCGTAGAGCAGATATTCGGCGACGCAGAGATGCGCGTCGAAGACGGTGGTGGCCAGCCCGGGATCATCGCGGGTACGCATCAGCTCTGCGCGCAGCGTGTGGTTCCATTCACCACGGGTGTGCGTGATCAGCCCACGCAGGGCGACCAGGTTTGACTGGAGCAGGGCGGAGCCTTGTGCCGGGTCGGCGCGTAGCGAATCGGAGACCGCGGCCCTGGCGCCGTCGATGTCGCCGGTGAAGTAGGCGAGAGCGCCGTGGGCGAGTAGGACGGCCGAATCGTCCGGCCCGCCGTCGGGCTCCAGACCGTGCAGGACCGCCGCTGCGGTGTCGGTGTCCCCGGACAGGACCGCGAGCTGGCCCATCCGTGCCCGCAGCACTCGAGCCTGCCGTTGGTCGGCGACCGCGAGCGCCTCACGGTAGGCGGAGAGTGCTGCGGGGTCGCCGATCGCGGCGAGCGCGTCGGCTCGCAGGGTCAGGGCAGCTACCCGATCCTCGTCGCGGGCCGCCCCGAGAATCGACTCCACCAGGGACAGGGCGTCTCGAAAGGCGCCGACCGCCACCTCGGTCTGCGCGGCGCGCAGCACAAAAGGCACGGCTGCAGCGGTGTCACCTGCGGCGAGTAGGTGGTGGCCGACGCGTGCCGGTGACGCGCCGAACTCGATCAGGCGCCGCGCGCAGGATCGGTGCAGGGCCGAACGCCGGTGGGGCGGGACCGCGTCCAGCAGAGCCTCGCGGATGAGCGGATGGCGAAACCGGAAGCCCCCCAGGGTCCGCTCGATGACCAGGACGGCCAGGGCGGCGTCCAGGCAGTCGAACGCCTGTTCCTCGGGCAGATCGCTCATCGCGATGAACCCGTCGGTGTCGAAGGTGGAGCCCATGAGCGCCACGCGCTCCAGCGCCGCACGTGTGGGTGGGGCCAGTGAGCCCAGCACCGCCTCGGCCGGCGCGCGAAGCTCTCCATCGACGGCCGAGCGAGCCAGCTCGGTGACCATGAACGGGACTCCACCAGAGATCGACCAGACATGTTCCACGACATCGTCCGGCAGGTCCGGTGCCTGCGCGGCGACGAGCGCGGCGGTCTCAGATTGGGTCAGTGACGGCAGCGCGAGGTCGAGCGCGCCGGACCGGCCGAGCAGGCTGTTGCGGATCCGCTCGAAGGCGTCCGTGGTCGGCTGACGTCGGTGGGTGAGCAGGAGCACCAGCCGTTCGTCCCGGCAGCTACGGACCAGGTATCGCAGTAGCCGCAGGGTCCCTTCGTCTGCGTCGTGGACATCCTCGACGGTTAGCAGCAGACCCGGTCCGGCTGCCGCGAGGCGTGCCAGTTGGGCCACCGCAATGAACAACCGCTGCGGAGCGCTCTGGCCGGCCCAGTTCCCGACGTCCCCTGACAATGCCCGGTCGATATCGTCCCGATAGCGGTCGTTGAGGCCGTCGAGCAGGGTGGGATGGCGGCGGGCGAGGTCGGCCAGCGCTTCCAACACGGGGGCGAAGGGCCAGGCGCCTTCGACCGCCGAGACAACGCCTTGACCGGTACGCCAGCCGCGGGCGACGACCCGCTCGCGTAGCCACGCGGCAAGGGTGGACTTGCCCATGCCGGCGGCGCCCGCGATGAGGACCGCGCGGCCGCGTCCCGTTGCGGCCTCCTCGATCACACGCTCCAACGCGACTCGTTCCCGCCTCCTTCCGACGAGGAACTGGCTCGCGGCCCCCTGCGAGGTCGGGCCGATCAGCGCATCTCGCAGCGCCAGCGCCTCCGCGTCGGGCGCCGCACCGAGTTCGAGCTGACGGGCCCGGTCGAGACGTTCGAACAGGCGCAGCGCAGTGTGGTGGTCGCCGGACGCGGCACGCTCACGCATCAACGCCACACCTACGCGTACGTCGGTCGGGTCCGCTGCGACCAGATCGCTCCACCGCCCGGCGAGCCGACACACCTCGAGGTAGGTGCGGCGCAGTCGCTCACGGTGCCCCTGGGCCCACTCCTCGTAGCGGTCTTCCGGCAGTAGATCACCGCTGTATGCGTCGACGGCCCGACCGGCCGCCGTGACGTCCTCGTTTTTCAGTGCCTCCGAAGCAAGATCATCGAAATCGACCGCGTCGATGTGGACTTCGGTCCCGGCGTTCGGGAAGAGCGAGACCAACTCCCGGTGAAGTACCACACCATCGGGGCCGAGGACCCGGCGGGCGTAGTGTGCGGCCTTGTGCAGCCGGGGTGCCGCCTCCTCGACGGTGGCATTCGGCCAGAGTGCCGCGATGACCTGCTCACGGTGGAGCTGCCGGCCCGGCGCGAGCGCCAACAGTTTGACAAGCGTGATCGGCTGGCGCCGGGTCCACGCCGTGTCCGGCACCGCGACCGTGTCGACCGTCACCCCGAATCCACCAAGAAGGCGCACCGTCACGCGATTTCTCATCTGTCAATGGTAACGGCGCCACCGGGACCGGTTAGTGCCTCCACCTCGGCGCTGAAAGCGGAACTCAGCCGCAGGAGTAACTCGCGTAACGCTGGCATGTCCCACCGGTAGCCGGCGAGTTCATCGACGACGTCGAAAATGGGTGTCGCGAGCTGATCCCGTTGCGCCTGGTATGCGGCCAGCGCCTCGATTTCCCCGACACCGGACAGAATCGCCGCGACCTGCCGTGAAAGCAGGTCTGCGTCACGCAACGCATCGGTGATCCCATTAGTGCTCAACGGGTCGATGAACTGACCGGCGTCCCCTACCAGCGCCCATCCCGCTCCGTGGGCCTGCCGCAGGTAACCGAAGCGTCCAGGGAAGCCGTGAAGTCGTCGCGGCGCAAGCGACTCGGACAGCCGGCCGGCGGCCGCCGGACCGGTCGCGTCGGCAAGCAGCCGCAGGTACGAACCCCGCAGGTCACCACCGACCTCCCGATTGAACCGTTCGGCGCTGGTTCCGGCGAAGACACAAACCTTGCCGTCATTGGTGGGAATCATTCCTGCCGATGCGCCCGGGCGGTAGAACCACTCGTAGTCGGTGACCTCGAGCCCGTCCCAGTAGCCATAGATGATCGCGCTGCTGGCGCTTCCGACGCGCACGTTCGGCGCCCCCACCAGGCGAGCCACGGTCGACCCGGCACCGTCGGCGCCGACGGTCAGCCAGGACCGCACCCGCACCGGCGCCGATGAGTGGTCGTGGCCCACGACGCCGGTGATCCGCCCGGACCGGTCGCGCTCCAGGCCGGTGACGGTGACGCCGTACCGAACTGTGGCGCCGGCGTTCTCGGCGGCTTCGGCGAGAAGCCGATCCAGAATCGTGCGGCGCGGGGCGTAAAGGGCATCCACGCCGGCAGCGGGCTTGATCGACACTGTGACCTGATCACCCGGATAGTGGAAGCGGGTGCGCCGCACCGCAGGCGTGTCTGCCGCCACGATGGGATCCAGCAGGCCCCACCGGGCGAGTTGGGCCACGCCCGCCCGCATCAGCGCATGAGTCGAGAGCGTGTCGGCGCCGGGCTTGGCCCGCTCCAACACCAACACCCGCAGACCCTGCCGCGCCAGCAGTAGCGCCGTCGCGGCACCCGCCGGCCTGGCCCCGACGACGACTACGTCGTAGTCCTCCGTCATGCCAACCTCTCTCTACTGATAGTTACTTGGCGAAATCGAGACTTCGGTGGCGGAGCCGCACGGCGATATGCTCGGCGAGATACGCCGCGTCGTGCCGGGCGCCATCAATCAGAGTGGCGTTTCGTCGGTGCTGAAACCGCAGCCCGACGGCGTAGAGCCCAGGCGCGTCGGTAATCCCGCGTCGGTGACGCAGGTGACCAGCACTGTCCAGCACCGGCACCCGCAGCCACGGATAGACGGGTCGAAACCCGGTCGCCCACACCACGGAACTCAGACCGGTCACCTGTCGTAGCCCGCCGTCGATGACAAGACCCGGAATGTCGGCCGAGCGGGTAAAACCGGCGTACCGGTCAATCGCGCCCAACACCCGGCGCAACCGGTTCTCGGCCCGTGTCGTCGTGTCCTGGAGATCGTCCGCGAAGATCGCTCGCTCCCTCCCGTCCACCTGGACCAGGCGACCCGCCAGGCGAACTCCGCGATCCCTGAGCACGCCCAGGTCAAGCGCCCGACCGGCCGCGAGCTGGAACGACGGCTCGCGGCGGGCGCGGTGCGGGTCGGGCACCTCGTCAAGGGTGCGGTCCAGGCTCCCGAGGCGGTCCAGCCACCACAACATGTCCCGGCCGCCATACCGCCGCGGCATCCGCGTGTGCTCGCCGACTGCCAGGGTCACCTCACGGCCGGACCGGGCCAGCTCATCGGCGATCTGCACCCCGGTGGACGACGCGCCGACCACGAGAACGCCACCGGCGGGTAACTGCGTGGGATTCCGGTACGCAGCCGCGCCGATCTGAGTGATCGTCGGCGAAAACCCGCCACTCAACGCCGGCACCAGCGACCGGGAGTGGTACCCGGTGGCGATGACGACGCAGCGCGTCCGCCACGTGCCCGCGTCGGTGTCGACCAGATAACTCTCACCGTCAGCCCGAACCTCGATGACAGTGGTGTTCTCCAGCACCGGCGCCCGGCTGGTCCTGGCGTACGCGGACAGATGGTCAGCGAAAGCCGCAGCAGACATGAACCCATCGGGGTCGTCGCCCTGGTAGGACCAACCGGGCAACCGGGAGAGCCAGTTCGGGGTCAGTAGTCGGCATGAGTCCCACCGGTCCGACCGCCACCGCTGCGCCACCTGGCCGCGTTCGAGTACGACATGCTCGATGCCGTATCCGGTAAGGCAGTGGCTCATCGCCAGCCCGGCGTGGCCCGCACCGATGATGACCGTATCGGTGGTCGTCATGGTCTACTCGGTCGTTACGTCGATGGCGACCGGTACGCCGTTGGTGAACACGTCGTAGACAGCCGAACGGCGACGTGACTGTTCGACCAGCCCCCGCAGGACGTCGTCCGGGGCGTCCCCGGAAATCCGGAAGCTCACCGAGATCCCCTGGTAGCCGTTGCGCACCTCCTCGGACAGGCCGAGAATGCCGAGCAGGTCGATGTCGCCGACGACGGTCGCCTCAACCGAGTTCAGCTTCACCCCACGGGCGGCCGCGATGTTCGCCAGGCCCGACGTGAGACACGACGCGATCGCGTGCAGCAGATACTCCACCGGCGTGGGGCCGTTTCCCCCGCCCACCAACACCGCAGGGTGATCCGAATCATAGGTGAACGGATCAGTGCGGCTCACGTCCTCCTGACCGGCGCCGTAGAAGCCCTGAATCTCGCTTCGGTTATGAGTGCCACTGATCCACCGGTTGACCGCACGAAACTGGAACTTCGCCAACTCCGGCTGAGACCGCACGACATTGAGCGTGGCGAAGAGGGTCGGCGTGTCAACGCCATTGAGCGGCGGCCGCTCCGCAGTCGTACCCACAGTCCTTCTCCCTTGTGTCGCCCATTCCGGACCCGACTTTGTCGCGGTGACAACCGGAGCAGGCAACGCCGGGAAAGCTACGAGCCCCGCCTTCCCGCAACCTTCCCAGCTCTTGTCTGTCGGGTTGAGTCGGGATCGTTTCCCCGGGTCACGCGTCAGAAGTTCGGCGGAGCCGCCGACAGGGACGGCCAGTCGGGACCGCCTGGGGCGCCCCAGGCGAGGCATGCCAGAAGATCTTGATTACCCGGCCCGAGATTGTCAGGCACGGTGGGCTCATCCGCGCGAGCCGACGCGGGAAATTGTGGCCGGGCGATCGGGCGATCGGGCGACCGCACGGGCTGCCGGCGGCCTGGTCGTGCCCGGGCCGGGGTGGGCGTCGGGAAGGTTGCGGGAAGGTGGGGCTCGTAACTTCTCTCATGTCGCTCGCTCCGGTTGTCGCCGCAGCACAGGTCAGGCCCGGTGGGGGTGACGCGGTGAACAGGTGTGGGGCGGCCATTCTCGGCGGTCCCGTGCCGCCGACCCGCATTTCCCGCGGTCGCCGTGTTCGCGGTTGTTGATCACACGGTGGAAGCACCCTTCAGGAGCACCACCTTCAATTTTGGAGAGCGTGATGAACGTCGATGAGCTGGGCTCGATTCTAGGAATTTGGGCACATCCCGACGACGAGGCCTACCTGTCCGGCGGTCTGATGGCGATGGCCCGTGACGCCGGCTCGGAGGTTGTCTGCGTCACGGCCACCCGGGGCGAACGCGGCACGTCCGACCCGGTGACGTGGCCGCCGGATCGGCTGGCGGTGATCCGCCAGGACGAGTTGGCACGCAGCCTGGGGGTGCTCGGCGTCACACGGCACCATTGGCTGGGCTACTCCGACGGTGAATGCGCCACCGTTCCCCCAGCCGAGCCGGTCGCCCGGCTGTCCGAGCTGATCGACGAGATCCGGCCAGACACGGTCGTGACCTTTGGTCCGGATGGCCACACGGGGCACCCGGACCATCAGGCGGTGTCAGCCTGGGTCGAGGGCGCATTCCGCCGGGCCGCCCCTGCCGGCACACGGCTGCTGCACGCTGCCGTCAGCCACGAATGGGCGCAGACGTGGAGTGACGTCCACCGCGAATTCGCCATCTTCCAGGACGGATATCCGCTCGCGGTGGACCACGACCAACTCGCCGTGGAACTCGTGCTGGACGACAGGACGCTCTCCCGCAAGCTCGATGCCCTCATGGCGCAGGCGTCCCAAACGAGCGGACTGATCACGCTGATGGGCCTCTCACGCTACACGCGGTGGGTCAGTCAGGAGTCGTTCGTGGAGGCGACACGAGTCCCGGAAATCTCCGCAGCCAGATGAGACCTCAGCAGGGGCGGGATGTCGCCGCTGGAGTACGAAGCATGCTGCCGTGGCTGGTCGCGGTGGCGCCGTTCGGCCTCATCATCGGCGTCACCGCGGGGCAGGCGAGTATCCCTTCGGCGGTCGGCTGGTTCACCGGGCCAGCGATCTACGGCGGCAGCGCCCAGATTGCCGCGATCCAACTGCTGGACAGCGGTGCCGCCGCAGCATCGGTGATCGCGACCGTACTCGTCATCAACCTGCGACTTGTGCTCTACTCGGCGGCGCTCGCCCGATACTGGCGCGGAACGCCGCTGTGGTGGCGACTGCTCGCCGGCTACCTGCTCATCGACCCGTCCTTCGTCGTTGGCATTCGCCGCTACGAAGACCATCGATCGACGCATGCGGCAGCCCGTCAGGGCGACCAGCGGTTGACCTCGGACGGGGGCTTGGGAGATCTACGGCCGGCGCACGCCTTCTACTTCGGCGCAGCCGTCGTTCTGTGGGTGGGATGGCTGATCGCGCTCGGCGTCGGCGCGATCGTCGGGGCCAGCGTTCCCGAGGGTCTTCACCTGGAGCTGCTCATGCCGCTCTACCTCGTCGGCCAGGTCGTACCGAGTCTGCGTCAGCGAGCAACCCGTCGTGCCGTCGTCGTCAGCAGCGTCGTGGCGGGCGCGTGCATCGCCGCGCCGCTGAACCTCGGTATCGTCGTCGGTATCACCGCGGGGCTCGCAGCCGGATACCTCACGTCGCTCACAGACCGCCCAGGCGCGCCCGCCACGCCGGCTCCATCCGCACAGGAGCACCAGCTATGAACCCCTGGTTCGTCATCCTCGTCTCCGGCATCGGCAGTTACGCCTTGCGAATCTGTATGACGTTGACCGACCGGCTGACTCTCCCTCCGCGACTGGAGGCGTCCGCCGAGATGGTCGCACCAGCGGCCTTCGCCGCCCTCGCCGCGGCCAGCCTCGCCCCGTTGGTGGTTTCCGCCACCGGACTCTCCGCGGCCGCACCTGTCGTCCTAGCTGTTGCCGCAGCTGTCGCGGGGACCGCAGGAACAGGTAAACCCTACGTTGCGATGCTCGCTGGAATGCCCACCTACTGGGTCGCCGCCGCGCTGATGTGATCTCAAGGGCATCCGGTGGGTCTCGCCACTCGGGGCGTCGTCGGGTCAGGACGTGCGCGACGGATCGGTCTCCGGACGTGCGTGACACGTCCGGTTGGACGACCATCTGCAGACCGGTCATCGGGTGGGTGGCGGGGCAGCTCCTCGTCGGCAGCGATGCTCTTGGTGGAAGGCGGAGAAGGTAACAGGTGCTTACGGAGTACCAGCAGCAACTGCGGGCGAAATATCTGTCGGCTCCGCTGGTCGGGCCGCCCGAGCCGTGGCGGGCGATGGGCGGGACGTGCTCCTACGTTCCGGTCGGTGGCCTGCAGGGTGCCGGGTTCGGCGTGCACCCGGAGACCGGTGATGACCTGTTGCTGGTCGTCTCCATGGACGGCTTCGGTCTGCTGGACGCAGCCACGGGAACGAAGATCGCACGCGACCGCGACCCCGACCCTCAGGTAGCGACGCCAGACGGATCCGATCTGGCGTGTCCGGGCATCGGCGTCCTGACGGGCACCCGCGTCAGGATCGCGGGATTGTTCGGTGGCGGTCTGCATGCGACCACGGAGGACGGGTGGACCGTTGACGTCGTCGCGCCTGAGTGGCCCCATCACCGGGTCATCCTGTCTGCGGACGGCGGCCGCAACGCTGGCGATCCGGGGACCTCGTGGTGGCACATCTTCGACGATCAAGGGCATGGGGAGTTGCGGGCGGCCGGGTTTTCCCCCTCGGGCAGAACGCTGGTGGTCGCCACGAGCAGCGACGTGACGCTGTTCACCAGATCGGTGCCACACAGCTCACTCCCTGCCGGCGGATAGGTCGATCCGAATCTCGGGCTCGATCCGGCGCGGGGCTGTCCGGCGCGTCCGTACGTGCGTCAAGGTCTGTTTGACGTGCCGGCCGGACGGATTCAGTTGAAGGGCAGGTCTGGCGAGAGGGATCGATACCAGAGGCAGGGAGCGCAGCACAGGAGAACAACGAGTGTCACGATGGCGATCAGAGTGATGCCGCTGAGGCTGCCGATCGCCAACAGGCTCTTGACTGCGTTCCGCGTGTCGCCCGCCTCGTCCTCGACTCCGGCCATGACACTTCCTTGATCAGCAGGACTGGTTGATCAAATTCTGCCACGGGCCGCGTCGGCGGCGAGATGGCCCGATCGCCATCGTGGCCATGGCGCCGACCTGTCCACGCGAAGCGTGCGGATGACATCGGGACTGTCTCGGCGCGCGTAATCGCGCCGTGAGCTTCGACATCGCCCTCCAGCGGTTCCGTGGCGGGGATGGGGCCGCAGACGGCGGTGACGAGGCGCTCCGTGTCCCGGGCCCACTTCTCGGCGGTCCGCCGGACGGTGATTCCGGGCTCGTTCGGACCGCCGACGGTGATGCTGAGGTGTACGGCCTCGGTAGCGACGGACTGATGTTCACGCACGCCGACGGACGGCTGATCTGGCAGGTGCTGGTCGACGTTGCCCGCACCGCCGATTACCTGATCATGCCCGGTCCCGGGTATTTAGGCGCGCCCACCTGTCCGTGCGCGACCCTTGGGGAACCATGAAGCTCTTGCTGACGTCGGGCGGCGTCACGAACCCGAGCATCCACTCGGCGCTCGTGCGACTTCTCGGAAAGCCGATCGCCGAGTGCCACGCCCTGGTCATCCCGACCGCACAGTGGGGTCACCCGATGTGCGGCCCGGCATCCGTGCGGGGCCTGGTGGCCGCCGAGCCCAGGTGGCAGTCCTTCACCGGCCTGGGCTGGGCGTCGCTGGGTGTCCTGGAGCTCGCCGCACTGCCCACGATCGGCGCGGAGCGATGGGTGCCCTGGGTCCGGGAAGCCGACGTGCTCCTGGTCGACGGTGGCGACGCGACGTACCTGTGCCACTGGATGCGGGAGTCCGGGCTGGCCGATCTGCTGCCGTCGCTGCCGGACACGGTCTGGGTGGGAGTGAGTGCCGGAAGCATGGTGATGACGCCCCGGATCGGGGAGTACTTCGTGGAGTGGCCGTCCGCGCCGGACGACCGTACGCTGGTAATTGTCGATCTTCTTATCTTTCCGCATCTGAACTTGTTCCCGACGAACACCATGGCCGACGCGGAGCGGTGGGCCGCCGACATCGGCGGACCGGCCTACGCCATCGACGAACAGACGGGCATCAAGGTCGTTGACGGCTCGGTCGAGGCGGTCTCCGAAGGGCAGCGGACGACGTTCGGGGCATAGCCCTCCGGCATCCGTGACCTCGCGCCGTCGGAATCCACCCTGTCGCCGGCGCTTGCCGGCGCGGCCGCTCACATCGCTGGCCGCGTGCGGGAAGCCCTGGCGCACACCGAAGAGGTCACTGGTTCGGTCCCAGCTTCGCCCACGTGCCACCATGTCGGGCTATGGATCATCAGGGTCGGCTTCGTCGTGCAGCGCTCGCGTTGGGCATCCCGGACGACGAGGTCAGCCGGTTCATCCAGCACCTCCGTCTGTCGATCCGGTTGAGCGGCGGATCCAGCGGAGTTCCGGTCGGGCAGTTCGGTGGGTTGCCCCGGCTGCCGGTGGGCATGGACTGGCCGTCCGACGGGGTCGAGCCCTTGCCGTTCATCTTCTCGGTCGACTGTGCGGCGCTGCCAAGAGTCGACGGCCTCGGCCTGCCGGCAGACGGCTCGCTGCTGTTCTTCCTGGACCACGAGCAGGCCGCTGCCACCGGGGAGCGGAAGTATGGGCGAGTCGTGTATGCGCCGGCCGGCGCCGAGACCGAGGTGGCGGCAGGGTCCGCCGACCGGGCGTCCTCCGACAAGCAGTACGACGTCAGCGCCACGCTGCGCGCGGAGTTCCCCGACTGGTTCGGGGCGGACGAGGACGACGAGGACGACGATGACGACCTGTCGCCCTTCCAGCAGCAGGTGGCCCGCGACATCGAGCGCGACCTGCCGCACCTTGACGAACTCTGTGCTCTGGCCAACGAACTCTGGCCGCCTGACAACGGGTACGCCAGCGCCTACGTCGGCGGGTACGCCGTCGAGGAGGTGATCAAGAGTTTTGCGGAGCAGACCCTCGCGTGGCGTGAGAAGACCGGTGAGATCGTCATCCCGGTCGCGAAATGGTATTCCCGTGTGGAGGAGGAGACGTACCGGCTGACGAGCGAGTGGTTGTCGCTCGCCCGCTTTCCCGTCGATAACGAGTCCTATTACCGCAGTGGCGGGAGTTTCGTGATCCGTCACGACGACCTGGCCGCCGGCCGGCTGGACGAGGCGCTCCCCGTGGCTGAGCTGATCCCATAGAAGCTGGCCGCCTGCCGCCGGGCACGCCGTCCTCGATGCCGGTCGAGACGCCCGGTCAGCGGCAGAAGCCGACACTGCTGGCGTGCAGCGACCAGCCGACGAGCCCGTGGAACTTCCCTCTCGCAGTGGCGTCGGATCCGGCCAGAGTCGTTCGTGGAACGGGTGAGAGGCGGATCGGTCGCCCGCCCCGTGATGCTCAACCGGCCAGCGGCGAAGGTGACGCACACATGGGTCCTACGAGCACCGGGAAGGTAGCGGCGTGGCAAAGCTGATCTACGTGAACGGCGGCGTCCACCTCCGTTACCGCCCCCTCGGCCACTAACCCTCCTGTCCGTCGTAGGTGCGATGATGTCCCCGCCGTTTCGGGCTGCGGTTGGCGGGATCGGGGGCGCGGCAGTGAGGTACGTCAGCGTTGAGCGGAACAGCCACGGCGTGGCTCTGGATCCCGAGGCGTACCTCCAGCAGTTGCCGTCGTTCGCTGACTCGTTGCCCGAGGGAGCACGCAGGTTCGCTACGGACCCCGGCCACTACGACTTCTTCGGTCAGCGGTGCGTCAAAGACCTGAAGCCCGTGCGACTGACATCCGGTGAAGCGGGCGGACGCCGCTGGCTTGAGCTGTACCTGCGGCACAACTGTTGGAAGCACGAGGAAGATCTGACGATCCGCTACAGCGGCGTGCAGAGCCTGACGACTGAGCCCGCGGACCGCGACCGGGACGTCGCTCAGCTCCAGGACGTGATGTTGGACGAGGTGCTGCCGCACGAGCACGGGTGCCGACACGAGATCATCTGTCTCTCCGGAAGGCTGATCGTGACGAGCCAGGACCTGGCCGCAACCTGGCTGTACGCCGACTGCCCGGAGCGTGAGCCGGGCCAGTGAGCGGGCTCCGCCGACGTCCCCGCTACGACCAGGCTCGGAGGCCCTTCGAATCCGACCGGCGAGGGGTGGGGTCTGCGGGACCTCCGCGGGGACCTCTGGCTTCGTGGCTGTCTCACATCAGCGTGACAGGGGGGGGCGCCTACGGTCGACAGCTGTTCACTGGCAGGATGTACCCGTGAGTGCGGCGCAGCTTGAGCATCGCGACGACCGTGCCTGGCCGAAGGGCGCGGCGCCCGTGTCTCTTCTGGTTGGCTTGGCAGTGGTGGCTGCCGGAATTGTGATGACCACAGGCTCCAACCACGTCGTGCTTGCGGCGTTGTGCCTGCTGTTCGGTCTGACGGTGGGCTCGTCCCTGATTGTTGTCGGGATCAGCCGATGGCTGGGAGGTCAGCCGATTCCGTCCGGGCTCGGCGTCGTGTCGCTTCTGATCGGCGTCGCTGGACTGATCGTCTCCCGTTTGTTCGGCTTCATCGGCCCCGGAGGAACGCTCCTCATGGGCCTTGCGGGAGGTCTCCTACTCGCTAACGTCTGGGCGATCCGGGCCGCGAGGCGAAACCGTCGCCCAGAGCCGTCCACACGTCCGGGTGCACACTGACGACCTGATCAGAATCAACGTGGTCGGTGCCTCGTGATCGTCGGCCCGTCGCTCGGGACAGCAGCGACCAGAACGGGATGTCTGCCTGTGCTGGTACTTTCCGGCCGTGAATGATCAGCCGACGTGGATCGACCGGATCGTCGACGTGACCGGATGGCACCACGAGCCTGAGGGTGGTGCCGGCTGGGAGCAGGTGGAGACGGAAATCGGCGTCGCCCTGCCGTCGGACTTCAAGGAGCTGTGCCGACGGTTCGTGCCAGGGGCGTTCTACGCGTACCTGGACCTTCTGCGGCCGACCGACGATCATGCGCAGCCGCTGCTTCGGACGTGGGCCTCCTGTCGGCAGTGGGCGAACCAGCATGACTCCGCGGGGTTGTGGGCCCCCTACGAGATCTACGAGCCCGGCAAGGGGGCGGGTCTGATCCAGTGGGGGAGCGATCAGACCGAAGGGGAGTACTACTGGCTGGTGGACCGCTCGGTGGATGCCGACCGGTGGCCGGTGGTCGCACGGCGGGACGGCATCGAGCCGTGGCATCAGCTCGACATGTCGACAGCGGAGTTCGTCTACCGGGTCATCGCGGATCCGGAGTTCACGCCGTTCACGGTGGCTGCCCCACCGCGACGCCCTTTCTACCTGCCGCACTGGGGACCGTTTCCGATGAACGCCGACGACTGGGACGCTCTCACCAACCCGAACCGGAGAGACTGAACCAACCCCTCAGGAACTACAGGCAGGGGCCGAGAGGGTCGCCAAGAGTTTCGCGGCGTCAGGTCTTGTCGAGGGTGACGCAGTAGATCTGGCCGATGCTCTCCAGCCATGCGCCGTCAGCGGCACAGCCCGAGGCATCATGCGCGGTCCGGGTGATCTCAGCGTCGTGGGCGGTTCCGCAGTCGACCACCTTCGCCCGACCGCTCACCTCGCGGAGTCCACCGGTTGCGACGATGCTCGTGTCGTCGGTGACCTGGAAGCAGGTGCCGACGTGGAACGGCGCGGAATGTTCGTACCAGTGACGGACATGCAGGGACACGGCCACCCCGACCACCACCACCACCACGACCGCCGGCACGACGATCCAAACGGTCCGTCGTAGGCGGGGTTTGTTGCCCCTCGTGTCGTCGGCCACGGCCACCCTCCTGCGTACGGTCGCGCCCAGACTAAGGCCGGGAGCACGAACCTCCTGGCACTGTGGGGCGCGCTGAACTTCGAGGCGGCCTACACCGTCGCTCGGGCCGGTGAGGAAGGCCGGGCCTGGCGATACCGGGATCGCGCGGACGGTGTGGCGCAGCGTCTGCCGCAGCGCTACCACCAGCCGCAGACCTCGTTCTCGCGGGTCATCATGGGCGCTCGCGCGGTGACCGTGGCGGTCGAGTTGCAGAAGTCCGGTGAGGCTGTGCGCCAAGCACGCCGTCACGAGCCGGCGGCGATTCCGTCGAGGCCGCGCCGGGCACGCCACCCCATCGAGGTCGTGCGGGCCTGCGTCCACCTAGCTCGGTTGTGGCGATCGTCGCCGCGACGCGCTTCGGGCTGGGCGGCTCAGGGCCGTCCACGCGGTGTCGACGAGGTGGTCGATGTCGGTGTCGGTGAGCGTGCCGCTGACCAGCCACCGGTAGACGAGCGGGCCGGCGAGTAGGTCGCGGGCTGTGTCCGGTGAGGTGTCGCGGGGCAGGTCGCCGCGGGCGATGCCGCGGTTGACGACGTCGGTGATCGTGTCGAGGCGCGGGTGCAGGTACCGGTCTCGCAGCGGCGCGGCGAGGTCGTCGCGTCCGACGCTGTCGGCGAGGACGCCGAGGACGACTGGTGCCAGGCCGGTGCGGACGAGCCGGTCGACCAGGCCGTGTGCCAGGTGGTGCAGGTCGGTACGGGTGTCGCCGGTGTCCGGGGCGAGCGCGGGGGGCACCGCCCGGGCCAGGGCGTCGACGACGAGCTGGACCTTGTCGGGCCAGCGCCGGTAGATGGTCGGGCGGGTGACGCGGGCGCGCGTCGCCACCGCTTCGATGGACAGGCCGCCGTAGCCGGTCTCGCGCAGCAGGTCGGTGGTGGCATCCAGGATCGCCGTGTCGGTCTCCGGCCGCCGTGGACGGCCCCGGTCGTGCGGCATGTCACACCCTCGTTGATTTACAGACTGACTCGTAAATTATAGGTGTCATGACGTCGGAACGGGGCGGGGACCTCACTGCAGCGGCCACCTGGGGGCTGCTGGTGGCCTGGGCAGTCCACGACAGCGAAGAACTGGTCACGATGGGCGGTTGGCTGGACCGTGCCCGGCCGCGGCTGCGGGCCCGCTTCCCTCGGGTGCCCGAGCGGGTGTGGGATGGCCTGCGAGTCAGCCGGACGCAGGCTCGCGTCGCGATCGGCGTGATGGGTGCGGTCGTGGCCGCCGCGGCGGCGCGCGGGGCGCGCACCGGTGGACGCAGCCGCTTCTATCAGGCCACCCTGGTCGGGTTCGGAGTGCACGCGGGCGGCCACGTCGCCCAGAGCGTGGTCGTCCGCGGCTACACCCCGGGGGTCGTGACCGCGCCACTGGTCGCTGCCCCGTTCTCGCTGTGGGCCTGGCGCCAACTGGGGGCGGCGGGTGTGCCCCGAAACGCTCGGGCGGCGACGGCGGGCGCTGCCCTGCTGCTCCCGGTCAGCGTCCTGGCGTCCCACGCCGTGGCCCGCCTGCTGACACCTCACCCGACCACGCCGAGGACGCGACCGGTCTGACGACGACGCGGCAACGCGATTCGGGAAGCACGGCGGGAGCCGCCCTCGGCCGAAGGCGGCTCCTGCCTCAGTGGTCGTCAGGCATCGACGGTCGGCTTGAGCGCGTCGGTGCACCACTGCCGGAACGTGGTCGGCGTGCTGAACTCCGCCGTACGCGTGACGCCGTTGTCCAGGCCGTTGTTCTTGGCGAGCGCCATGTCGAGCAGGGCCTGTGCCATCGGTTCGGAGTACCCGGCCCGCATCATGTTCGCCTTGTACGCCTCGCCCGGGATCTGCTGGTAGCGCACCGGCCGGCTGAGCACCTCGGAGATGATCGCGGCCATCTCGTCGTAGGTGAGGTCCTGCGGGCCGAGCACCGGCACCTCCTGGAAGCCGGTCCAGGTGTCGTCGCGCAGCAGTCGGGCGGCTACCGCGGCGATGTCCCGGGTGGCGACCAACGGCGCGGGCAGGTCGGGCAGGTTCGGGCCGTACAGCACGCCCTGGGTGGCGATGGGGCCGGCCTGCCAGAGCGTGTTGTCCATGAAGGACGGCATGGTCAGGGCCCGGTACGGCACACCGGTGTCGGCGATCAGGTCGTCCATCGCCAGCGTCGCGGTGACGTGACCGGCGTGCCCGGCCACCGGCGTGCCCCGGCCCAATGCCGAGACACCGACGACCCGCCCGACGCCGCGCGCGGTGAACGCCTCGATGACTGGGCGGGTGAAGCCCGAGTACGCCGCCTCGACACTCTCCGCGCGCGGGTCGGCCGCCACGAGCCAGAAGACGGCGTCGGCGCCGGTGAACGCCTCGGCCACGACGGCGGGGTCGCTGTGGGACCCGCGTACGATCTCGACCCGCTCGGCGATGCCCGGCGCGAGTCGCGCCGGGTCCCGGACCACGACGCGGACCGGCGCGCCGACGTCGAGCAGGTCCTGGACGAGCCGGCGGCCGATGTTGCCGGTCGGCGCGGTAACCACGATCATGGCTCTCTCCTCAGTGACGAACGAGGGTGACGCGGTCCAGTGAACGCGGGCCCGGCGCTCGACGGAAAGATCATCTCCGTCTCGATTGATACTCTGGCGGTATGGGTGACCTGGAGACTCGGCAGCTGCGGTACTTCGTGGCGGTGGCCGAGGAGCGGCACTTCGGGCGGGCCGCGCAGCGGCTGGGGATGGCGCAGCCGCCGCTGTCCCGCGCGATCCGGGACCTGGAGCGGCAGCTCGGCGTGCAACTGCTGATCCGCACGACGCGCCAGGTCACGCTCACGTCGGCCGGGGAGACGCTGCTGGTCGACGCCCGGGCGGCGCTGGACGCGGTCGGCGCGGCGCAACGCCGGGCCCGCAACGCCGGACGGCCGGTGCCGACGTTGCGGCTGGCGCTGAAGGCCGACTACGACGCGGGACTGCTGCCGACGATCATGGACGCCTACCGGACCCTGCCCGTGGAGCTGCTGCTCGGCGGGCACGGCGAGCAGGTTCCGGCACTGCGGGACGGGCGCGCGGACGTGGCGCTGGTGCCGACGCCGTTCGACGACCGTGGACTGGACACCGAGCCGCTGGTGACGGGCCCTCGGCTGGTGGCGCTGGCGGCCACCGACCCGCTGGCGGCGCGGACGACCGTACGCCTGTCCGACCTTGCCGGGCGGCGACTTCCGGGCGGGGCGCCGGCCGACGCGGGTGGCACCCAGCCGCCGCCCGCGGATCCGCGGAGCAGGCTGGACCTGTCGCAGATCTTCAACCTGGTCGAGGTGGGCAACGTCGTCTGGTTCCTGCCCGACTGGGTGGCCGGTCGCTTCCCGCGGCCCAACATCGCCTACCGGCCGGTGGAGGGACTGGAGCCGACGACGCTGGCGCTGGCCTGGCCCGCCGACTCGCGGTCACCCGCGGTCGCGGCCTTCGTGCGCGCCGTCCGGGAGATCGCGGAGGCCGCCTTCACCGACGAGTCGCCGACGCCGCTGCTCGACGCAGGCCGTGTCGCTCCGAGCTGAGGAATCAGATACCGGGGCGCGCTGACCCCGTCGCGGGCCGGCCGGCGGCGGCCACCGCCGGCCGGCGGGCGGAACCTGCTACGCCGGGACCTCGGCGAAGAACTGGCGCAGGGCGTCCGCGACCAGGGTGGGCGCGGTCATGGTCACGAAGTGACTGTTCATTGCGGCTGTCCTGTTCCGGTGGGCCAGTTGGTGAGCGTCGCGTGGAGCGCGTCGAGGATGCTGTGCCACGACGTGTCGAGGTCCCGGACATGCCCGAACCCGTGGACGTTCTCCAGGCTGGCGAAGCCGTGGAAGGTGCTGCGGACGAGACGGATGGCGTCGGTGAGCACCGGTTCGTCGAGCCCGTACCCGCGCAGCATCGCGTAGCTCAGCTCGATCAGGCGTAGGTGCCCGGCCGAGTTCATGCCGACCTCGGGCGGCAACGGCATCTGCGTCGCGGCGTACTGCCCGGGGTGCGCCGCCGCAAACGTACGCCAGGCGTCGGCGAACCCGGCCAGCGCCTGCCGGCCGGCCCGGCCGGCCACGGCGAGCGCCAGCTCGTCGGCGAACGCGGCTGCCGAATGGACCGCGACCTGCTCGATCAACGCGTCCCGACTGCGGACGTGCACGTACAGGGCGGCATCCGAGACCCCGAAGTGCCGCGCGACCGCCGCCACGGTCAACCGTGACAACCCGAGCTCGTCGGCCAGCTCGGCGGCGGCGGCCGAGACGCGCTCGCTCGTCAAACCCTGTCGAGGCATGTCCAACTTCCATGAGCTCAGTAAAACTTAGGAGCCCTAAGATAGCAGCCGTTCTTCCGGGTCGCGTCACCGGAAGGCGGCCTGTGCGCGTGTGCGCCCGGCGTGCGCCGCGGTGGTGTCCCGCGGGCGGACGCCGGGCCGCGCCACGATCCTCAGCTGATCGTGATGTCCGACAGGTCGACGGTGATCGGGATCCAGGAGAGATCCGGCGTGCCGTCCTCGTTGCGCGGGTGGATGTGCCGCTTCGTCGCGACCGGAATGCCGTCGATCACCTCGTGGGCCCGGATGTAGTGCGCGACGGGCGTCCGACCGTTCACGTCCGGCTGGTAGTCCATGCGACGCAGCAGGCCGGAGTCGTCGTAGTAGTAGAGCTGGGTGGTGTTGTGCGTGTGGAGCGACGGCGGGAAGGTGACGCTGAGCACTCGCCACGTCTCGCCGTTCTCGGTCCACGGCGCCACCTCGTGCGCCTCGACGCCGTCCCAGGTGAAGACGTACGGCTCGACGAGGTAGTGCCAGGTGGCGTAGCTGCGGAAGTAGGCGAGCTGGCCCAGGTCCCACGGGGTCTCCGGGGTGTAGCCGGCGAAGGTGGAGCGCGGCTCGCGCAGGTCGGCGAGCACCTCGCCGTCGCGGCCGGTGACGGTCACCCGGTCCGCCTCGCGGTCGAAGGCGACGGTGCGTCCGGTCGCCTGCTGGCGCTGTACCGAGCGCTCCTTCTGCAGGCTGGCCTCGACCAGGTCGTCGCCGACGAAGTCGGCGTGGCCCTTGAACTCCCAGAAAGGGCCGCCGTAGGTGATGCGAGCGGTGAGGGTCGAGAGGTTCTTCCAGCGGTCGAGCCCGCCGTGGGCCTCGACGACGCGGGGCAGCAGATCGGTCATCAGTTACTCCTAAACTAGGACCGGCCAGTGCGCCGACAGTACCATCCACTCCTGAGTCGTATAGTTGTCCTGTGTCACAGCGAAGCTACGAAGACCCGTGCGGCGCGGCCCTCGCCCTGGACGTCGTCGGCGAGCGGTGGGCCCTGCACGTCGTACGGGAGCTGATCTTCGGCCCGAAGAGGTTCCGTGACCTGCGCAACGGCCTGCCCCAGGCCAGCCAGAACGTGCTCAGCCAGCGGCTGCGGGAGTTGGAGCACGACGGCATCGTGCGCCGCGTGGACCTTGGGCCACCGGTCAGCGCCCGGGTCTACGAGCTGACCGAACGGGGCCGCGACCTGGAGCCGGTGCTGATCGCGCTGGCCCGCTGGGGCGCACACCAGCCCGCCCCGGGCGGGGCGACGATGAGCACCGACGCGTTCATGCTGCTGCTCAAGGCGCTCTACCGCCCGCCGGCCGGGTGCGCACCGGCGCTCACCATCCGACTGGTCGTCGGCGTCGACGCCTTCGACGTCGACGTGACGCCCTCAGCGGTCAGCGTCGTACGCGGCGCCACGGCAACCGTCCAGGCCACCGTGCGCGCCGACGTACCCACCCTGCTGGAGCTGATCTTCACCGACCGTACGGTGGCCGCGGCGATCGAGGCCGGCGACGTGGAGGTGACCGGCGACCGCGAGGTGGTCCAGCGGTTCACCCGGCTGTTCGGCAAGTGACGCGACGGGCCGTCAGGAGTTCGTCACCGGCTCGATGATCGTCTTGCCGGGCGGACGGCGGTCGCGGCCGAACGCGGCGGCCGTCTCGGCAAGCGGACGCACGGCACCGACGATGGGCGTGAGTCGTCCGGTCCGGACGCGCTGGGCGAGATCGGCCAACTGAGCGCGATCGGGCTCGACGACGAAGAAGATCGCTCGCCCGTCGCGGGGCTGCACGGTCGGCGGCAGGACGATGGTGACGACGGTGCCGCCCGCGCGCACCAGTTCGGTCGATCAGGCGAGGACGTCGCCGCCGATGACGTCGAACACCACGTCCACCTCACCGATCTGCCGCAGGTCGTCGGCGTCCAGGTCGACGAAGGTCTGCGCGCCGAGGCTGAGGGCGACGTCCCGGTCGTCGGCCCGGCCGGTGCCGATCACGTGGGCGCCCACCTCGCGCGCGAGTTGGGTGGCGATCGACCCGACGCCGCCCGCGGCGCCGTGGATGAGGACGGTCTGGTGGGGGTGCGGTCGCGACCGGCACGGTCCGTCCAGGTCTCCGGCCAGGTGAGCTCGCCGGGGGTGAAGCCCGCGGCGTGCACGCGCACGATGACGTCGTTCTCGGCGGCGTGCGGATACGGCATGTCGGTCAGGGTGAGCCCGCCGACCCCGGCGTCACGGTCCCGCACGGTGATCGCTCGCATGGTCACGTTCCTTTCCACCTGTGGGAGGTCCGTTCAGCTCGACCAGGGCGCACCGAGGATGCGCTCGACCGCCGTCGTACGCCGGAAGCCGGGAATGAAGTGTTCGAGGATGTCGGAGTTCATCGTGCCCTCCGTGGTTTCCGGCCGATTCTTGAGCCCGTCGACGTGGGCCCGCAGAAACTCGTTCTTGAAATCCCCTCGCGGGTGGGCGGCGAGGATTTCGTCCAGCTGATCCTGCGCCAGCCCGTCCAAGCCGAGGCCGATCACGTCGGTCGCGATGCCGAGCTGCGTGAACGCGATTTCCGGGCCCAGCCGCTCGGGGATGCCCAGCGTGGTGTGCAGCGCGATCGCCGTCCAGACGGTCTCGACCGCGGCCGGCGGGAAACCGCGGTCCACGAGGAACTTCCGCGCGTGGTCGGCGCCGTCGACCTCGAAACGCTGGACGACGTCGGAGAAGGGCGTCAGCAGACCGGTGTCGTGGAACATGGTCGCCAGGTAGAGCTGTTCCGTGTCCGGTTGCACGCCGATCTTCCGCGCGTGCAGGAGGCTGAAGAGGAAGGCTCGCCGGGAATGGTGGTAGATGACGGGGCGGGTGGTCTCCTGAATGAGGCGGGTCGCCTCGGCGACCGCCGCCGTATCGGGAATCTCCAACCCCGCGATGACCTCTGGCATGATTTTCGACCCTCTGGGACGTGTGTGCGGACCGTAAGTCGACCTCCATGCTGCCCACCGATCGTCGTACGCCGCCGCCTTCATCCGGCCAGGAATCACTCACATCCGGACCGGGCGAGCGGCCACGAGGATCACAGTTCTCACCGGTAACGGCGTGCTACCAATGAGCGGTGCCCGTCGGCCCCCACCACATCGCCATCCTCGTCTACGACGGGGTGACGTTGCTGGACGTCGCCGGTCCCGCGGAGGTGTTCAAGGAGGCGAACCGGTTCGGCGCCGACTACCGGATGGTGCTGCTCTCGCCGACCGGCGCGGACGTCACGTCGAACCTCGGGGTCCGGATCGCCGTCGACGGGGCCGTGTCGCCGGAGCCGGCTGTCGACACGCTGCTGGTGGCCGGGTCTGACCGCTATCCGCGCGTCCAGGTCGCCGCCGACCTGGCCGACGCCGCACGGATACCGGCGGCGGTGGCCGGCCGGACAGCGTCCATCTGCACCGGAGCCTTCATCCTCGCCGCCGCCGGACTCCTCGACGGCAGGCGCGCGACCACGCACTGGCGGGTCGCCCACCAGCTCGCCGCCCGGTGTCCGACGTGCCGCGTCGAGCCCGACGCGATCTATGTCCGCGACGGCACCACGTACACGTCGGCAGGCGTGACGGCCGGCATCGACCTGGCGCTGGCTCTCGTCGAGGAGGACCACGGTCCCGACCTGGCGCGCGACGTCGCCCGCGCCCTGGTGGTCTACATGCAGCGTGCGGGCGGCCAGTCCCAGTTCTCGGCACCGTTGCAGGGGCCGCCACCTCGGTCGCCGGCGCTGCGCACCATCACCGACCTGGTCACGGCGAACCCCCGCGGGGACCACTCGCTCGGCGAACTCGCGAAACACCTCAACGTGAGCACCCGGCACCTCAGCCGGCTCTTCCGCGACGAGTTGTCCACGACGCCGGCCCGCTACGTGGAGAACATCCGATTCGACCTCGCCAGGGCGCTGCTCGACCAGGGGCACACCGCGACGCAGGCCGCGACCCTCGCCGGCTTCCCCACCTACGAGAGCATGCGACGGGTCTTCGCCAGGAAGCTGTCGATCAGCCCCGCCGCATACCAACGCCGGTTCCGCACGACCCGCCGCGCGGGCTAGTCCGGTCCCACCATCGGCGGCTGGTCAGGTGTTCGTCCGGAACGGGGCGAGGGTGGCGCGGATCTGGTCGGCCGCGCCCCAGTCGTCGTCGAACTGGGCCAGCACGGCCAGGTGCTGTCGCAGCTGGATGATCGGCATCCGGGAACGCCAGTCGCCGTCGAGGCCGGTCAGCTCCGCGTACACGTCGAAGAACCGGCGCGCCTCGGGCGGGGGCGAGGTGGACCACACGTGGGCGAGGTCGACCTCGGCCCACATGTAGGACACGGCCGGGTCGATCAGCGCGGGCTGCCCGTCCGGAGTGGCCAGGACGTTCTGCGCCCACAGGTCGCCGTGCGTCAGACAGGCCGGCCGGTCCGGCAGCAGCTCGGGCAGCCGGTCACACAGCCGCTCCAGTGCCTTCCGGTCACCGGCGTCGAGTGCCGCCTCGACGCGGGGTTGCCCGAGCCACCGGAGCAGCCGGTGCTGGGCGAAGAACGCGAAGCCGTCGTCGTCCCAGGTGTTGATCTGCCGGCGGCGACCCAGCCAGTTGTCGCGGTGCCAGCCGAAGCGCGGATGCGACGTGCTCAGGTGCAGGTGGGCGAGCACGTGCGCGAACCGTTCCCAGAAGGCCTCGCCGGGCGGCCTCGGCCGCAGCACCGACAGCACCAGCACCTCCCGGCCCGCCAGGAGCACCTCGGGCGTGGTCACGCCGCCGAGCCTCCGCAGGGCGGCCAACCCATCGGCCTCCGCGACGAAGACATCGTCGGCCGGCGCGTCGGCGAGGGCCTTGACGAACACCGGCGGGCCGTCCCGACGGTCGGCAATGCCGGCGAGCGCCGCCAGCCCACCCGCCACCGGCTCCACGGTGACGGCGTCACTCATCCCGGCCCGGCGCAGGGACTCCAGCAGAAACCGTGCTGGGGGCACCACGAGGTCCTCCTTGTCATGCTCGTTCGCGCGATCCCAGGGAGCGCGGTGTCATCGGCGACGGCACTATCCCTGGTCCGGTCGGAGGAGGCCGTCGCCGCGCCAGCTCGTCGAGGGTGGCGACGACGACCACGAAACCGAGCGGCCAGGCCACCGGTGGCACGCCGGCGATCCCGCGGGCGCCGACGTTCAGCAGCAGCACGAGTGGCGAGCCGACGAGGAAGGCCCCCGACGACCAGGCCACGCTCGGCGAGCCCGGTCCGTACGACGACGCCCACCGGGTCAACCAGCCGAATGCGACCATCGCCGCCACCCAGCCGAGGGTCGCGACCAGCAGCGCCAGCCAGGGCACGCGTCGTCGGAGTAGATCGAACACCCGCTCGACGCTGCTGAAGAGCAGATCCATCCGTGCCCCGTCGCCGGTGAAGCCCGTCAGTGGCCGAGCCCAGTAAAGCAGCGGCGGACAACAACGGTCGGCCCACGCGGTGGCCAGTGATGCCTGGGCGGCGTGCGAGCCGCTCTTGTGCGCCACACCGAAGCTCCCCGTCGCCGGGCTCCCGTGAGCCGTCCGCGTGCGCGGGTTTCTTCCCGTTCCCGGGTTTGCCGCATCGCCCCGTGGAAAGGTGACGGAGGTGGCCACGAGACGGGAGCTGAGATGACCGTGACCGACGAGCCGGTCGGTGAGCTGGAAGTCGTGCACACGTTCACCGGGCCGATGCCCACCGGCGTGAGCGTCTCCCACACCGGCCGCATCTTCATCAACTTCCCGAAGTGGGGCGACGAGGTTCCCGCGACGGTGGTCGAGCTGCGGGACGGGGCCGAGGTGCCCTTCCCCGACCAGGCGTGGAACAACCCGTCCGGCGACGACGACGCGCAGGCGCTGGTGTCGGTGCAGAGCATCGTCGTCGACCCCGCCGACCGGCTGTGGATCCTCGACACGGGCAGCCCGATGTTCCAGCCCACGAAGCCCGGCGGACCGAAGCTCGTCCGGGTCGACCTGGACACCGACACGGTCGCCCAGGTGATCACCTTCCCCGCCGACGTGGCGCTGCCCTCGTCGTACCTCAACGACGTGCGCTTCGACCTGCGGCGCGGCGAGGCCGGGATCGCCTACATCACCGACTCCTCCGCCTCCGGCCCCAACGCGATCATCGTGGTCGACCTCGCCAGCGGCACCTCCTGGCGGCGGCTGCACGACCACCCGTCCACCAAGGCCGAGCCGCTGCACACCTTCCGGCCGGTGGTCGAGGGCCGGCCGTTCCTGCAACGGCCGCCGGACGGCGACCCGGAACCGGTCAGCATGGGCTCCGACGGCATCGCGATCAACGCGGACGGCACCCGCCTGTTCTACTGCGCGCTGACCTCCCGCCGCCTCTACAGC
The DNA here is from genome assembly GCF_044466625.1 of Micromonospora sp. NPDC049366. Taxonomy (NCBI): domain Bacteria; kingdom Bacillati; phylum Actinomycetota; class Actinomycetes; order Micromonosporales; family Micromonosporaceae; genus Micromonospora; species Micromonospora sp. NPDC049366. Next base: position 25,652 of record NZ_JBITMV010000034.1, read on the forward strand.
GTCGCCACCGACGCCCTGGTCGACCGCGGGGTCGGCGACGCCGAGGTGGCGTCCAGCGTCATCGACGAGGGCGACAAGAGCTCCGGGTCCGACGGCCTGGAGAGCGACGACGCGGGCCGGCTCTACCTCACGGCGTACGAGCACAACGCGGTGCTGCGTCGCCGACCCGACGGCGAGTACGAGACGCTCGTGCACGACCCCCGGCTGCTCTGGCCGGACACCATGTCGGTGGCCACCGACGGCCACCTCTACGTCACCGCCAACCAACTGCACCGTCAGCCCGCCTACCAGGGCGGCCAGGACCTGCGGCGCAAGCCGTACGCCCTGTTCCGGCTCCGCATCGACGCAGGCCCGGTGCTGTTGCGGCGCTGAAACGGGGCGCGCCGCGCACGACGGCGGACAACGGCGACACGGGGAGGATCCCGTGGTTGACCGGATCGCGGACCCGTGGGGCGAGCGGACGCCGTACGGGCCGGACGAGCGGTGGCCGGTGCGCGTGGACCGGTACCTGGCCGACGGCCGGACGGTCGACGGGTACCCGCCGGAACGCGTCGCCGACATCTGCGACGTGCGGGCCGCCGACGTGGAGCGGGCCGCCGAGCTGCTCGGCACCTCGCAGCGCCTGGTCTCCACCGTGCTGCTGCAGGGCTTCTACCAGTCCAACCAGGCCACCGCGGCGTCCTGCGCCGTCAACAACCTGCACCTCGTGCGGGGCATGATCGGGCGGCCGGGTGCGGGCATCTACCAGATGAACGGCCAGCCCACCGCCCAGAACACCCGGGAGACCGGCGTCGACGGCGACCTGCCGGCCGACGGCCCCGGGACGGCGGATCGGCGGAGCGGACGCCGGGGACGGGGCGCTGGAAAGCGGCCCGAAGCGGCGGCGTCGGGCCGTACGGTGACGGTATGCGACCGGGTGTGGGCCCGCACCCGGAAGCCGGCCTGCCAGTCACAGCCCCGACAACCCGTCCCACGGCTGGCCGACCATCGCCAGGAACGGAGACGCATGGCGCCACCAGCCCCGGATCTCACCGCGGCCCCGGACCTGTTCACCATCGGCGTGGAGGAGGAGTTTCTCCTTCTGCATCCGGAGACCGGTGAGAGCCTTCCGGTCGCCGCGCAGGTGCTCGCCGCCCTGCCCGCGCCGGACCGTGAGCAGAGCCGCAAGGAGTTCCGGCACAGCATGGTGGAGATGGTGACCCCGGTCTGCGCCGACCTGGCCGAGCTGCGTGCGCAGCTGCTGACCCTGCGACTCGCGGCGGGGCGGGCGGCCCGCGAGGCCGGGGCCCAGCTGGTCTCGGTGGGCGCGACCCCGGTCATGGAACGGCACCGGTCCGTGCCGGACGAACCCCGCTACCACACCATCTCCCGCCGGTTCGGGCCGGTCGCGCACGACCCGGCCGTGTGCGGCTGCCACGTCCACGTCGGGGTGCCCGACCGGGAGCTCGCCGTGCAGGTCTGCAACCACCTGCGCCCCTGGCTGCCCGTGGTGCAGGCCATCACCGCCAACTCCCCCCTGTACGACGGCTGCGACACCGGGCACGCCAGCTGGCGCTCGATGCAGTTCGACCGCTGGCCCAGTGCCGGGCCGACCCCGCACTTCGAAGACGCCGACGACTACGACAGCACCGTGCGGCAGCTCGTCGCCGCGGGCATCATGCTCGATCCGGCGATGGTCTACTGGTACGCCCGCCCGTCGGCCGCCTATCCCACCGTGGAGGTGCGCGTCGGGGACGCCTGCCCGACGGTGGACGACACCGTCCTGGTCGCCGCACTGGTGCGCGGGCTGGTGGCCACCAGCGTCGAGCAGGTCCGTGCCGGCGTCCCCGCCCCGCAGCTGCGTGACTGCCTGGTCGCCGCCGCGCACTGGCGGGCCGCCCACGAAGGGCTCGGCGGGCACCTCGTCGACCTGCGCTCCGGTGGCCAGAAACCGGCCTGGGACCTCGTCGAAGAGCTGTTCACCGCGGTCACGCCCGCGCTGGTCCGCCACGACGACCTCGCGTACGTCCGCGGGCAGCTCGACCGGCTGCACGAGGAGGGCAACGGGGCCACCCGCCAACGACGCGTCCTGACCGAGTCGGACGGCGACATCCGGGCCGTCCTCGACCACCTCGCCGCGCAGACCACCGCGCGGTGATCCATTTCCGCGGGACCCCGTGCACCCTGGTCGATGGCTGCCAGGCATCATGTCCGCGTGAGTCCCACCCTCGCCGCTCTGCTCGGCTCCGCGATCACCGCCTCCGCCATGCTCGTCCTGGTGGCCCTGCGGGGTCGGTTGAGGCGGCGGCAGCGAGAACGCGCCGAACTCCGGCGGGCGTACGTCCTGATGCTGTCCGGCGCCCTGCGCCTCGCGCACAAGGCGGAGGCGTTGCGGCAGACCGCGTACTGCGGCCCGGGCCTGCGTGAGCTCAGCGGCCCGCTGCTCGGTGGGCAGAAGCCACTGGACCCGATGGTCCTGCACGACTGGCTGGCCCGGGACATGGTCACCGTCGAGACGGCGTGGTCAGAGATCTGGACCACCGGTGACCAGGACGGCATCGCCCTGGCCAACGGGCTCATGACCGCGTTCCACGCGGTGCGGGACGCGGCCGCCGGCATCGGCGGCGGGGACGCGGTCGACGTCGGCGACGAGATCCTGATCGCGACCAGTCGCCTCGGCGAGGCGCGCCGGCAGCTTGCCCTGCACGCCCGCCGCGTCGCCAAGCTCGGACCGCGCGACGTCGACCTGTTCACCAACTACGAGCACGGTCCGACGGCACCCGACCCGGCGCTGCCCGTCGCCTGACCAGTCGGTCGGCTCGCCGCTTCGTCAGCAGTCGTAGTACAGGGCGAACTCGTGGGGAGTGGGGCGCAGGCGTACGGGGTCGACCTCGTTGGCGCGCTTCCACTCGATCCAGCCGGTGACGAGGTCGGGGGTGAAGACGCCACCTTCGAGCAGGTAGTCGTGGTCGGCTTCGAGGGAGTCGAGGACGGCGGGCAGCGAGCCGGGGACCTGCTTGACGTCGCCCCACTCCTCCGGGGGGAGGTCGTAGAGGTCCTTGTCGATCGGCGCGGGGGGTTCGATCTTGTTCTTGATGCCGTCGAG
>NZ_JBITMV010000035.1:0-25368 GCF_044466625.1 Micromonospora sp. NPDC049366
AACAACCACCCAGCCAGCGAGAAAACACCTCACACCGCCACGTCAAGAGCCACCAACCAGCCCAAACAGGATGCGACTAGCCCCGTGAAGTTGCGGCAAGTTCCAGCCGTACCCGCGTCAGACGCGGGGGTGCGCGTCCTCGATGCGCTCCGCCTTCAGGTAGGACAGCAGATTCGCCTGGTCCGCCGCCGGTAGGTCGGCAAAGGCGCCATATGCGACCCGCCGGGAATGCGGCGTCTCGGCGGCGAGCAGCCCGACGATAGCCGCCCAGGCCAGGGAGACCAGATGGAACGCACGGTCCTCGCGGAGAACGGGGAGCCTGCTCAGATCACCGAGCACAGCCGCGGCGTCGTCGTCCGTTCCCGCACGGTCGACCAACTCGAAGACGGCCTTGCCCCGGTACGGTCCACCGCGTCGCGCCAGGTCCGCCAACTCCTCGTTGGCCATCTGCCGTACCGGAGGTGCGGGCATGTCCGGAGGGGGCGGTACGGTCATGGTTCCTCTCCGAAGATCTTCGCGTACTCTTCGCGGATCAACTCGTGCAGGCGCTCGACGGACTCCTTGTCGCCGATGGACTCCGCGTATGCGATCTCCTGCTGGTAGGCGCGGACCTCGTTCTCATAGCGCACGACCGGGTCCGCGAACCACCCTCTCATCCCCGCCCACCCTGCGGCTTGGTCGTCGCGTAAGTGTTGCATCTCGTGAAGTAGCGCGCCGTATGAGGCGTCCGGATCCAGGATGAGTTGTCCTGGGCTTCCCGGCGATGGGCTCGGTCCGTAGGCGAGAACGCCATCATGAAACGTTACCTCTACCCCCAATTCCTGGGCCTCGCGAATGGCGGCCTGCCACTGCTCAGGATGAGTCAATCGGGCAGCGCCCCACTTCGCCAGCGGATCCGCGTCGGAATGGAGCAGATGCGTGTCGCGGGTCGGCGCCGTCGATGACGTCGCATCTTGATGCCTGGAGCGGCGGAGCAGGGATTTCAGATCCGCAATGAGGTCACCCAGCCGATGGAGAATCGGCCACAGACGGCGCAAGCTACTGATCAGGCCGTGTAGCAGCCGTGCGATACGGGCGGCCCACTTACCGGCCAGGGCAGTGACCTGCGTGATGACCCAAGGTGTGGCCAGGCCCAGTGTCACCCCGGCTTCGGCGAGCCATTCCCACAGCCGCACGGCCAACACGGAGACAAACTCGGCGATGAGGTCGCGGACGAGACCACGCACCATGGCGACGAGCAGTCCGGCGCCTGTGGTGATCTCGGCCATGGCGTTGGCCGCCTTGCTGAGGGCATCGAGCGCGGCCTGGTGCTCGAGGCTGCGGCGCCGATATGCCGCAGAGGCCCGCCCGACCCACTCGCCGAGCTCGCGGTGCACGGTGTCGGTCAGAGTGGTGCCGGCATCGCCGATCGCGCCTGCGAGGTTGCGCCAGGTCTGGGCGTAGGCGGCGATCTGGTCCGGGTCGCCCGCCAGCTCGTCCAGAGCGTCGGAGAGTGGCTTCACGTGCTCTATCAACCAACCAACGCCCCAAGCGACCAACTGGCCCAGCGGGTCGGTAACGAAGGCGAGAGTATCCATCGACACGGCGAGCCCACCGATTGCCACGTCGATCCAGCCACCGCCCGCATAGCCGGCCATCAGGCTGTCGATGTCCTCGGCGATGGAGATCCCGCTAAAGGCCGTGGTGCTGTCCTCACGTGCAGCGACGAGCGGCGACCCGTCCTGACTCACCATGCGGCTGCCTGACCGAACAGCGCCGCCACCTCCTGATCGCCGCCGTCGTACCGGTCAGCGGCGGCACGCAGGCCGTCCGCTGAGCCCTGCAGTACCCCAACCGCCTCGCCGAGGGTGTCGATGACGGTTTCCTGCACCGGTTCGAGCAGGACCGGCATCAGCTGGCAGAGTCTGCCGTACGCGTCGCGGCCCACCTGCACGGAGCCCGCGACGCGGCGGCATTGTTCGGCGACGTCAGCGACACCATCGACGACCGCAGCGTGCGTTCGGAGTGTCTGGCTGTCGACGTTGAACCCTGGTTCACCAGCCACCGCGTCCCCGTTCTCTGTCCTCAGCGGCGTCATCTTGCGGCTCCGGGAACCGGGTGGCGTAGCTCGCGACTACTGCACGGCCCGTCTCGGTGTCCGCACCGACCGTCTGCGCGGCAACCTCCGCCACCGCCTCGGCGAGGCGGGCCTGCGCACGACGCATCGTCACCATGATCTCCGCCGCGATGCGTTCCGCAGGCCAATTGCGCACACGGTCGTCAAGCCAGAGGCCGGTCGGAACCCCGCTGCTCGCCACCGTCACCTCTACCGAGCCGTTGCCCCCTGAGGACGACACCAACAGAGCGGCGACTTGCTGTGACATCGCGTGAGCCTCTGCGGCCCGCTGTTCGACCGATGCCGACCAGGATCGCAGCCACTCCTCGGCGGCAGCGTCAGAACGCCTATCCATCATCGTCCCTCCCCATGGCTGGTCACCCTAGCGCCTAAGCCGGAGGGAACCTAGATCGCTGTTAGCACTCCGTCACAATCCGCGAACGTGGCAGTGCCAGCCAGCACCGAAACTCTGTGGGGCGGCGATCTGCGCTCACGGTCAGGTGACGTCCGGTCAGGCTTGGAGCTGCGTCGTACGAACCGGCTCACGGAGAGTCGTGTGCGCGCCCGGAAGGTCGGCAAGCCGGGCCGCCAGGGTCGCCAGCGCAAGTCGTTCTGGCAACGCCGCACTGAACTTTAGGCCCACGAGGGCCTTCTCGCTGACATCGGGGAGGCAGAGTCGGTCGGACGCGTCTGCCATCGCCGCACGGAGCGCCTCCCGATCTAGATCGGGTCGGAGCCGGATCGAGGCATCGTCGAACCGTTGAGTAGGGTCGGCAATATCGCTGACGGTGGAGATGAGGGTGGCATTGGCCCGGTATCCGGCCCAGGTCCACCACCGCACTTCACCGTCCTTGTCCCGGCTGACCAGGCTGCCGCCGGGGTGGACGACCGCCTCGAAGTCCTCTCGGAGGCTGGCGAGCCTCGTCTGGGCACGACCCGTGAGAACGACCGGAGGGTCGGTGCCGAGCAGGACGTCGCGCATGGCACGGACCATCCGGAACGACAAGCCCTGTGGCATGGCTCCCGTCATCCAGAGCGCCTTGCCGCCTCCATCGGCGGGCTCGACGAAACAACGACGACGCTTCCAGTCAATGTAGGTAACCCGCCAACTTCTGCCAGCGAGCAGGAGTAATCGTGGTCCCTGCACCTTCGCGGTCAGCAGCGCGGGATCCGCACGGCCGATCTCGGTTCGACCGGAGAGGACCGTGAACTGGGGTGGAGCGGTGAACACCGCCAACATGTCCATGAAGTGCCGACGGCCGAATCGCAGTTCCGCCTCCGGTCCGATGAACAGCATCCCGGAGTCCTCGTCGAGGTAGCCACGCTCGACGAGATGCCGGACGATCACCTCGGCGCTCCGATCGAACGGTGCGAGTCCGTTCCACTCCCCCGGCCAGATCTGGTCACCGACCCGGTGCTGCTCAAGGCACAGCGCCAGCAGTTGCTGGGCGACGATGTGCCGGGGCTCAGGTGGCGGCTCCACTGCCTCGACCCAGCCCTGCGACCAGAGGTGCAGCAGGCCGGCCGCGTGCAGCAGCCCGTCGCCGTCCAGCGCGAGGAACAGACAATTTCTGGTGCTGCCGGGACGTCGGCCGGTTCGGCCGATCCGCTGTAGGAAGGCGGCAACGCTGCGTGGCGCGTCGATCTGGATGACGCGGTCGAGGTCCCCGACGTCGATGCCCAGTTCGAGCGTGCTGGTGGCCACGATGACGCAGTCCCGTTCCTGCGCGAACGCGTCCTCGGCGCGCCGGCGCTCGTCGACCGAGAGCGAGGCATGGGAGAGGAACGTCGTCACGTCGAGCGCCCGTAGCCGCTGCCCGAGCTCTTCGACCAGGGCACGGGAGTCGCAGAACACCAGACGTTTCTCGCCTCGGTGCAGAGCCGCGATCACCTTGGCGGCGTTGTACACGGAACCCACGTAGTCCAGTTCGATGTCGCCGGCAGGACGCGCTGGCGGCGACATGACGGCACCAACCGTGTGGCCGGGTGCCACCACACGCGAGGGTCGCCGATCCCGGCCGGAGCCCTGCAGCCAACCCAACAGTTCGTCGGGATTTCCCACGGTCGCGGAGAGGCCGATCCGCTGCACGGGCCGGCCCGCCACGCGGGATAGGCGTTCCAGGACCGCCAGCAGATGCCAGCCCCGATCGTCACCGGCGAACGCATGTACCTCGTCCACCACAATCGACCGCACCTGCCCGAAGAACTCGCGATGGTCGACGGCAGCGCTGACCAGCATCGATTCGAGGGACTCAGGAGTAGTGAGCAGGACGTCCGGTCGCTCGCGGAGAATCGTCCGGCGCCGCCCCATCGTCACGTCGCCGTGCCACAGTGCCGCACGGCGACCAAGCCATGCGGTGTAGGTCTCGAGGCGGGGCAGCAGGTTGTTGAGCAGCGCCTTGAGCGGACACACGTACAGGACGGACGTCCCGGACCAGTTCTCCTGCGCCATCCGGGAGAGCAGCGGGAACATCGCCGCCTCGGTCTTACCTCCGGCGGTGGGCGCGAGCAGCAGGGCGTCCTCGCCGTTGAGCAGCGGTAGCACCGCGGATTCCTGCAGCGGCCGCAAGGCCGGCCACTGTAACGTGTTGACCACGTGATGCAGCACGACCGGATGCAGCAACTCCGCCTCACTCGTCATGGCAGCTTCAAAGATCCAGTGCGACTGCGTCGGCGCTGCTCGCATTGCGCTCGACGTCACTCATTTCGGCGGCCGAGAGAGTCAACGCGTAGTGCTGCCGAGGGTCGAAAACCGGGAACTGGTCGACGCGGTCGAGCACCTCCCCCACCAGCTTCTTCAAAAAAAGCCGTGGCGCGACACCGACCTTGCCCCCCAGCCCGCCGGCAACAGCCTTGGCCAGCTCGCCAAGGTACGCGTCGTCGACCATGCGGTGCACCCGGTCCGGCGCAGTGGATCCGTCGGCGTAGAGGTCGCGTACCCGTCCACCGAGTTCAACCAGAGACTCGATGGTGAAGCCGGCCAGCCGGATCTGCGCCGCACGCGGATTGTCGAACTGCGGATCGGTGGTGAAGTCGACGGCAAGGCGCTGGGCAAGTGGAGCAAGCCGCTGCACGCCCTGCGGCCCCTCGTAGAAGGCCGGGGTGCCGGTGATGACCAGGTACAACCCGGGAAAGCGCCCTGAGTGCACCTCGTCGATGAGCTGCCGCAGCGCGTTGAGCGCCTTGTCACGGGCGTCGGACCGGACGCGTTGCAGCGTCTCCACCTCGTCTAGCACGATCAGCAGGCCGGGATGGCCACTGTCACGAAGAACGGCCAGCAGCCCCTGCAGGAAGCTGAGAGCCGCGAAATGGTCCAGGTCGCCCCGGACACCCGCCACCCGCCGGGCCGAAGCGGCCACGTGTGGTTGCCCTCCGAGCCAGGCGAGGACGGCGTCGGCGGTGGCCGAATTCCCCTGCCCGGCGGCAGCCCGGTAGCCGCGCAGCGCGGCGGCGAACGCGGGAGCGGACCGGCTCACCGTTGCCAACCGCTGGTCGAGCAGGGTGCCGACCGCCCGATCGAGCGCCTCCGCGTCGTCGGCGGCCACCTCGCCCGCCGCGAGGACGTCCTCCTCCAGGGCATAGAACCAGCCGTCGATGATCGCCCGCAGCGCACTAGGCGGGAACGTCGCCGTGGTCAGGCGCTCGGTGAGCCGCCGGTAGACGGTCTCCAGCCGGTGCAGCGGCGTCTCGTTCTCCGAGATCTGCACTTCAGCGGTCGCCAGGTTGGCCCGCTTGGCCTGCTCGGCCACCCATCGGGTGAAGAACGTCTTGCCCGAACCGTACTCACCCCGGACGGCTTTGAAGACCGACCCGCCGGCGGCCACGGTGTCGAGATCCTCGCCGACCGCAGCGCCGAAACGGTCGAGCCCCACCGCGAAGAGGTCGAGACCCGTCGATGGCACGGCGCCGCGACGCAACGCGTCGATGACCTCGCGGCGGCGCGCCGGGCTCACTGTGGTCACGACCCACCGCCCGGCAGCCGAAACTGCTCCCGCAGCAGACGTACGTCCAGCCGGACGCTGCGGTTGTTGTCGGCCAGCGACAGCACCGGGTAGTTGTCCACATTGAAGATCCGCTGCAGGGTGGTGGCAAAGCCGAGCGCCCGCACCGGCGCCTCGCCAGCCCGCTGCGCCAGCACGGCCACCGGCAGCACGCCCCGGGCGTCCACCAGGGCCCGCAGCCCGGCGTCGATCTTCCCGAGGTCCACCCGGCGCGGCGTCAGCCCGTGCTGCGCCTGGAACAGGTCGGTGGCGAGCACCGCCGACACCAGATCGCCGTCGCCGGCCGCCGGCACAGCGCTGACTGCTGCCGGAACGTCCGGTACGTCGAACAGCGCCTCTCCCGTGGCCACCGGCGCCTTGCGCCGCGACTTGGGCACGGGCACGGGCCGGGCCGTCGCCGGTACCGACTCGGCGGCCGTCGCCTGCCACCAGCCCGGCCGGCGCTCCTCGACGGGCGCCCAGCCTGCCGGCGCGTCCGTCACATTGGGCATCAGGTAAGCCAGCAACGGGATGGTGACCTCGGCCAACGAGGCACCGCCGTGGTAGCCCGCCTTGCTCGGACGGTAGCGCAGCAGCGGATCCCACAGGGCGATGATCCGGTTCCCCTCGGCGACCACGCGCGGTCCGCTGAGTTCCACCTCGCCGCCGACGGTCGGCCCGGGGCCCGTACGGTGCCGGGCCGACGCCGCGTCGGCAGCCTTGACATGCCGGCCGCCGCGCTCCAGGACGTGCCCGTGGTCGCTGGTGATGACGACGGCGCGTCCGGACGATCGGGCCTGGTCGAGCAGGCTGGTCAAAAATCCGACGTCGTCGAGCTGCCACCCGGGCTCGTCGCCCTCCCGTCCGTGGGCCAGCGCGTCGTCGACGGTGTTGATGACGACGGCGACGACGGGAGCCGTTCCCGCCACCGCCTCCGCCAGATCCCCCGAGTAGACCTCGCCGGCCCCGCCACGCGCCGGACCTTTGTGGAAGATCCGGGAGCCCCGTCCCCACCGGCCCTTGTCGAACATCTGCCGTTCGTGGGTCTGCGTACCGGCCCGGAGCGCGCCGGCGAAGAGCGAGGTCCGGGAGACCGCGGTCAGGGTGGGCAGGGCAGCTGCGATCCCCCGACGCCGGGCCGGCCCCGACCCGGCCAGGGGGTCGTACTCCACCCAGTGCGGGGCGAGTTCGTCGGCGAGTTGCACCGCGACCGCGGCGCTCATCCCGTCGAGCACCACGAGCAGCACGGGCCGCGCGGCGCGTACGAGCGGGTCTATCACGCGCGGTAGAAGGTTCTCGACGGTCAGCAGCCCGCCGTCGTGGCCCGGTCCGGGGGTTGCGCAGGCAGCCAGGCGAGCAGAGAAGGCCTCGTCGAGGTCGCGGCGGCGCTGCTGCGCCCGCTCGTGGATCTCCCGGAACGCCTGCTGCAGCTGCGGGTGGGCATCTTCGCCGGCCCAGACGTGGTTGAGCGCCAGGTCGGCCCAGCCCCACTCGGCGATTTGCCGGTCAATACCGTCCGCCACGCTCTCTGGTGGGGCCACCGAGGTGCCGAGCCAACGGACCAGCCGCTGAGCCATCCGGATCCGACGAACACGCGCCGCTTCCGCCTCGGCGAGCCGGTGCCCCTCGAGGTGCTCGACCGCCCGGTCAAGCACCTCGCCCGCCGGGTCGCGCAACCCGTCGAGCAACGCCTGGGCGGCGGCACCGATCCGCTGGTTGAAGCCGGTGCGCAGGATCGGACTGTGTCCGGCACTGCTCACCGCGTTGAACTGGATGAGCAACTCCTCCGCGCGGTCGAGCACCGCGTGGCCCTGCCGACGCACCTTTCCGGACCGAGCGGCCAGCAGCGCGGTGACCACCTGCCCGGCGGCCGCGGCGAAGGCTCGCACCGTGGCATCGTCGTCGAGGTTGCCGAAGTACTGGTCGATGCGCCCCTGGGTCCGCACCGCCTCGGCGTTGTCGGTGCTCCAGATCGCATCACAGACCAGGCCGAGGGGCAGCGCATCGGCGCCGTGCCCGGCGGCGACCAGCGCGAAGAGCGCCTTGGCCGGCCGCCCGAACTGCTCCTCCAGCCACCGCGCGAGCCCATCCTGCTCCGCGTCGCGGAGCAACCCGTACGCCTCGACGGCCCCGGGTTCGGCGCTCCAGCCCAGCAGCGCGGCCACATCGAGATCGTCCGGCTCTTCACCCCGACGGTCGAGACCGAGGCGTACCGCCGCGAGGTGCCGCAGGGCAACGTCGCGGGTCAGCACGCGGGTGGCGAGCTTCGGCCAGCCCGCCGGCGGCATCGCATCAAGCAGCGCCTCACCGGCCCACGCCTCGCGCTCCAGCGCGGTGTCAGAGAGCTGCGCGCCGAAGGCGTCCACCACCAGATCCCACGGCTCGACCGTTAGCACCTGCTGGCGAAAGATCCGGCTTCGCACGCCGTGGTGCAGCACAGACTCCGGGATGGCGGTGAGCAGAACCAGCACCTCGTCGCCGCGCTCGGCCACAAGGTGCTCCCAGACGGCCAGCGGCGACACGCATGGCGCGACCCGGACCCGGCGGCCGTCGGGCAGCAGCAGTGTCGGGTCGTGCGGCCATGCCGGTTCGGCGCGCACCACCATCACCGGGTACGCGTCGCCGTTGCGGTGCCGTTCGAGCTGCTGCGCCACCTTCTGGCGCAACGCCACGGGGCTGATCCGCAACGCCTGGGCAGGGGCGGGTGCCTGGTTCACTGCACGATTCTCCAGCTCACCTCGATGGTGGCGTCGGAATGGCCACTGACGAATTGCTGCAGCTTGGTCAGCGCGTCCTCCGAGCGCCCGCCGCGAATCAGCGCCTTCTCTCCCACGGGTGGCGGAGGCGGCGGAGGCGGCAGAGGAGGCAGTGGAGGCGGCTTGGTGGCCCGGCGAATGAGTTCGGTGGCGTCGGCCTGCGCCCGTCGGAGAGCTGGCGACAGCGGAGCAGTCAGCTCATCGGCCTGGCCAACGCGGCGCAGCTCGGTGAGGATCGCCGCCGCCTCGGCGGCGAAGGGCTCAGCCAGACCGCTGATGATCTCGAAATTGTCCCAGGAGGCGCCGGCGAGGTCAGCCGACACCTGTGCCGCACTCTTGATGCCCTTGCCAGTCCGGTCGGCCGGTCCGCCGAGATCGGCGCGAGCCAGGCGCTCCACGGTCTCCACCGCCGGCCCGGCGCTGACCAGGCCCTCCAGCAACTCCACGGCGGCACGGCCAGTGGCAAGTCGCCCGCTGCCGGACGCCAGGTCTAACCCCAACCACTTGGCGTGCTGTTCCAGTCGGGCGATCAGTCCGTGTGCCGCTTCCCGGTACCGGTTGGCCTGGGTCGTCAGGTCGCGGCCGAACATCGCGACCAACCTGCCTCGGCGCAGCGCCAAAGGCTGGAAGCCGAAGATGGCAGCGGCCCGGGCACGTGCCGTATCCCAGTCCTCTTGGCTGGGCAGGCGCTCCTCGCGCAGGGTGTGGTCCGCGCTGATCTTGCCGACTTCGGGAGCAGGAACTACCTCGCTGCCGTGCAGATGGAATGCGCGATCGGTCTGCTCCGCGAACGTCGCCACGACGAGTTGCGCCACGATCGGGTCGAGTCCGCGGGGCTCCGGGTCGTCGATCCACCTCAGCAGGTCGACCACCCGAAGCTCGCCCGTGATGCCCTCAGCCGCCGCCTTGTGCTGAAAGTGCTGCGGCCACTCACCACCGATGACGAACATCGCCTCGTGCATGGTGCCGAGCCCGAGCGGGTTGGCGACCCGACGGACGATCTGCCGGTGCGCCCGGTCGACCTCAACCCGCCCCTCCGGCGACTCGACCGCTCGCTGGACGTAGCTGAAGACCATCTTGACGTCCGCCAACCGCACCGGCTCGCCCTTACGGTCGGGGTCGAAGTCCGGATGGGCGGGGAACTGCTGACCGAGCATCTGGTCGCCCAGGGTGCGCAGCGCGTCGTTGAAGGTGGCCCCCATCGGAAGCTTGGGCTGCAGCGCGCGGGTCAACGACAGCAGGTGATCATCAAACCCGAGCCGCACGTCGCTCTCGTGTTTCTGGGCCAGACCATAGGCCTCGCGCAGCACCTTGCGGAGCCCGTTGAGCAAGGACGTGCGCTGGTTGGTCAGAACCGCGTGCGCCCGTCGACGGTCGTCCGGGTTCAAGTGCTCCGCGTGGGTGTCGAAGCGCTGACCGGTGAGGACAGCATCGATGATGACCAAGCTGCTCAGGTCGTTGAAGCGCTCCACAGACAGTGCAGCCGGGATCCAGCACACGGTCTGGGCTGCCATCCGACCGGTCAGCTCCTGCACCCGCTGCCGGTCATCGGCGGGACCATGGCTGCTGTCATCGAAGGGGTAGTCGATGACCAGTCGCCACGACGCCGGGTCATCGGGCGCGAATGCCTCGTCGCGAATGTCGTTGGGATCCCGCACGTTGGCATAGACAAGCTCGATACGCCGGCGGCTTCCCCGCCACGTGAGCGGCGCCTCCGAGAAGAACGAATCGCTCCAGGGCACGCCGAGCTGCTCCCACAGCATCCGCTGCACCATGAGCTTGCGACTCCCGTCGTTCGCGTAGTGCCGCGCGGTAGCGAGGACGCTCGTCACGTCGACACCGACGAGTTCGATCGAGACGACGGGGTCGTCACCCTCCGTGAGTCGAATTTCCGTGAACTGCCGGTCCCACTGCTCGACCTTGCGGCTGACCTGGGCGACCTCACCGCCTGGAATCGGGCTGGTGATCGTGCCGTGGTTCAGCGCCGAGAGCCGCCGGGCCGTGAGGTTGCGCAGCGCCGGCACGTTGGGGGCGAGGGCGGCGAGGAGCAGCGTCTTCATCAGCCGGTCATCGCCGGTGAAGGCCCGGATCCGGCCCGCTAATTCGGCGGGCTGCGGATTACCGCGACGCGCAACCTCCAATTCGTCGTCGGTGAGGTCGTACTGGCTGAGGAGGTAGGGGCGCAGCTTCAGGTCGTAGAGCTTCTGGGCCATCTCGAACTCAGCCTTGAGCTTCTCGGTGAAGGGCTGGTCCCCGCCGCTGCTGATCACGTCATAGAGGTCGCCGAGGGGGACGAGCTGGCCGAGGCGCAGAGTCTCGCGGCGGTCCACCAGCAGTTGGCGCATCAGTTTCAACGCGGTGCGGGAGCGCTGCAGCGCGCTGGACACGTGCACCAGGGTCGAAAGGAACGCCGGGCTGAACGGGTACGTCGACCGGAAGGCGTCGATGTCCGCACCAATGCCGGCGGCGCTACCGGCATCGGTGCCGAGGAGGGTGTCGAAGACTTCCCGGCGTACCTTCGTGGTGGCGTCGAAGGCTCGGCCGATGGCCTCGGCGGCCGTGGTATCGCGCGGTTTGAGCAGCCGGCGGCGGGCGATCTCGGGAAGGTTGCGGTCCTCCAGCTGGATCACATCGAAGCGGCCGCTAGCCAGGTTGAGGGTGTCCTGGTAGCTCAGCTCGTTGGCACCGGTGACATGCTCGCCCACGAGTTCGCGCAGGTCTCGCTGGCGGGCGATGAAGCTGATCACCGGGATGGGTCGGCGGGTGTCGCCGCCCTCCACGAAGTTGGTGATCTTCTGGATCTCTCGGGACACGAACTGCTGGTCGCCGATGGAATTGGCCAGCCAGAGGATCAGCTCGTCGAGGAAGAGGATCAAACCGTGGTAGCCAAGCTCCTTGGCGTGCCGACTGATCTCGGACAGGCCCCGGTCGAGCGAGATGAACGCCTCAGCGTCCTCCCGCGCGTTAGTGAAGAAGCCCCGGTTCCAGCTGGTCAGCAAATCGTTGACCAGCTTGCGGCGCAGTTCGTCGGAGTACGCCCCGGCGAAGGCCTGGTTCAGCCGCTCAGGCGTCCAGAACGCCTCTGTCTCGCCCCACTCATCCTCGACGTCGCCGCCGGGCAGGCCGTCGATGAACTGCTTGTCACCGATCTTCTCCCGCAGCGAGGCGGCCTGTTCCAGCAGCGCGTCAGTGCGGTGCACCGCGGGGATCGACGCCTCGGGGTGCAGGGCTCGCATCCGGTCGACGTAGCCGCCGAGCACCCGCTGCTCAAGCGAGCGGGCGCCGAGCAGGTGGTACGGGACCAGCAGGAACTTGCGCCCGTCGAGCCAGACGCTGTGCTTGGCGACCAGCGGCGCGAACTCGTCCCGCCCTCGGGCAGCCGGCTCGCCGCGCAGCAACGCGTGCAGCACACCCATGAAGTGCGACTTACCGGAGCCGAAGGAACCGTGCAGGTAGGCGGCCTTCGACGCGTGACCCTCGACCGCGGAGCGGATCAGGCCGAGCGCCTCGTCGAAGTTGCCGAGTAGCCGATCCGTGACCACATAATCACGAAGGGTAGCGTCGGCGTCGGCGACACTGTCGGCGAGCTTGAGCACGAAGTCGCTCGTGCTCGTGCGCTCCGGGATGTCGATGAACTCCCGGAGCAGCGGCGCGGCGGTGGGCGAAGACATGCTGCATACCGTACCGATCAGCGCGAGGCGAGTCGGCGCAGGCGCGTGGGCGGACCACAAGATCGGCTTCCCGGCTGACGCAAAGCCACCCGCATACCCCACGCGGGCGACAGACGCATAGATCGAACAGCCGATCATGGGGTGGACAGGTCTATATGTCTCACGGTAGTACTTCAGTCAGGCCCACTAGCCCAGCACGTCCACTCCTCCCTCATGGGACGGAGTCGTCTGCGGGCCGTTTCCGTAGGTGGAGCCTGACTCGGCATTCCATGGACCTTGGTAGCGATGAAGAGGTTGGCTGATGCACGTCGACAGGATCGAACGGTCCATCGGAAAACTGATCGACGAGATCTCGAATGCCGAGATCCTGCTTCCCGAGATCCAGCGCGAATACGTCTGGAAGCCGACACAGGTCGCCAAGCTGATGGACTCGATCTACCGAGGCTACCCATTCGGCTCGCTCCTGTTCTGGGAGACCGACGACGCCCCGGCGACACGGGACATGTTCGTGAGCGGGCCCGAACAGGCTCCGTCGAAGCCCCCACTCTTCCTCCTCGACGGTCAGCAGCGGCTGACGTCCCTGCATCGCGTGTTCACCGATCATCCCGAGGCACAGGTCGTCTTCCACGTGGAGAACCAGAAATTCCAGAACCAGAGCGCGGCTACCCAGCGCGACCCGAAGTGGGTCAAGGTGGCGGACGTGCTCGATCCGAAAGCGAGCATGCTCCGCCTGACCCAGCGGCTACTCGACGCGGGCTCCACGTTGGAGGACCACGAGATCGAGGACCGACTTGGCAAGATCAAACAGTTGCGAAACCGGCACTTCGTCATGGAGGTACTGAAGGGCTTCCCGTACGAGGAGGTCGCCGAGATCTTCGTCCGAGTCAACAGCGGCGGCCGTCGGCTCGGCACCCTTGACCTCGCGATGGCGACCTTGTCGACGCGGTGGACCGGCGTGCTGACGAAGCTGCAGGGCGAGGCCGAACACTGGTTGCGCCACGGCTATGGACATATCGATGTCAACTTCCTGTCCCGGGCACTTGCCGGTGTCGTCCTCGGCCGTGGTCTTTCGGTCTGGTCCCACAGCAAGCTGCGGCAGACCGGCGACACGGAACTCGAGCGGGGTTGGGAGGTGGTCAAGCGCGGTCTTCGGCGGTTGGTGCCGTTGCTACAGACACACCTCAAGCTGACCCGGTCGGACCCGTTGCCTTCAATGATCGTGCTGATCCCGTTGGTTGTGCTGCTTGGCGAGCGGACCGACGACACCCTCGACGACGAGACCTCGAACGGGATCATCTACTGGCTTCTTCTCGCCACCATCCGGACCCGCTACAGCGGCTCCACCGACACGAGGCTGAGCCAGGACATCCGCGCTGCTCGACAGGTGAACCCCGTCCGCGCCCTGCTGGAGGGCCTCGACGTCGAGAACTCACGTGCCGAAGTTACCGAACGAGCATTGCGGGGCCGCACGAAGGAGAGCCCCTACTTCTTCCTCAGCCTACTCGTGGCCATGGCTCGCGGCGCCCGCGACTGGTGGTACGGCACCGACATCCTTCCCGCCACCGACACCGCGCCGAAGCTCGAGCACCACCACGTCCATCCGCCGGCAACTCTCGATGACCCCCGGTTCGACAAGGGCATGGTCAACGACCTAGCCAACCTGGTATTCATCTCCAGTCAGGCGAACAAGCAGATCAGCGGCCGCAGCCCGGCTGACTACTTCCCGACGTTGCGCGAGGAGGAGTTGCGAGCGCATCTCGTGCCCCTGGCCGAGTCGCTGCGGGTACCGGACGGGTATCCGCGCTTCCTCGACGAGCGGCGGCATCTGCTCGCCGAGTCGATGAACACGCTGCTGGACCGCTTCCGGCCGTCGTTTCTCGACGAGGTGCCGGTCGAGAACGCCGATCCGAGCGCCGGGCTGTCGCTCGACCTCGCCCTCTACGGCAGCCTCCGCGACGGGGGCCGAATCGTCTTCGTGGCGTCGGGTGACGGCATCTCCTGGTCTGGCTCCGCCAGCATGGCCGAGCTGGACACCGCCATCGAGTACGCCCGGGTCGCGGGCATCGACAGCGACGTGACGATCGCCGGCGAGTCCGTTCCCGTCGAGATGATCGAAGACTCACTGCAGGTCCCCATCGGCCCGTTCCTCGTCATCGGCACGCCTGACGAGTGGCGGAGGGTCTTCGACCGGGAACTCGACACGTCGTTGCCGCTCTCGGCCCTGCCCGAGATCACGTCGAAGGTCTGGGACGGCGAACGGACGAAGTTCCCGGTCACCAGCACAGATTGATCGGGTGCGCACCGAGCAAAGGAGAGCCGATGGCGACGGCATGGATCGTGCGGGCCGGGCGGGACGACAACTATGACGAGCTGGCCCTCGACAAGAAGTTGATTGCGGTCGGCTGGTCGGCCGCGGGTGATCTGACGGGAATCACCGCTTCCGCCGAGATCCGCGACCGGGTCCGGGCCGCCTACCCGGAGGTCGAGCAGCGCGCGGTGGAGAACTACGCGATCCAACTGGTCGCGTTCCGCTCGAGGATGTCCGAGGGTGACATCGTGCTGTTCCTGCGTCGGACGAGTCCCGACGTCGCCGTGGGGCGGGTGACCGGCCCCTACGAGTACCGGACGGACCTACCCGCGGGAATCCGCCACGCGCGGTCCGTCCGGTGGACCCGCACCGACATTCCTCGGGCATCTGTGGAGCGGGAGGTGCTCGCCCTGCCGTCGCTGACCACCGTCTACCGAATCAATCAGGCCGACAGCATCGCCCGACTCGAGCGGCTTCTCGGCTTCAACACACCGCCGACGGTGCTTGCCGACGAGCCTGTCTCCGCCCCGATCGGCCATGACGACGGTTACGCGCCGTTCACAAGCCTGCGGCGGAACCTGGACTATGCACGTAGTCTCGCCACCGCAGGCCAGCACCTGGACCAGCTCAAGGTGGGGGCGTTCGAGGTCTCGGACGTGTTCCGGGCAGCCTGGGTGCAGAGCGTCGCCGCACTCGACCATTGGGTGAGACAGGAGATCCGGGCACGAATGCTGGAGCTGGTCGCACAGCCCGCGGTCCAGAAGCCCAAAGCGTTCATGGCTTTCCAGATTTCGCTCGGTCTGGTCGAGCAGGTCCAGCTCGGCACGAAGACGCTCGTGGAAGCCCTCGATCAGCAGTTGCGCGATCAGGGCCACCTGGTGTACCAGAACCCGGACAAGATTCGCGAAGGCTTCGGTCTCGTCCATGACGTCAGGGGCTTCTGGGATCGGGTGGCGCGGGTGCTCACGGAGCAGAGCGGCGACGGGGTTACCTGCACGGGCAAGGACGTGCAGGAGCAGCTCCGGCAGATTGTGCAGCGCCGCCACAAGATCGCCCATGAGTACGACGAGGATCCTGAGGATCCCATTCGGAAGCGCCCTATCGACGGGGCCGGTGCCACACAACGATCGATTACATCGAGCAGGTCGCCGCCGCAATATTGGACGTTCTCAACGCACCAGAGCCCACCTCTGGGTAAAGCAGATCGCCGTCGACCGTTGCCCGGTCTGCGAAGCATTACCACGCTGTTTGGTAGCCCGTGTATAGCAGCCCTCGGCGGTAGGGGCGGGAGGAAGACATGTCGAAGTACGACCCGCTGCGCGACCATCTCCGCAGGCGGAGCGGCGAGGTGATCTACAGCCTTGCTCGACTCGACGAACTGGTGCCTGGAGGGCTGCCCCCTTCCGCCTATCGCCATGCCGCCTGGTGGGCCAACGGTGACAGCACCCATTCACACAGCCGGTCGTGGGGAGACGCCGGATACACTGCACACCCCGACTTCAACCGCGGGCGCGTCCGCTTTGTCCCAGCGCTTGATTCGACGTAGCGCCAGAAACAGGTTGCGGCGCCTTCGGTTAGGGAGGCGCCTCCTCAACCCGGTCCACGCGCGCCTAGGACACGACGCTGCGCGATTCGCATGGCGGGCCAGCTCTTCCGCACCCGCTCGTCCAGTTCGGGGCGGGGCCGACGCTTCATGCCGGCACGACTGCCTGCGGTGCCCTCATGACGGGTATGCGTGTCCCCGCATGGTGCTGGTAGACCATGCGGAATCCGAGATGCTTCGCCAAGGGCGCCCAACGGGTGGATCGGACCATCTGTTCGACACTGTTGGCCCTACGGCCGTTGGCCAGCCGGTCGACGAGAACAGTGTCGAACGCAGACGATTCGATCCAGTCGATCGTCTTACTGAAACCACACACCATCGAGGCTCCTGTCGCCTCCAGGATCTCCACTAGGGTGGTCTCAGTAAGCCGCAGGACCGTGCCGCAGTCGAAGTAAAGTCGCTTGCCCTCGCATCGCCCCTGCAGCCATCCCACGATCTCGAAGAGATCCAGCTCATGCCGCCCGGAGAGGCGGAGGCGACCGGGTCCGCCATCTATGGCGAAGATGCCGACATTGTAGGCAGCGTACTTCCGGGACAACCATTGTTCGAGGTAAAAGCGCAGCTCACCGGGCGTTGCCACGTCCCGGTGGATGAAGCGAATTCTGCGTAGTCGCTCCAACAGCTCCAGCGTCGGCAGCACCGAGCCGCGCTCAGCCAGGTCGTCGTCCCACTGACCCTCTACACAGAAAACACTGCCCGGCTTGCCCACGTCGCATCCCCTCGTACGTAATGAAGTCACCACCCTAGCGAAAGGGATCGACGCTGAACCATCCCCGGAATGTGGTCAATCCTCGGCGTCGAGAAGCGGGCGGAGCTGATCGAGCAGGTGTGCCCGACTGACGTTGCGCGGCAGGTCGATCTTCAGGTCGATGCCCGGCCCCCTGACAGTCAGGACAACCGAGGGCCGAGGATCCCGCAGCCTCCAGTTGCGGACCGCGGCAACCAGAGTCCCCAGCTGCGGCTGCAACGTCGCGAGTGTTGCGAGGTTCGCCAGTACGCTGACGCCCTCGATAGCGAGGGTCACCGCCGACACGTCCCGGACACCCTCATAGGGCAGATCAAGTTCGTCGAACACCTCGGCCGGCAATATCAGCTTGATGCTCGTCACTTCTCACCTCTCACCAGGCCAGCGATGCGCTCACGGATCGGCTCCTCCAGATCATGCAGCGATGCCGACGCAGTGTTGCCGCAGAAGAAGCCCTGCACGTGGTGGATACCCAGGTCGTAAATCTGCTTCAGGCTGATCGGCGCCGCGTCGTCGTAGCCCTCGACGATGACAGGCCGTGGTGTGTGCGCATGCCCGAGGTCGGCGGCGTGTCGGGCCACCCGCGCCACCAGCGCGAGCTCCTCCATGGCCAGGGGATGGTGGAGCACCGCCCGGTCGACTTTGATCTGCGTCAGCGGAAGCTCCGCCATGCGTGCCAGCGAGGCGTATCCGACGCCGAAATCATCGACGGCGAAGGTTATCCGAAGGTCCCGCGCCAGGGTCGTCAGCCTGCGATGAAAGTAGGCGAGCGGCTCCTGCGGCCATCGCTCACCCGGCCCGGGCTCGATCGCGTCCCGTTCGGAAATCTCCAACGTAAGGGTCCGCGGATTCAGGTCGGCTTCGACGAGCGCCTTACTAACCTGGGCCAGGTATGAGTCGCTGAGCAGCGAGCGGACCGCGACGTTGACCGACAGCGGCTTTGTGCCTTGATACGACGTAGCGGCGTCCGCAGCGGCGTACGAGTGGATCGCCTTGCTGAGCAGAAGGGCGTCCCGTTCGATGATGAAGCGGTCTCCCCAGGCGTACGCCATCTGCAAGGCGCCGAGCGGAGCGCGTGTTTCATGATCTCCGCGGCGCGCCAACGCCTCGAAGCTCTGGATGCTCACCCCCGTCGGCCGTAGGGCCAGTTCGACGACGGGCTGGAACACCATGAACATGGAGCCGACCAGCTTCTGGTAGAGGCTGAAGGCGTACTCGTAGAGGGTCAAAGGCAAGCGGCCGAAGGCGGTGCGTAGCGCGGTCATCACTCGCATCTCGGCCTGGAGCGGGTCGCCGAGGAAGTTGGCGTCGCACATCGCCCGCAGCATCACAGCGAGCGGCTCACCCATGTCGAGCAGCGCGGGTGCAGGATCGACAAGTATCAGTGTCAGAATCTTGTCGTCCTCGTGAAGTAGCGGAACGCAGAGGACCCGCCGACCCGCGTCGTTCGAGACGATGTGACCGGGCATCCCGGTCCGGTACTTGATGGCGTCTGCTGAGCCGAGCTCCAACAACGGCCGCAGCTCCTCCTTGTCGAAGCGCGGAGTCGCGTTGACCACACGGATGGCCGTGCCGGAAAATTCCACTGCCGCCACCGACTCGGCCCCCGTGGCGGACCGCATGATCTCCACCCGGTCGGCGTACCCGGCCTGCTGCGGCGGCTGTGCCGGGCGGGTCTCCGACCGGAACACCCGGCCAAGGAGCTGCAGGATGGAGCTGGATTGGTCTTCGAGCGGGCTCTTGCATGGCCGTGTGGTGCCCGGATTGGCCGCTGAACTGAGCGACTTCCGGTCATGCCGGGAGACCGGCGGCTGGGCCAGCACCGTGGTTGGACCCCACATGTGTACGAGCTGGACCGGCGGCGGCTCGATCCCCTGCTCGGCGACGAATGTCGCCATCTGCCCGAACGACACGCGCCCGCTATCGTCCGCGGCCTCGCCGCGGAGCGCGCGCAGCAGATAATGGGTCAGAACCCCATGCCCGTAGTCCTCACTCTCCCTGGCGGCCGCGCCGCTCCGGCAGGCGAGCAGGGCGCTGTGGCGGTCGACCTGCGTGCGGTAGGTCTCCATCGCCTCCGCGTGGCGCAGGTCGGCGTCGAGGTAGACCCCCGCCTGGCAGCAATCGAGAATGAGGAAGGACGCGCCGGCGAAGGTCTCGAAGACGTCGCGTTTGAGGAAGGCCATCCGCAGGCCGTTGTCCGGCTCCCGTCGAAGACCGTCCGGGTCGAGGTCCGCCGTGACGAGGTACGCATCGAGCTGGTTGCTCCATTCGGGCACCAGCGCGTGACCGGCGAAATACACCAGCAGCACATCGGATGGACCTGAGTCGAGCGCCAGTTCGCGAAGCTTGGTCTTAATGCCGCGCCAGTTGGCGTCGGCGCCGATGTAGACCGTGACGTCGCCGTCGTCGAAGGTCCCGATAGTATCGTCAAGCAGCATGTTCCGGATCGCCTGGGCGTCGCGCTCGGCATAGCGCAGCGCGGGCAGGTGTACGTCGCGTCCGCCCTGGTTCACCCCGATCAGCACTGCCCGCCGTCTGCTCGGCGCCATCCGAACCCCCATATGATGATCCGTCCACCATCACACCGTGAAATCAGAGCGACGCTCACGGTGAGCCTATCGGTTCCCGCAGAGTAGTTGATCTGGCCGCCGGGTCAGATACCCGTCATTGCCTGATCAGCCGTCATCGAGTCCGGATGAGCCAATCCGCGCTGGGGAGTCGGAGTTCGATCGGGCCGTCGAGGCGACGACAGAGATCCTGCGAGGGATCGGGCGGGACTCGCGGAGCGAGGCGGATGCCCTGATCACCTATCGGCGGCTCAGTGAAACTGCTGGCCCAACAAGGTCTTCGGGTTCGGTACCACGGCGGGCCAATGCCATACGGCCTCGAGGCGGCGTCGAAGCGTGAAGACGCGAGGAACCCAGGTCTGATATCGGCGCTGGTCGTTCAGCAGAGCCCCGACGGTACGCCAGCCGAGCCCTTCTGCGGCTTCCACTGAATGGCCCGCCGGCAGCCCTCAACCGCTCCGGCGACGACTTCAGCATCTGGGAAGGTACGCCGCGGCTCCGCGCCGAAAACGTCGTAGACGCAGCGGAGACGCCGCCAACCACAGCCGGAGACAGCACGGGCAGGAACCACCGACAATCTGGGTGCCTGGCTAGTTCGAGGTCAAGGGCGTCGTCGGACGGCGTCCCATCATTCTGCTCACGCCGAACGAGGAGCGTGCCGCGCGGGTAGAGAGCGGCTGGCGACTCGCGGTGGTCACGAACGCGTTCCCGGCACCGGAGATTCTGATCGTGAACGCGGAGCCGGCGCGGTCATCCTGCCGACCGTTCATGTTCAAAATCGATCCTCAGGGCGTTTCCCGAGGGCTGAGCTACCAGCAACCCGGACTCATCGAAGCCTAGGCCGGTCCAGAGTTGGACTCCGCTGCCTGCACAGATCTCCCACCATGTCGGGTCGGTGCACTGGGAGGTCACGAGCACCGCAGTCACCGGCTGGCCGAGTGCCGCGAGCCGGTGACGGTATTCGAGCACCTGCCCAAGGCCGAGGCGCAGCTGTTCGACCTCGTTGCCGCCGGCCACGCTCTTCACCTCGGCGACGAACTGTCGCCCGTCCGGGTTCCGCCACGCCAGGTCCACCGGCAGGCCGCAAAGCCCCGATCCGGCTCGTACACCTGTTTGAGCGAGTCGCTCGAGCAACGCCCGGCACAGCCGGTCGTGCTCGATCATCCCAGCTCGGTAGGCATCCGCGTCGAACGACCGCCGGGCCGGAAGTCCACCGGTAGCTGTCACGCCGACGTACGGCCGATCGAAACCGACGTGGTCGCCCACCGCCGCGCCGACGTCCTCGTCGCACAACGCCCCCGACGCCCGCCACGCCCGCGCGACAATCTCCGGCCGGTACCGGCCCTCAAACGAGTACGGTCCGGCGGCCACCCAGCAACTGAGGAGCCGTAGACCAGCGATGACCGGCTGCTGCCGAAGCAGCCAGCGCGCCGTGGCCAGGTCGGGGCAGCGGAGCATCATCTTCTCGTCGGCGAGGGTCTTGGTACCGTCGTCCGAGAGGTCGACGCCGCGCCGGGCCCACTCCGCCGGGTCCGCGGCGCCGCTCTCCATTGCCAGCGCCACAGGTCCCCCGTGTAGCCGCAGCCAGACGCTCTCACCGTTCTCGTATAGACCGAGAATCTCCAGCACCCCGACCGTCAGTCGCAGCATCGCGGGCGCGGCGCCGTCCAACCGGGACAGGAGCCAATGGCTGCCGGCAGTCCTGGCCGGCTCGGGCACCACCGTGCGGGCTACCCAGCCGGCGAACGCCCAGGCCTGGCGGCCCGCTTCATTCAGGCCATTCGCCCAGTCAGCGTCGAGATCAGCCGGCGCGGGGTCGAGCGGCGCCGGAGCGGGATCGGCGAACACCCAGGCGGCGAGATCGGCGGGGTCGGCGAGCTGCCAGAGTCGGGAGCGGCGCGACGCCAGCATCTGGGTCACCTCGTCCATGTCAGCGTCGGTCCACCAACGCTCGACAGTCAATTCTTCAGACAGGTCGAACACCCCACTCTTCCCAGAAGGCGTAACATCAACGGGCGCGTCGGTGGCGCCGCACATAGGTGTAGCCCTCGGGCAGGGGCCGGTCCACCACCTCCGCCGCCCGGATGGCTTCCCGGTGAGCATCGACTTGTTCTGGAGTTGCCTGGGCCCCAGCCGGGAGCCGCCGCACAAAGCCAGCCACCCAGTGGTCACGACGAGGTGCCTGATTCTCGTGCTGCGGTTGGGACTGTGGCGCGATGCTTACCACCTGGGGGACGTAGCGCAGCAGGGCGGCCCGGGCCTCTCGGGGTCGCGGCGGATAATTGGGAAGGCCGTCTCGGTCGAGGCTGCCCCGGACCCGTCCCAGGCGCCGCTCATGAATCAGATACTCGACCGCCGGATGGATCCGGTCGGCGCGGTGCCTCGGAAGGCCCAGATCAAGGCAGTTGCGCACCAGCGCCTGCTCCGCCAGGATTGCGCTCCCGTCGGGGCTGAGATGGCCCAGCTTCCGCAGCGTGCGCATGACCCATCCGGTGTCTGACAGGTCGGGTACCGCGCCATCCTGGTCAGCTCCCGGCGCGTTCTCCCGCACTACTACCTGGATGTCGTAACGGTGCCGGTAGGTCAACTCGTCGATTCGCTTCGGGCGTGGTAGCAGGTCCGTCGAGGCCCTGATCACGTTATCGCTCGGACGCCAGCGGAAGGTAACGAGGGTGCCCGGCAGGAGCCCTCCAGGCCATTCCAGGCCATGAAGTTCCCATCGGCCCTTGATGGATCGAAGCAGCACGTCGCTCTCCCGGAACGTGTCAAGGGATTGAGGCCAGTGGGAGTTAAGCGACCAGCGGTTCCAGCTTCGTCTGCTGGTCGGGTTTGTTGATCCAGACCTGCTCGGGCAGGTCGAGGATCTTGGGCGCGAGGCGGTGGGTGCTGAACCGTTCGGGATGCGCCGCGTGGGCGGTGGCCAGGGTCTGTTCCCGCGCCGCGCGGACCGCGTGGTGGCGGCCGTGGTGGACCTCGGCCGGGGTGTGTAGTCCGATGCCGGCGTGGCGGTGGGCTTCGTTGTACCAGGCCACGAAGTCGGTCATGAACATGCGGGCGTGGGCCAGGGACGCGAACCGTTGCGGGAACACTGGGGCGTACTTCAGCGTCTTGAACCAGGCTTCGCTGTAGGGGTTGTCGTTGCTGACCTTCGGCCGGGAGTGCGACCGGGTCACCCCCAGGTCCTCCAGCAAGTCGGCGACGGATTTCGAGGTCATCGAGGTGCCCCGGTCGGCGTGGACCACATGTGGGACGCCGTGGATGGCGAACACCTGGCGCATCATGTCCTCGGCCAGGGGCCCGGACTCGCGGGAGTGCACCCGCACGCCGACGACGTAGCGGGAGTACACGTCGATCATCACGTAGGCGTCGTAGTAGACGCCCCGGGCGGGCCCGGCGAGTTTGGTGATGTCCCAGGAGTACACCTGCCCCGGTCCGGTGGCGACCAGCTCCGGGCGGGTCCGGGGCCGGTGGCGGGCCTGCCGGCGGCGCTCGCGGACCTGGCGGTGCTCCCGCAGGATCCGGTACATCGTGGCGATGGATCCGAGATACACGCCCTGGTCCAACAGGGCCGCGTACACCTGCGCCGGGGCTGCGTCGACGAACTCGGCACTGTCGAGGACCTGCAGCACCCGTGCCCGTTCAGCTGGGGACAGGGCGTTGGCCGGCGCCCGCCGCACCGCAGGCAGCGGTGTGGGCAGTCGCCGGTCCCGGTCAGCGGTCGCACGGGCGACGCCGGTCACCCGCGCCGCAGCCCGGGTCGAGGCCCCGGCGGCGGTCAACGCCCGGTAGGCGTCCATCATCACCGTCCGCGCCTGAAGGCGTCCGGCACGTCCGGCTCGCTCCTGGAGATGTCCTCCAAGAGCTCGCGTGCTTTTCCCATGATCTCCAAAGCGGTCTCGGTCCGGGCGAGCTTGGCGCGGGTCACCTCCAACTCCCGCTTCAACGCCGCGATCTCCGCCTGCTCCACGCTCGGCCGCCCGACCGACTCCCCGGGCGCCCTGCCCTGCAACAGACCCGCGTCACGAGCCCGGCGCCACTCACTCATCAACGACGAGTACAACCCCTGCTCCCGCAGGAACGCCCCGCCCTCACCAGCAGCCACGGCCTGCTCGTAACGGGTCAACAGGTCCAGCTTCTGCGCCGGCGTGAACGACCGGCGGGCCCGCGGCCCGTCCGAACGCGGACCTCGCTTACGACTCATGACCCCATCATCCCGGGACGACCCGGTAGCAGCAGAAATGCTCAACGCCAATCGATCCTGATCTCGCCCTGTCAGCGGGATTTGCTACGAGCCGCTGGCCTCAACTCACCCTGACAGACAGGGTCCGCGCGTTTGGCCTGCGCTTCCTGGCCGGGATGCTCGACGACCACCCGGAGTCGTTGCCTGTCCTGCGGCACCGTCTTCAGTCCGTCGGGAAGGATGCTCCAACCGCCGTTGATATGTACCCGCTGCAGCGCGACCTGCCACCGCAGCTCATCAGCATCGAACCCCCCAGGCACCCAGGACGCGGAGTCACCGTGCCGCGGATGTGCGCTGCCCAGCGCCGTCAGAGCACGAAGCTCCTCGGAGATCCGGTCGGCGGCATCTTTCACCATGGCCGCCCCATCTGGTTCATGCGCTGCCGTGAGGACGACCGTTGCCAGGCGGTGACCAGCCGTCATGCCTCGGTGGGGCCCTGAACAGCCGTCGGCATGGACGAAGAACTTTCCGCGCTGCCGGACCAGTGCGTTGAGCAGTTCACGAGTGCGGCTGCCTACCGGAAAGCCCAGGGCGTCGGGTACAAGCCGCACGCGGTCGATGTACCGCACAACGGAGGCGGCCCTCTCGTCGCGGCAGACGACCTGGACGTTCGACAGTTCACCGCCCAGGTCCAGCGCGGTGCGGCAGACCGCCTGGAGCCACGCGTCGTGGACGTTAACAGCGCTGTCGGCTCCCGTGCTCAATTCTCCGTCCTCGGTCACCCAGGTGAAGCCGAACCGCGTGGCGTCGTAGGACACTTCGACCACGGCGACGACACGCGCCAGGCCGGTCGGCAACTGCTTGAGCAGGTCCGGGCAAAGGAAATCGTTCCGCGAATGGCCGCAGGACGTCAACTCCGGCTCCCCCGGTGCGGCGTCTTCAAGGGGGTCGGCGGCGTCGCCTCCGGGTTGGGGGACGACGTCGTTGTCGTCCTGCTCCGTCAGCGCCTCGACGCCTACATTGGGGACGGCGCGCTCCAGGTGCTCGGGCCCGAATGTCCCCGGCAGATCCACGGGTGGTAGCCGGAACCGCACAGCCTGGGCCACCGAGGACGCACAGATGGCGTGACGATCGAGACCTCCTTGCCTGCGGCACGTTCGACGGTGCTCTTTGATCGCCCTGTCAACCTCTCGTGCCAGGGCGGTGTCAGTCTGGCGCACTGTCTGAACCGCCTCGGCCAGGCAGTCGGCTCGTTGTTTCGGCAGTCCCCGCGCCTGGTACAGGCGCGCGGCCTGAACGCGCAGGTCCTCAACCATCAGCTGCGCTTCCAAGCAGCGCGCGCTCCCCCGCGCATGCGCCTCCCGTGTTGGGTCTGCTGCACCGACAGGTGACATCTGAGATGGCTTGCCCTGACGGTGAGCTGGAAGGATGTTGCTGTGCCCAAGCCCTACCCCCGTGAGTTC
>NZ_JBITMV010000036.1:0-24826 GCF_044466625.1 Micromonospora sp. NPDC049366
GGGGTAGTGCTTCATCACCATCTGTCAGGGACTCCTGATCTCCCCGGACCATCACGATCCAAGGCTCAAGTGTCCAGGACCAGGGGGCAACTCCCCCAAGCCGCTTAACTCCCGTTGGCCTCATTCCCTTGACACGTTCCGGAGAAGGCGGGCTGGATCTGCCCAGGGTCATGTGACCCGTAATGCTGTGCACATGAGTAGTCCTGTCATCACCGCTTGATGGTGACACTCGTTGGGCCTGGTACACCTAGGACTCCGGACACCGTGCGGCGCCAACACCGTAAGACACATCCCGACCCTCGAAACCGCAGCTCGCGAGCCGCGACCGAGTATTCGAGCAGGACAGGCGCAGAGGTAGTCTTCGCCGTCCTGGAAAGGAACATCAGTGCCTGTTCGCTCGTCTATGAGCTGCCCATGCGCTTGCGCAGTGGCGGCGGCTTCGTCAACACGGCCATGTTGGACGAAGGCCTGGCCAGCCAGGCTCGGGCGAACCTGAGCCTGGCTGGCCAGGCCACGTGCGGCTAGACGCCGCCGGACGGTGCCCCGGGCAGCGTGCGGACGACGGTCAGCGTCACACCGCCATCCTGGTAGGACACCCTGAACATGTGGTGGCCCGCGTTGAGGACTCGCCGCTCCGGCAGGGAATGGAAGTTGCCCCGGATCGAGTCGCCGCTCATGATCGTCAGTACGGCGCCCGGAGTGAGGCGTGCGCGAACGTCCAGGGCGAGTTCGCCGTCCAGCACCAGGTCACCCGCGGCCCGCACGCTCGTGTAGTCGTGGTCGCCGGAGATGGTGATGGCGACGCGACCCGCTCGGCTGATGGTCACGTTGCCGCCGACGTTCAGGACGTTGCCCTGCGCGACGTCGGTGAGAGCGATGGACACTGCGGACGCCGCTTCCGCGGCCGACAGGCCGGGCTGCAACACGCCGCTGTTGACGTGGATGCTGCCTCCCACGAAACCGCTCCCGCCGAGCGTGCCACCCTTGACGGCGACCGAGCTTGCGTGCGAGCCGGCGATCGAAAGCTTGCCGCCTTCAACCGTCGTGCCGCCCTCGTAGGTGGCGTGGCCCGACATGATCAACATCCCGGAGCCCTGCTTGGTCAGAGACGCCGTGTAGAGATTGTTGTCGATGTTGTTCTGAATGTGGGCCGCGCGCGCGTCCATCCATTCCTTGCGCCACTTGGCGGCGTCCTCATAGCTAATCTTGTCGTACAGTTCCGGGTGACCGTTGGTGATGGCTTGAATGTAAGGATCAGCCAAGATGCCCTGAAGCATGAAGGCGCTTTCGCTAAGCCTGCCGTCCGGGCTCAGCACGTTGGGGCTGAAGTCACCGGCGAAGGCAATTCCCTGCTTCTTGTAGGCCGCCAGCCACTCCCGATCCTCCCTCTCCCTTTCCTTGATCGCGATCTGACTGATGTCGTTCGACCAGACGTCCAGGGGCGCCTTGTCCATGTTGTAGGTCATGGGGCTCAGGAACTGGCCGGGACCGTACATGCCCTTGGCCAGATCGGGAATCCCCCAACCCCAGCGTTCGTCCGGAAGACCGTCGGGAGCGGTCCACGCGATGGATGTTCCGGAGGGGGAGGTTTGCCCGGTGCCGAGGAATCTCACGCCGTCGGACATCTTGTTATTCGCCGTGGTGAACATCAGCTCACGGACCTGCTTGGCGTCCATGTTCGGGTAACGGGAGAGCAGAACCCCCATCACCGCTGTCGCAACGGGCGTTGCCGGAGACGTGCCGCTCGAGTTTGAATAGTTGGTGTCACCACCGCTGTTCGTGGTCCGAACACTGTTTGACGGGGTGGACACGGTCCACCATTTGGCGAGCCCCGCCTCGTTGTACCCGGACTGCTTCGTGTATTCGGGGTTGGCCGCAGTGGGAGGCTGCACGCCGCCGACGCATACCCACTGCTGTTCCGCCGAGGGATTGAAGAAGGGGTACGCCGGGCGGAAATACGGGTTGCTCCAGTCGTTGTTGCCCGCCGACCTCACGTTGACGGTACCGCTATCCTTGATTGCGTCCCAGATGGCATCCATGAAGGAGCGTCCGGGGTGGTCTGGATTGTACTGGATGCCGCCTTCCGAATAGCTCTTCTTGAAGAGGAAGAACTGGTACTCCAGATCCTTCAGGTACTCATTGGGGATAATGGTCGCCATTGCCGTGGCGCTGGCGCTGTCTTTGCCGCGCAGCTCGTAAGCGTTGGCGAGGTTGCCATTTACCCCAAGGTCGTTACCCAGGCCGTCGAAGCGGCTTCTGTCAAGAGTCTGGACATAAGAGCCCCAGCTACTGTTGATGACCTGGGCGCCTGCGTCGACCAGGGCTTTGTTGGCGGTATGCCAGTACACGTAATCGTGGAAGGGGCCGTGGGACTGGGTATCGGAGCCGCCGGTCATGGCGACATACATCGTCGAGCCAAAGGCGATGCCGTGCTGGTCTTTACCATCGCGAATGCCAGAGGTGACGCCAAGCATGCCCGTCCCGTGACTGTAGTCACTTGTTCTCGCCTGGTCACCGGCCACAGTGAACGGCTGGCCCGCAGTAAACGGGTTCGCCGGGGTTGCTGTGTTCCGGTACCCGAAGCCGGACGTGCCGTATACACCCTCCGCTCTCACCGGAACGATCAGCCCGGTCTGAAATGCTTCGTGTGTAGTCCGGTAGCCGGAATCCATCATGCCCAGCGCGACGCCCTGCCCGCGGTACCCCAGGGCGTAGGCGGTGGACGCGTTTACTGCGACGAGCTGCCATGGGGAATCGATAGCTGTGCCAGGGTTGGAGGGATTATGGCCGGTATAGTAACCGTATTCCGGCGTTTCCCAACTGGCCTTAGCGGCACTTAGTTCCCCCGGCGACCTGGCGACAAAACCGGGGTCTCCCGGATAGGCCGGCCCGCCGGCTGTACTCCCGGGGGTCGATGTTGGGCCGGTCTTGGACGATGCCGAGGCGAACCCGGCCGGAAACAAGGCGATGCCTCCTCCGGCGGCAAGGACACCTCCCAGCCGACGCAGAAACTGCCGCCGGTTCACGAACCTCATGCTCATCTCCGACTCCTTCCGATGGGCCGATATCTCCGGCGGACCAGAGCGGCCTGCTGCGTTCCAGCGTCATTCTCCACACGCGCTGGCCGAGACAAATGATGTGCCGTTTCGCCGCTACCAGGCGGCGAATGTCGGCGGCCTCGTTCGGGATCCCGACTGCGGCGCGGGCCGAAGCATGAATGTCGGGTGCCAACTGCTGATGAGGCCGGCGCCGGCGGTCACTTCGACGCCGGGAACGCTCCGTGCGAGTGGCAATGCAGACGGCGCAAGCCGGCAACCGGCAACGGCCATTGCGAACCGACGCGGTGCGCCCACCTTTGCTGCGGCAGCCGGGACCAGAAGGAACCCCGGCCACGTCAGGACGGCGAACTGGAACGCTCCCACAAGTGGGCCTCCCTATATGGTCACCAAATTAGACTGCGGCAGAAGTCCCTCGTCAAGAGGGCAAAATCCGTCCACCAGAAGCGGTTTGAGCGACCGTCCATATCGATTCACATAACTGTTGTGCGCCGGGCCATGGGTTGCGTCCACGGACGTCGCGTTACGATTTGCCCGTTACGGGCCTGTTGCGTAGATGAGAGACGGCCACCGCGTGATCCTTCGAGACGGCAGGGTCCGAGTGAAGGAGCGTGATGTGCGGCGGCCGCATCATGCCGATAGCCGGTGAACGAGACCCCCGCCTTGTCGCAGTGCTCGTAGAGCTTGCGGTCGGTCGAGTGCATGCACGTGACGGGATCGCAGGTCGAGGCCCCAGCTGCATGGGCGCCCGGGGTGGCCGAATCCGATCAGTCTTGTCGATATCTATTGACATCACTTCCGGAACAACGTTGTCTTGTGTTCGGCCGTGACCTGTGCGTGGTGGGATCTGGCCGCGGGCACGTCCCGCCCCGGGAACATCGACCAGTGACCCGGCCGCCCACCCTCGGAGCGCACCACTGACAGCCGCCGCCCCCGTCCGCACTTCCGAAGGGCCGACCGCATGACCCGACGCGCCTCCAGCCGACGCTGGCCATTGCTCGCCTTCGCCACCGCGGCCGTCCTGGTCGTGACCACAGCGCCGACCGCCGCGACCGCCGCGCCCCAACCCGACGCCGCCGACACCGGTTGGACGAAGGGAACACCGCCACTCTCCACACCGTGGACGGATGACGTCTCACCCGCCAACGCACTGCCCGAATATCCGCGGCCGCAACTGACTCGGTCCCGCTGGCAGAACCTCAACGGCGTGTGGGAGTTCGCCGGTGCGGCCGCCGGCGAGGCCCCGCCGGTCGGCGAGGAGCTGGCCGAGCGGGTGTTGGTGCCCTACCCCATCGAGTCGGCCCTCTCCGGCATCCAACGGCACGAGGACCGGATGTGGTACCGCCGGACCTTCACCGTGCCCGAGCCGTGGCAGGTCGGCCGGGGCCAGCGCCTGGTGTTGCACTTCGGCGCGGCCGACTACGACGCGAAGGTGTGGGTCAACGGTCACCAGGTGGCGACGCACCGGGGCGGCTACGACGGCTTCGACGCCGATGTCACCGACGCACTGCGGCCCGGCGGGCAGCAGGAGCTGATCGTCTGGGCCGAGGACCTGACCGACGCGACGTTCCAGCCGATCGGCAAACAGCGCCGGGTCGGCGACCGGGGCATCTTCTACCAGGGCAGTTCCGGCATCTGGCAGACGGTCTGGATGGAGCCCGTCTCGGCCACGGGTGCCATCGACTCACTGAACCTGACGCCCGACCTGGGTGACAAGTCCGTGCGGTTGCGCGCGAACCCCACCTCCGGGGCCGAGGGCCTCACCGTCGAGGCCGTGGCGTACGACGGGCGCAAGGCCGTCGCCCGCGTCGCCGGTCCGGCCGGGACCGACCTGACGATACCCATCGCCAAGCCCAAGCTGTGGTCACCCGACTCGCCTTTCCTCTACGACCTCCGGGTACGCCTGTTCGACGGCCGCAAGCAGGTCGATGAGGTCGGCTCCTACTTCGGGATGCGCGAGATCGGCAAGGCGAAGGGCGCCGACGGCAAGCTTCGCATGACGTTGAACGGCAAGATCCTGTTCCACATGTCCACCCTCGA
Source organism: Micromonospora sp. NPDC049366 (assembly GCF_044466625.1). Taxonomy (NCBI): domain Bacteria; kingdom Bacillati; phylum Actinomycetota; class Actinomycetes; order Micromonosporales; family Micromonosporaceae; genus Micromonospora; species Micromonospora sp. NPDC049366. The sequence goes on from NZ_JBITMV010000036.1 coordinate 5,097, forward strand.
CCAGGGCTTCTGGCCCGACGGGCTGAACACCGCACCGACGGACGAGGCGTTGCGCTTCGACCTGGAGCAGCACAAGGTGCTCGGCTTCAACACCGTCCGCAAGCACATCAAGGTCGAGCCCGGCCGCTGGTACTACTGGGCGGACCGGCTGGGGTTGATGGTGTGGCAGGACATGCCCGCGACGAAGCCCGGCCGCCCGACCGTCGAGTGGCAGCGGCAGTGGGAATCCGAGCTCGGCGAGATGATCCGGGAACACGCCGCGCATCCGTCGATCGTGGTGTGGGTGCCGTTCAACGAGGGCTGGGGTGAGTGGGACCAGGGCGCCACCGGCCGCATCGCCGACTCGGTCAAGCAGCAGGACCCGACCCGGCTCGTCAACGCGCACAGCGGCGTGAACTGCTGCGACTCTCTCGGTGACTCCGGACGCGGGGACATCATCGACCACCACCAGTACCTCGGTCCGGCGTCGCCACTGCCCACCGCCGGCCGGGTGGCCGTCGATGGCGAGCACGGCGGAATGGGCCTCGAGGTTGACGGTCACATGTGGTTCGGCGAGGGCGGCGCGTACTGGATGGCGCCGGACTCCGAAACGCTGACCCGACGGTACGTGGAGAACCAGCGCGACCTGCTGCGTATTGCGAACACCTGCGGGGTCTCGGCCGGCGTCTACACCCAGATCACCGACGTCGAGCACGAGGTCAACGGCTTCTTCACCTACGACCGCCGGGTCGAGAAGATGGACTTCGACCAGGTGCGCGCGGTGAACGAGGCGGTCATCCGCTCGGCCGACGGTACCGGCGCGAACGTTCCTCCGCCGCCGCCCGGCACGCCCGGCCTCACCGGAGTCGGCTACTGGCCGCTGGACGAGAATGCCGGCGATACGGCCAACGACGAGGCGGGCACCAATGACGGCCGGCTCGTCGCCGGGCCCACCTGGACGGCCGGCAAGACGGGTTCGGGCCTGCTGTTCAACGGCGGCAACCAGTACGTCGACACCGGCAGGACCGTCCTCGACACCACCGGCAGCTACTCGGCCTCGGCCTGGGTGCGCCTCGACAGCGCGGGTGGCGCCTTCCAGACGGTGGTGAGCCAGGACGGCGCCTCGAACAGCGCCTTCTACCTGCAGTACTCCGGCGCTGACCGACGGTTCGCGATGAGCTTCGCCGGGGTGCGGGCCCTCGCGCCGACCACCCCGGTCGCCGGGCAGTGGTATCACCTCGTCGGTGTCCGGGACGCGGCGACGGGCCAGCTGCGCCTCTACGTCGACGGGCAACTCGCCGGGCAGGCGAGCGCCTGCCTCGGCGACGGTTCCACCGGGCCCCTGGTCATCGGCCGCGGCAAGTTCGGCGGCAACCCCGTCGACTACTTCGATGGCACGATCGACCAGGTGCACGTCTACGACCGCGCTCTGAGCGCCGCCGAAGTGACGGCGCTCTACGAGTCCGGAAAGTAGCACTGCGGGTTTCCCGGGAGGGGGCGACGAAGCCCCCTCCCGGCCCGTGCCGGCGAACGGGCGGCCTTCAGCTCGTGCTGTCACAAGCTGGGCGTGACACCCGAACGGATCCCGTTCAATCAGCGTCGCGCGCTCAATTGCCGCCGAGCGGTCGCTACGACGGCCGCATCTGCTGATGGAGGAGCCGCCGACCAGGTACGGGCCTTTGCTCAGCGGACGACCTGCCCCAGTCGGAGTCGGCCTGGCTGGACGACATCGGCGTAGGTCCCGAAGCAGGCTGCCCGCCCTAGCCCGGCCACAGGGATGCGGTAGTGCCGGGCCAGGGCGCTCAGCACGGAGAGGTCGGCCGGCAGCTCGGCCTGGGAGAGTCCGGGAATGACGCACCGTGGAGTGGGCAGGATCACCCGGAGCACGACATCGCCCAGCCGTAGCTCCTGCCCCGGTTCTGGGTCACGCGGTGCGTCGATGACCAGGTTCGGGCGAAACCGCGCCGCGGCCACACTGACACCTCCCATGCGCTCACCCAGCAGAGACAGCGCACCGGTGGTCACGATATGAACGGCGCCGAAGTCGACGAACCGGCCGACCCGCCCCGCGCCCGCGATCGCCGTGATGGTTTCCTGACCGGGCCGGGCACCGGCCATCCAATCCGGCACCATGCCGACGTCATCAGGCAACGTCCGGTGCAGCCTCGCGTCGGGCGGCAGCTCTCGGCTCAGCCGCACCGGACGGCCCAGGTGGTCGCTGAGTGCGGCATCTGCCGCGGCGCTTCCGGCTCGCAGCGAGCTGCCGTCGACATGCAGCGTCAACATCGTCTCCGGGCCGTCATCCCGCGTTGTCGTACCGACCTCGAAGAGGCGACCCCATCGTCGTGGATGTTTGGCGCTGCCGACCGTCCCGTCCTGGCAGTCGATACAGGCCCACGTCCGGTCTCCGCGCAGACCGGTCGACTCGACATCAGCCGCCTGGAGAACCTCACCCCGGGCGCTCTTGAGCGGGTAACGCCGGAGCGCGACAACCGTCTGCACGACGATCATGCTGCCCCACCGCCACCAGCGCCTCGGACACGGTCACCCGAGGAACATCCGCTCACGGCACCCCTTCATGTCAAGGCGCCGCTGACACCAGGGCTTTAGGGTGGTTGGTGGCGGGTCCGGGAAGTGGCTTGTCCGAAGGGCCGATGTCCGGGGTCAGGTCGGCCGCGCTGGATTGCAAAGTCGTCCCCGAGTGCCCTCCCGGGCCTGCCGCCTGCCGGCGTTTCTGGTCGGCGACCATGCGGGCTTAGGCGACGGTGGAGAGCCGCCGTTTCAGCGCGCGCATGGCTTCCATGGAGGTCTTTCCCGGCGGCTTTTCTCGCGTCGAAGTAGGCGCGGCCTTGGGTGCGGTTGGTAGCTGGACCACGGCCATGATGTGCAGTGTGCGGTTGATCCGGCGGTTTCCGGCGCGGGAAGTCTGTGACGCTTCTGGTCGCCGGAGGAGGCGTCCAGCGGTGCGGTGCCGTTCCAGGACGCGAACCGGTCGCGGTCGGCGAACCGGCTGATGTCTGCGACGTCTGCCAGTAGGCGGGCTGCGCCTGAGGGGCCGATGCCGTGCAGCTCCATCAGGGTGGAGCCGCGGGCGGCCAGCAGCTTCCCACGATGTCGCGGGGTTTGACCGTCGCGATCAACGCGCGGGCCTGTGGCGCGGACAGGAACTTCTTCGCCCCGCCGGGCAACAGTTCCAGCATCAACCGGTTGATGGTCTCGGTGCGGGCGCGGCCCAGCTCGTCACGCCGGTCGGCGAGCATGCCCATCACCTGCAGATCCGCTTCGACCGGAACCAGCACCAGATTCGGGCGTCCGCCCGACATCGGGGCAGTGATCGCTACGTGGTTCTCTGCGCGTCGGCGGCGGCTTGGACGAAGGCGCGAATCAGGGGAGTCTCCGCGCCGCTGCGCCACACCGGGGCGTACCGCAGGGTCGGTCCGTCGGTGATGGGGAGGAAGGTGATGTCGCCTCGCTGCCGGGTGGCGGCCGCGTCCGAGCCGATCGGGGAGATGACGCTGCCACTGGCGGTCGCCCTGAAGGCCTCCTCGAGGGTGGCCACGCCCAATCCGCGCCGGATGGGCCGCCCAGCCGGTGTCACGGCCGGGGTGTGCGCCTCCCACACGTAGTCGGGGATAGGGCCGTCCGGAAACGCCACCGGGTAGTCGCCGAGATCCTCCATCTCGACGCTGTCTCGGCCGGCCAGCCGATGATCGCAGGCAACCGCCAGCACCAGCTTCTCGGTGTGCAACACAGGCCCGACGACGAGGTCAGGCTCGCGGATGGGAAGCCAGAGCACCCCGATGTCGACCCGGCCGGCACGCAGCGCTCCGAGCGGGTCGGTGGGCAGGATCTCGCGCAGGCGCAGCTCGCATTGCGGATGCCGTTGCCGGAACAGGTCGAGGACGGCCCCGATCGACTGGTACTGGGTGGCCATCGTGCCGACGGTCAGCGTGCCGGCCTGCCCGCGAGCCGCGGCGGCGGCCTCGTCGATGCCCGACATGATCTCGCCGTAGCCGGTGCGGAGCCGGTCGCGAAGCCGCTCGCCGAGCGGGGTGAGCCGGACGCTGCGGCTGGTCCGCTCGAACAGGGCGCCGCCGATCCGGCGCTCCTGCTGTTTGATCGACTGACTCACCCGCGCCTGGGACACGTGGAGGCGTTCGGCCGTACGCCCGAAATGAAGCTCTTCCGCCAGCGTCAGGAAGATCTCGATGTCGCGCAGTTCCACCCGGCCGTCCCTCCCACTGAGCACGGGGCTTCGGGACCGGAAGTATATGGCGGTGGCAGCGGCTCGCCGCACGAGCGTTACCTGCACCGCCGCCGACTGCGTGGCTGCCTGGCCTCGAACGATAACCGTTGGCTAATGCAGCGGTGCGACCTTCTGCGTTGTTCGGCACGGACGGTCGGGCGATCGTGGGTGCCATGAGCGAACGCTTGATCGACATCGTGGCGGTGCCGGACCACTCCGGGATCGCCCGATGGCAGGCTGTGGTGCCACCCGGCTTCGTGGCCGGGGTGGCCGTCCTGCGTCCGGTCATCCCGTTCGAGCACGGCCTTCTCGAGGTGGCGCTCGACACTCAGCCCGGCGCCGTCGAGCTGAACCTGTACGTGGAGCCGCAGTGGCGGCGGCGCGGGATCGGTTCCCTGCTGCTGGCCGCGGTCGGCGAACATGCCGCGCGGCAACGCCTGGTCGCCGAGGTCGCCGCGGGCTCTGCCGGGGAGGCGTTCTGCGTCCGGCACGGTTTCCGGCATACCGGATCCAGGTGCCATGACCTCCTCTCCTACTGCGACGTTCACCAGGCCTGGCTCGCTGAGCTGGTCGACGTCGGGCCCGCCGGATACCGGCTGAGCCACTGGACCGGCGATCTGTCCGACGCGACACAGGTCGAGGAACTGCTCCGACACCCGAGCCGTCCGGGCAACGCGGTGCTGAGCGCCGCGGAAGCCGACGGCGATCTGGTGGCCTACGCCGTGGCGGCCGTGGACGCGATGTCTCAGCGCCGCGCCCGCCAGTACGGGCCGACCGTGCTCGCCGCCCATCGCGGACGGCGGCTGGGCCTGTGGGTCAACGCCGCCCTGGTCAAGCGCCTGCGTGAGGTCCACCCGCACATCGACGAGATCGAGGCGCGCACCGCCGAGGACGACCTCGGCCTGCTCGCCTTACGCAGGCACCTCGGCTTTTTCCACCTTCGGCGAACTCGCGTCTACGAGCTCGCCCTGCCGTAAGCCCCGACCCACGATTCGCAGACCGAGCGGCACCGGAGCCAACGCGCACTGCCGGAGAGAGGTTTGTCATGAACAGTCCGGTACGTCACTGCATCTGTTTTCCCCCGTCGTTCACCAGCCGCCCATCCAGGGCCAGGGGTCCCCCGAAGCCGGGCAGTGGTCCGTTCAATCCGATTCACACACGTCTCACAGGAGTTGACCACCTTGTCCATCCCACTCTCTGATCAGGACAAACTTACGTTGCGGACGGCCGCATACGGCGCTGTCACGCTGCTGTCGGCCGCCGGCGCCGCCGGCGGCTCGCCCCACAGGATCGCGACTGACGGCTCCATCGCCCTGGCCTCGGCAACCGGCCTGGTCGGGCACGTACTCGCCGAGAAGTCCACGGGAGTGGGCCTGAACGGCAAGTCGGTCGCCGAGATCGCCGACCGCGTGCTGCCTGCTCTGACGGAGGCGATGCGCCTGCTGGAGAAGCAGGATCCGGCCGAGGCAGCAAACTTCCGCCGCACGGTCGTCGTCGCCCTTGACGCGGCCGTCCGGACCCGGCGGGGCGAGCCCGGTCCCACCGTGGCCGAGATGACCAACAAGATCATCGCAGCGCTCGACGCCGCCGCGGCCACGCCTGAGGTGACCGCATGACGACCTCAGCCATCGAGGCCTCGGGGCTGCGGAAGGCGTACAAGGACAAGGTCGTGCTCGACGGCATCGACCTCGAGGTCCGCGCGGGCACGGTGTTCTCGCTGCTCGGCCCGAACGGGGCGGGTAAGACCACGACGGTGAACGTACTGACCACGCTGATCGGCGCCGACGGCGGCACGGTGCGCGTGGCGGGGCACGACGTCGCGACCGAGGCCAGGGCGGTGCGCGCGGCCATCGGTGTCACCGGTCAGTTCGCGGCGGTGGACGAGCTGCTGACCGGGCAGGAGAACCTGCAGCTGATGGTCGACCTGAACCGTGCGGCCGGCGGCGACGGCAAGCGGATCGTTACGGGGCTGCTGGAGCGGTTCGATCTGGTGGAGGCGGCGGACAAGCCCGCGTCGACCTACTCCGGGGGTATGCGCCGCAAGCTCGACCTGGCGATGACCCTGGTCGGCAACCCGCAGATCATCTTCCTGGACGAGCCGACCACCGGCCTGGACCCGCGCAGCCGCCGCATGCTGTGGTCGATCATCCGCGACCTGGTCGCCGACGGCGTGACCATCTTCCTCACCACCCAGTACCTGGAGGAAGCCGACCAGCTCGCCGACCGTATCGCCGTGCTCGACCAGGGCCGCCTGGTCGCCCAGGGCACCCCCGACGAACTCAAGCGCCAGATCCCCGGCACCCACATCCGGCTGCGGTTCACGACCCCCGCCGAACTCGACGCGGCTGCGTGGGCCTTCCCCGACGCGGCCCGCGACGACGAGGCACTGGCGCTGCGGGTGCCGGGCGACGGCGGCACGAAGTCGCTGCGGGAAGTGCTGGACCGCCTCGACGAGCACTCCCTCAACGCCGAGGAGTGCTCGGTGCACACCCCCGACCTCGACGACGTCTTCCTCGCCCTGACCGGTCACACCACGGAGGTGGACGCGAAATGAGCGCCAAGTCCCACTCGCTGGTGATGCTGCGCCGCAACCTCAAGCACCTCATCAGGAACCCGACGTCGGTGTTCAACGCGGTCCTGATGCCGATCATCATCATGCTGATGTTCGTGTACATGTTCGGTGACGCCTTCGACGTCGGCGTCGACTACATCGACTACGCGACACCGGGCCTGATCCTGCTGGCCGTCTGCTACGGGCTGGGCGGCACCGCGACATCGGTGAACTCCGACATGACCAAGGGCATCATCAACCGCTTCAAGGTCATGCACGTGTCCCGCGGCGCGGTGCTGACCGGCCACGTGATCGCCAGCGTGCTCACCAACCTGATCGCCATCGCCGCCCTGATCGGCGTGGCGTTCCTGCTCGGCTTCAGCCCTGCGGCGAGCGCGCTCGACTGGCTCGGGGTGTCCGGCGTCATCGTGCTGCTGGCCTTCGCGACCGGCTGGTTCACCGTCGCGCTGGGACTGTCGGCGAAGTCGCCGGAGACCGCGGGCATGGCCGCGGTGCCGCTGGTCATGCTGCCGTTCTTCAGCAGCGCGATCGTCCCCGCCGAGACGATGGGCCCGGGCCTGCGGCAGTTCGCGCAGTACCAGCCCTTCACCCCGATCATCGAGACCACGCGCGGGCTGCTCGGCGGCGCACCGGACACCACCGACGCGGTGCTCGCCGTCGCCTGGTGCGTCGCCATCGCGCTGGTCGGCTACCTGTGGGCGCGGTCCACGTTCACGAAGCGAGCGTGACCTCGGCGACCTGACCTCCGCCTGTCCGGGTGCCCCCGGGCGCCGCCTCGGCGAGATGAACTCCGTCGAGGCGGCGCCGCACGCTTGCGCCATCCGGGCCGCACCCGGGGCATGTACCCGCCCGGCCTGCGCACGGTCGGGGCGCGGCGGCGACAGCCACGGGGTCAGATGGTGACGACGATCTTGCCCGCCGGGTGCCCGTCCCGCAGGTGCCGGATCGCGTCGGCAGCCTGGGCCAGGGGATAGGTGCGGTCGACCGCCGGGGTGAGGACCCCTGATTCGATGAGGGTTCCCAGCTCGTTCAGGTCGTCGGTCCGCTCGACCGCACTCACGCTGCGCAGCCGTTGACCGACGAACAGGGACAGCAACGGCCGGCGGACGATCTGCCGGTCGTAGCCGCTGAGCACCGGGCCCTTGGTGTACGAGCCGCCGACAAGCGCCAGTGTCCCGTGTGGGGTGAGGGCACGCCGCAGGAGAGCGAACGGCCGGTCGCCGCCGGTGTCGATGACCACGTCGTAGATCGGTCCGTCGCGGTCGATCTCCTCGCTGGTGTAGTCGAGGACGTCGTCTGCGCCGAGAGCACGTACGAACGCGGCAGCAGCCGGCCTGCAGACGGCGGTGACAGTCGCCCCGTACGCCTTGGCGATCTGCACGGCGTGCGACCCGACACCGCCGGACGCGCCGATGACCAGCACGCGGTGTCCCCGGCGCACCGCGCCGCTGTCGCGGACCGCGCGCAGCGCCGTCATCCCGGAGACCGGCGCGGCGGCGGCCTGCGCGAACGACACGTTTGCCGGCTTACGGGCCAGCCGCCGTTCCGGCGCGCTCACGAACTCGGCGTACGAGCCGCGCAGACAGGTGCCGAACACCTCGTCGCCGGGTCGGAACCGGGTCACCCGGGCGCCGACCGCGACCACCACCCCGGCCAGGTCCCGGCCGCGCACCGGCACCCGGGGCCGACGCAGCCCGCTGGCCAGCCGCGCCAGGTAGGGACGGCCGGTCATGAAGATCCAGACTCCGGGGTCGACGCCCGCGGCGTGGACCTGGACGAGGACGTCCTTCTCGCCCACGGCCGGCGGGTCGATGTCGCGAAGGTGGAGCACGTCGGCTGGGCCGTAGCTGTCCTGGACGATGGCCTTCACGGTGTCGCCTCCTCGGGGTACTGGAACACGTCGTCGATTCGTACGCCGAACACGCGGGCGATCTTGAACGCCAACTCCAGCGAGGGCGAGTAGCGGCTCTGCTCGATGGCGATGACGGTCTGCCGGGTCACGCCGATCCGGTCGGCGAGCTCGGCCTGGGTCATCTCGTCGTGCGCGAAGCGCAGCGCGCGGATGCTGTTCGTGACCTGGGTCGGCTTCACCACTGCGGGACACCCCTGCGGTAGACGATCACCTTGGCCAGGGAGCCGACCGCCGCCGACAGGACGAAGCACAGGTAGATGACGTTGGCGATCCAGAACCAGTCCCACTCGGCCAGCGCCATCAGCATCGCCGACACCGCGCCGAGGGCAACGAACGCCTGGCCGACGTGGTCGCCGAGCCGTCCGATCTCCCGATCGCGTACGTCCTTGACGCGGGACGCCCGCGGGTTCACCACGCCCATTCCGATCTCGGCCACGATGCTCGCGACGACGGCCCCGCCGATCGTCCACAGCAGAACCGCGGCGTACGGGGTGGCGGTGAGCGGCCCGCCGTCGGCCTTGTCCAGGACGACGGCGGCATAGACGGAATACCCCACCACGCTGACCACCAGCATGATCCAGGCTCGCTTCTCCTCGTGCGTCACGGCCGCCTCCCTTGTAAAGAATTCTTGACACCAGTCAGAGTATGGCGACTTTGACATCATGTCTAGAACTTTTTACATCGCGGTTGGCTCGTGATCGGGGTGGAGCGACTCGGTGATGATCGTGATGGCCAGGACGGCTTGGAAGGCACGACCCGTCCTCGGCGCAGCAGGCAGCAGCGGAGCCAGAACCGCCCGTACACGGAGTAGGTTGCGTAGAACTCGGGTGGTCGCCATCCACGACGACCTGCCGGGCGCACCCGTGTATCGCACGTTCGTGGAGCGCTTTCCCGGCACTGCCGTGGACTCGGCGGGTGGAAGAGATCGAGCAGACGCTGTACGTCAAGCGCCGGCGACGGTGGCGTAAGTGGCTGGACATACCGTTGGGTGGCCACGTCGAGCGGTTCTGGAACGCCGGCAGCAGTTCGACAACGGCCAAGGCGGCCAACGGGAGGCGAGGTTGCAACGTCTGCGCGGGCGGGGTAGGCGATGCCGCGAGCAGGGCATGTGTGGCGTGCATGGCTGAGGCTGCCGATGCCGGGCGGATCCGGTTCCGGTTCGAGCTGCGCCCGCTGGCCCACGTGCGGCCGTGGGGCCGGGAGCGGCGCACGCTGCACTGGTTCGGCCTGACCGATGGCTGGTATTGGATCGACCTGAACGGTCACGAGCTGCTGCGCTATTCCGACCAGACGGTGCGCCGCCGGCAGGCCGACGGCTACGAGGGCCTGCCCTACGCCGACTACTACGTGGTTCGGCTGTGGGAGGACCTGCTGCAGCTACTGCCCGCGGTGCTCGAGCCGGTGCCCACCGACCTGGTGCCGTTCATCGAAGCCGGCTCCACCACGTGGGCGGAGCGGGGTGAGCACGAGGAAGACTTCACCGCCGAGATCTGGTACGGCGACAGGGTTCTTGACGTGGGCTATCTGCGCAACGCCCCGGTGATTCGGTGGTGGCGCACCATCATGAACGGTGCCGACGCGGTGACGCTCGACTGGCGGAACCGAAGCTGCGAGAAAGACGTCGATGTCACGTTCGCCGACCCGGTGCGGGGCCGCCTGGTCCTCACCACCGAGGAGTTCGTCGACGCCGTGCGGGATCTTGACCGTGACCTGATGGCGGCGATGCACGAGCGGATCACCCTGCTGGAAGAGCGGCGCGTCGTACTGCCTGATGTCGAGTTGGACCTGGTCGCGCTGCGCGCCGAGCACCATGACCGCGCCACGTGGTTACCGCAGGCTCTGGACCGCCGCGTGGGATCCGATTGGAGAGCCGTCAGAGCCGGGGCAGCCGTACTGAGACGTTCGTCATGACCATCCGCAGCCAAGGTGGGCGGGGTGACATGCCAGGTCGCGGGAGTCTGCGTTGATCGAGGCTTCGCGACGGCGTGCGTGGCGGATCCCGACCGTTTCGAGTCTGCTGCCAACCTCTACCGGGGTGGCTACGAGGTCTACCCGCGTCCGTTCAGCGCAGTCACCGGGAGTGGTTGCGATCGATGGACAGAATGCGGTCATGGCATGGGAGGAACTGGTCAGGCAGTCGGGTGCCCCGCGGGGTTTCGAGCATGTCGAACCGGTCCCGCGCACAGAGGCCCGCACGAATCTCCTGATCGCGGAGTACAACGTGATCCGCGCCCTCGTCGCCCAGAAAGCGGCGGCGTCGCACGCCCTGGTCGGCGCGTACATGACCGTTGTCGCGGTGTTCCTGGGGCTGGTCCTGGCGAACGGCGCCGACCCGCGGCTACTCCTCGTGCTTCCCGTCCTGTCCGCGGTCTCCGGGGTGACCATCCTGCGGCGTCGGAGGGACCGGGAGGCGGCGAACACGTACGTTCTCGAGGTTCTCAGGCCGATCGCCGCCGAGTGCGCCGGCGATGAGCGGATGTTCACGTGGGAGGAGCACTACGCGCGCCACAAGGCCGGCCGGTCGCTGCTCTACGAACTCGGGTTGCAACTGGTCTTCCCGCTGTCCGGGCTGGCCTGCCTGATCGTGACCTTCCCGCGCCTGGAGTCGGTCACCGACTGGTCGATCTGGGTCGCCGGATCGGGCCTGCTCGTCATGCTGCTTCTCGTGTACGCCGGTCAGAACCGGGCTCGTCTCGTCGCCCGGGTCGCCATGGGGTTCCGCTCGCGGTGGCCTCGGCGTCGGCGAGCGCGCCGGGTGGGCAGCGGGAGCGGCGAGCGGTAGGACCGCGGCCGATATCCCGTCCGGGGTGTCCGGCGCCGCGCTGCGGTGAGGTGGGTTGCGGCGAGTTGGTAGGTGAGGCCGAATGGTCGGCGGTCGGCGTCGCCTGCTCCGGCCTGACCACGACGGTGACGATCGCGGCCCGCGACGCACTGCGTTGACCTGGCTGCAGGCCGTAGTTAGCGTTAACAAGCACCGTCCACGTCAGAAGGAGCCCCACCACCGGTCGAGGAGGATCAATTGAGACTGCGACAGCGAAGGTCCCGTCCCAGGCTGAGTCGGAAGGGCAGAGGTGTCGCAGTTCTGGCACTGGGTGCGCTTCTCTCGGCCTCCTTCGCCGCGACGCCCTCGTACGCTGCCGAGGAGCAGCTCACCGAGGGGCTGGTGCACCACTTCGCCCTCGACGAGACCAGCGGAACGACGCTGGTCAACTCGGGCAGCGCGGGCGCGGCGGCGAACGCCACGCTCGTGAATCCCGGGAAGGCGACGTTGACCGGCGAGGGGATCAGATTCAACCCCGACTCCTACGAGGGCGCCCTCGACGGCGCGTACGTCAGACTGCCGAACGACATCACCGCCGGCATGTCCGACCTCACGGTCGACTACGACGTGTGGATCGACCCGGCGAACGTCGGCGAGCACCAGATGTGGGGCTTCGGTCGCAAGTCCGGCTCGTGCGACGTCGACACCGGCGCCCAGGGCGCCATCTTCGCGTCGAACACCCAGCGGTTCCGGGTCGCGGTGGGCTCGGTGAACCTGCAACAGAACCGGGTCCGCATGCCCGAAGGGGCGTGGACGCACGTCACCTACACCCAGTCGCTGAACGCGAACGGGACGAGCTGGACCGGCCGGCTCTACCTCGACGGGGTGCTGCACGCGACGTCGACGAACCTGACCACGCCGCCGTCGGTGAACGCCGCGGGGACCAACTGCAACTTCCTCGGCCGCTCGCAGACGTCGGGCCACTACTCGTTCCGCGGCACGATCCGGGACTTCCGGGTCTACGACCGGGCGGTGAGCGTCGACGAGACGCTCGCCCTGGCGCAGCGGACCGTCTCCGACGGCGTGCGCGCCGACGCCGCCGCCATCGACCTCGGCCTGACCAGTGCGGTCGTACGCGACATCACGCTGCCCAAGGTGGGTTCCGTGGCGGGCTCGTCCATCACGTGGACGAGTTCGGACCCGTCGGTCGTGGCGGTCCACACCCCGCCGGCCCTGCCCAGCGCACGCAAGGTCGCGGTGACCGGCAGGATCACCCGGCCCGCCCATGGGCAGCCCGACGCGACGGCCACGCTCACGGCGACCGTCCGCAAGGGCGCCCAGGAGGTCGCCACCCGGGAGATCGCCGTCGTGGTGAAGGCCGAGTTCGACGACGCGCAGGCCGTCGACCGCGACAGCTTCGACCTGACGCTGTACGCCACCGACGACGTACGCGGAAACCTCAACCTTCCTGCCCGCGGCGCGTTCGGGTCGACGATCACCTGGCGGTCGACCACCGACCTCGTCACCCCGACGGGTGAGGTGACCCGCCCGGCGTTCGGCCACGCCGATGTCACCGCCACTCTGACGGCGACCATCACCAAGGGCTCGGCCTCGCAGACGAAGTCGTTCCCGGTGACCGTCACCGCACTGCCCCGTGCCGAGGAGTACGAGCGCTACTTCATGGGGTACTTCAAGGGCGAGGGAATCGCCGACGGCGAACAGATCATGTTCGCCACCTCCAACGGCAACACCGCGCTGGACTGGACGGGTCTGACCGGAGGCCGGCCGTCGCTCATCTCCCAGCTGGGCGACCAGGGGCTCCGCGACCCGCATATCGTCCGCTCACCCGACGGCGACACGTTCTACATGATCGCTACCGACCTGAACTGGTACGACCAGGGCGGTTACGCCATCAACGACACCCAGTACATCGAGGTGTTCGAGTCGCACGACCTGGTGCACTGGACCCCGCAGCGGCACGTGAAGGTCGCGCCCGACAACGCGGGCAACGCCTTCGCGCCCGAGTCGTTGTGGGTCGAGGAGATCGGCGCCTACGTCGTGTTCTGGGCGCAGTCGTTGTGGAACGACCCGGTGAACCGCACCGGTCAGGGCAACGCGCAGATGTGGTACGCCACCACGCGTGACTTCCAGACGTTCTCCGCGCCCCAGGTCTGGCAGAACCCGGCCCCGCTGTCGCGGATCGACACGACCGCGATCCGGGTCGGTGACCACTACTACCGGGTGACCAAGAACGAGGCCGGCAACCAGGGCTCGGACATCTTCTCCGAGAAGCACACCGACTTCCTGGACAGCGACATCAACAACTGGACGTTGGTCGCGCCGGCTCTGGGGCGCACGACGTGGGTCGCCAACCAGGGGTACGAGGGTCCGGTCATCTTCAAGGCCAACCCCGGTGACACCTCCTGCCCCGGCCAGTTCTACCTCTGGGGTGACCGGTACACGAACGGTGGGGGATACCAGGCCGCGTGCCACGAGAACATCGAGGCGCCGACCTGGAACGCCAAGGCGATTACGATGACCAACGCGGGTGTCGTCCGTCCGCGTCACGGCACGGTGATTCCGCTGACCGTTCGCGAGTGGAACGACATCCGGGGGATCCCGAACAGCGACGTCACGACCACCACCGAGGTGGCTGTCGAGGCGTACGCGGGTGGGGCCCAGACGACCACGGCCACCGCCACGGTCACGGCGGCCGACGGGTTCGAGACCGGCGGCCAGGTGCGGTTCAGCGTCGGCTCGTGGTCGACGCTCGCCCACCTGAGCGACGGCGCGGCCACGGTCACGCTGCCGGCGGGTCTGCCCGCGGGCACCCGGACGATCACCGCCGAGTACCTCGGCTTCGACTACCTGAAGGCGTCGGACGCTACGGCGTCGTTCGAGGTGCCCTCCGGCCCGGCCGCCGTCAAGGTCCACGCGAAGGCCGCGCCGGCGTCGGTGGTCGGCGGGGACACGTTCCGACTGAACGTGACGGTGGGGCCGACGGGCGGGCCGAAGCACAACGCTCCGACCCCGACGGGCGAGGTCACCGTCACCTTCGGCGGCGCCGTGCAGGTGGTGGCACTCGCCGACGGTAAGGCTGTCGTCGACCTGCCGACCGCTGATCTGCCGCCCGGGAACTACCGGGTCCACGTCGCCTACTCCGGCAACCCGACCTACCAGCCCCACGCCGCCGACTACCAGACGTTGACGGTACGCAAGCGAGCGTAGGCACCCCGAAGCGTTCGGCCACACGGGGGAGCGGGCGAGATCCGATGATCTCGCCCGCTCCTGACGGCACGGCCCCGCAGCCGGGACTACGGAGTGATCATGCCCTTCTCGACGACCAGGTTGTAGTTCTCGCCGAACACGTTGAGCTCGTGGACGCCGACCTTGACGTTCTCGGTCGTACCCAGGACCTTCAGCCGGACGGCGTTCGTCAGCACCCGGTCGAAGGTGACGTAGTCGGCCGTGTACGCGACGGTGTTCGTGCTCCTGTCGACCAGCGGCCGCCACGTGTTGGTGGGGATGTCCTTGTACTCCAGCGTGTACCGCACCGCGTTGTCCTTGGTGAACGTGCGCCCGAGCTCCTTCCACTGGATCTGCGCGGCCGAGATGTGGAAGACGGTCCCGAAACCCCTGATGTACGTGGGCGCGGTGTCGCCGTCAGCCGGCTCCCACCACGTGGACAGCAACCGGTCGCTGCCGTAGTACGGGTTGCGCCCGGGGGCGTAGCTGCTCGCCCAGTACGCCTGGCTGTTGGTGGCCACGTTGTAGAGCCCGACGTCGTCCCGGCCCGAGATCTTCTTCCCCGGGGCCAGTTGCGGCGTGTTGGACAACTCGCAGTCGATCGCCCCCTGCTTCGGGCCGGCGGGGATCACGGTGCAGACGTCCATGCCCAGTCGCCGCTCGAAGAACTCCTCGTACGCGATGACGTAGGTGTAGAAGAACACCAGGTTGCCGGACTTGTCGAGCACGAAGCTGCCGTGCCCGGCGTTCGGATAGACCGCACTCGGGTGGTTGTTGCCGTAGCCGATCGGGTTCTGCTGGGTGACCTCGAAGCCGGAGAGCGGCTTGTCCGAGGTCATCACACCGGTCGCGTACGTGGTGAACTCCGTGCCACCGGACGCGACCGAGAGGTAGTAGGTGTCCTTCACCTTGAACAGCTGCGAACCCTCCACGTACCCGTGCGTGTAGGTCGCCTTGTTGTCACCGATGTGCTGCCACTCCTGGCGCGGGTCGAAGGTCCAGAGCACGACGGGGTCGCTGATGAGCTGTCGAGGATTGTTCGGGTCGAGTTCGGCGCCCATGATCGGCGAGCCGATGTTGTACGTCAGGTACAGCCGTCCGTCCGTGTCCAGGAAGAACTGCACGTCGCCGACGCTCAGGGTCTGACCGCTCGGGCGCAGGAAACTCCCCATGCTGGTCCACGGCCCGGTGGGCGAGTCCGATCGGTAGACCGGGGTGTTGTTGCCGGCCATGTAGAACGTGTCGCCGATCTGCACGACCGTCGGCGCGACCAGGCCCAGGTTCATCTGATGCGGCGTCCACGTCAGGTAGTCGGTGGTGGACCAGACGGTGCGGTTGTTGTTCGGTGCGTTCTGCATCGCGCCGGACGCGTAGAGATAGATGGTCCCGTCGACGTTCAGCGCGGACCAGTCCGCCCCGGTCCGGGCGGAGTTCTCCGAGATCCTGGTGAAGCCGACGGTGGATCGGCTTGCGAGCGTCCGCCCGGACGCCGCCGTCCACGTCTCCTGGTTCAGGCTGGCAGGGATCTGCGAGGTGTTGGCGACGTTCGCGTCCGTCGGCGGCATCGTCCCGACGATGTTGCGCACAGCCATCCCGGGCAGGTTGATCGGGTTCACATAGGTCTGCGTCATGTCGACGCCGGCCAGGGGCACCTTGGCGGTGGGGGTCTGCGGTCCGACGCCCGGTGCCCCCGGGGGCGCCGGCTTCTCCGCCGAGGCCGCCACGATCGGTGTCAGTTGGCCCACTCCCACCCCTACCAAGAGGGCAAGGCCAATAGCCGCTAGTTCTCGACGTCGTTTGCCGGCGGTCCTCTCGACGACCATCAGCTCCTACCTTCCGTCTGGGTAGCGTTAGCGCTAACAACGGGCGGAAGTGTTCGGTTTTCGGGAGTGCCCGGTCGGCGTGGTCGATTGCCGGGTGTGAGGGCTGCCTTCGACGGTGATCACGAAGGGGGAGAGCGGGTCCGGTCGACCGGCTGGGCTTCCAGCGCACACGTCCATCGGCTCGGTCCCATCCAGCGGGGGTCGGCGACCGAGCGGCTGTTAGCGCTAACAATGTTGCGGTGATGTTAACGTCGCTGTCCGGAGCGTGTCAAGAGCGTCAATGCCTCGTGACTCGTCCGGGACGTCTCCGGCTACGGTGACAGCACCAACTCACCACCGAATGGCCACCATGAAATGCCCCGTCGACGTCGCCCTTCGGGGCTCAGGAGGTCCGCAGCGGCCGGAAGACGGCCCGCATCTCGGTCGCGAACAGATCGGGCTCCTCCCAGGCGGCGAAGTGGCCACCCTTGCCGACCTCATTGAAGTACGCGAGGTCGGGGTAGACCATCTCGACCCAGCTGCGCGGGGCAGCCCAGATCTCGCCGGGGAACGTCGTGAAGCCGACCGGCACCGACACCGGCGGGGGTTTCTGACCGGACGCGGCCGCCGCGGCCCGGAACCGTCCGAATTCCCAGTACCACCGGGCGGCCGAGGCGCCGGTGCCCGTCAGCCAGTACAGCATGATGTTGTCGAGGATGCTGTCGCGGGTGAGGCCGCCCGCGGGGTCGCCGTCGACGAACGCGCGGGAGATCTTGTAATAGCTGTCCGTGTCGTGGTCGAGCATCCAGGCCGCCAGCCCGACGGGTGAATCCAGCAGGGAGTAGCCGATCGTCTGCGGCCGGGTCGACTGTTCCAGGAAGTAGCCGAAGCCGTCCGTGGTGAACGTGTTGAGAGCGTCGAGCGCCGCGCGTTCCTGCTCGGACTCCGCCGGCAGTTGGTCCTTGAACGCGATCGCCCCGGACAGCAGGTTGAGGTGGATGCCGAGCAGCCCCTCCGGTCCTTGGCGACCCATCGCATCCGTGACGTTGGCTCCCACGTCGCCGCCTTGGGCGACGTAGCGCGGGTAGCCGAGGCGGTCCATCAGTTGCGCCCACGCCCGTGCGATGCGGCCGGACTCCCAACCGAGCTCGGTCGGCTCACTGGAGAAGCCATAGCCGGGCAGTGACGGCAGGACGAGGTGGAAGGCGTCCTCGGCCCGTCCGCCGTGCGCGGTCGGGTCGGTGAGCGGACCGATGACCCCGAGCAGTTCGGCGACCGAGCCGGGCCAACCATGCGTCATGATCAGCGGCAGGGCGTTCTCGTGCGGCGACCGTACGTGGATGAAGTGGATCTCGACGCCGTCGATGGGGGTGGTGTACTGCGGCAGGGCGTTCATCGTCGCCTCGAAGGCCCGCCAGTCGTAGTCGCTCGCCCAGTAGCGGGCCAGCTCCTGCACCGTCGCCAGCTGCACGCCCTGGGAACGGTCGGTGACCAGCTCCCGGGTGGGCCAGCGCGTGGCCGCGATCCGAGCACGCGTGTCGGCGATCGCTTCCTCAGGCGTGTCGAGCCGGAAGGGGCTGATCTCCTTGCCGTTGGACATGGTCACCACCTGCCGGATCGGGTCGACCGGCGCCGAGACGCCGGCGAGGCTGGCACGCGCCCAGTCTCGCACCGGCCCGACGACCGGCGGACCGGAATGCGTATTCGCGCTCGGCCCTGACCCGGACTGGCTTGCCGGCCGCGACCTCTGGCGCTGGTGAACGGCCCACAGATCGGGAGAGCTTGGTCAGCCGTGTCTGTCTGACCGAGGGGGGAGCCTGGTCTCCACCGCATGTTCAAGGGTCATGGGCCGGTTGGTTCACCAAGGGATCGACGTCACGGTCGGGTCATCCGGGCTTCCCAGTCTGGCCGCATGAATTCTCGTCTCACCCGAAGCCTCGCCTCCGCGGGGCGGCTCGGCGGCATCGCTGCCGCCGTTCTGGCCACGGTCGTCGCGACCAGCCTGCTGCCGAACGCCCTGCGGACCGAGCCGGAGGCCGGCAGCGGAAAGCCGTCGCCCGGCGGTGCCGTCCGGATGAACGAAATCCAGTTCATCGGCGCGCACAACGCGTACCACCGGGAACTGCAGGGCGCCGAACTCGCGGCGATGATGAAGGTGGACCCGACCTACCCGGAATGGGGGTTCTACTCCCATGCGGCGATCCCCGACCTGCTCGGCCGGCAGCACGTCCGTGGCCTCGAACTGGACCTGCTGCCTGACCCGCAGGGCGGGCTCTACCAGTACCCGCTGCTGCGCAAGGCGGCCGGGCTTGGCCCGATCGACGACCCGGAGATGGCCAAGCCGGGCATGAAGGTGATGCACGTCGCCGACGTCGACTTCAACACCACCTGCAACACCCTCGTCGCCTGCCTGAAGCAGGTGCGCCAGTGGTCGCAGGACAACCCGAAGCACGAGCCGATCCTGATCCAGCTCGAGCTGAAGCAGACCGAGGACATCGTGGAGCGGGCCGGCGGCGCGGTCAGCCCGCCGTGGACGGAGGACCTGCTCGGCGACATCGACGCCGAGATCCGGTCGGTCTTCTCCGAGGCGGCCCTGATCACCGCCGACGACCTGCGCAAGCCGGGCCGCACCCTGGAGGAGTCGGTCCTGCGGTACGGCTGGCCGACCCTGGACGACGCCCGCGACAAGGTGATGTTCTTCTTCGACAACGGCGGCCCCGGCGCTATCCGCGACATGTACCTCAAGGGACGCCCCAACCTGGAGGGCCGGGCGGTCTTCACCCGCGGCAACCAGGGCAGCCCGGACGCCGCGATCACCATGGTCAACGACCCGCGCGGCGCCAACCAGGCTCAGATCCAGGACCTGGTCGAGCGCGGATACCTGGTCCGCACCCGATCCGACGAGCCGTTGGGCACCGTCAAGAACCAGGATTTCGCGCAGCTCGAGGCCGCGCTCAACAGCGGCGCCCAGCTGGTCACCACCGACTTCCCCGCAGTCGGTATGGCCGCCCGCTGGGACAGCGACTACGTCGCCGAGCTGCCCGGCGGAGCGGCGCTGCGGTGCAACCCGGTCTCTGCCCCGAAAGACTGCCGAGACGACAAGCTCCAGCGGTAAGCGGGAGTTGCCCCCTGGTCCTGGACACTTGAGCCTTGGATCGTGATGGTCCGGGGAGATCAGGAGTCCCTGACAGATGGTGATGAAGCACTACCCC
>NZ_JBITMV010000037.1:0-24410 GCF_044466625.1 Micromonospora sp. NPDC049366
CATCCTGCACTGGTCGTACTGGCGGCGAACATCCCAAGCCCGAGCCCGACGATCCCACTACCAGCGCAGACAGGCCAAATGACGTTGGAGTACTAGGACCGAACCGTGATCGGCAGGGTCTTGAGCGGATCCTTGCCGTTGCCCAGGACCAGCACGCCGACGTAGAGACGGCCCGGGGTGAGCCCGGACCAGCGCAGCGTCAGGTCCGCCGTCTCACCCGGCTGCAGGTTGCGTCGGGCGGGATCGACGGTCAGCTTGCCTTCCGAGGTGCCGGGCACGCCGGGCAGCAGGGTGGTGATGGTGTACGTGTTCGCTGCCTGACCGGGCGGCATGTTGAGGGTGTACAGCTGCTCGATGATCAGGGTGTAGTCACCGGCGCCGGGCAGCGCCACGCGGGCGCCTTCCTTGGCGCCGTACGGGGCGGCCACGACCTTCCCGGTGCTGTCGTAGACGTCGATCATGAACTCGGCGCACGGCGGCAGCGGGTCGGCACTCCAGTCGATCTCGTCGCAGTGCGCGCCGTGCCCGGTCACCACGACCTGCGGGTTGACCGTGCCGGCCGGTACGTGCACCGTCCCCCGGTAGATCGACGCCGGCAGCGGCACCGGCAGGTTGTCCGGCGACCGGGAGTCCCAGATCGGCGCGTCACCGTAGAGCGTGGTGTCGATGTCGGTGCCGGAGGTCAGACCGGTGGGCTGCGCGACGAGGTTGCCCTTGAACCCGACCTGGGCGTTCATCGCCACGGCGCCGGCGGCACCGGTGCCGGTGATCTCGTCCGGCGCGATCAACCCGGTGTTGTGTACGACCAGCGGGCTCTTGACCCGGTGGCCCGACTTGTCGCGCCAGGTCAGCGAGCCGTCGACCCAGGTGTCGAGCGCGCCCTTCTTGTTGGTGATCTCCACCTGGAACGTCGCGGTCCGGCCCGGCAGCACGTGCAGCTTCTTCGGCGTGACCGTGACGGAGTAGCCCTCCGGTGCCTGCACCTCGGCGGTGTAGTCGCCGGCGGTGGTGTCGACGTTGGTCACGGTACGGGTCACGGTCTGCGTGCCCACCATGTTGCCCATCGAGATCGACGGGTAGTTGAGCTGGTTGGGCGCGATCGCACCGGTCACGTCACAGCCGTCCGCCGGCACCTGGGCGCCCTGCTCGGCCAGTCCGCACAGATACCTGCGCCAGTCCTGTTCGGTCGAGTCGTAGACCAGACCGGGGTCGAAGGCGTCGCCCGGCCGGACCTCCCCGGCGCCGTAGTTGAACGCCGTGGCATCGGCGTCACCCAGCTTGATCGGGTTGCCCTGGTCCGTGGTGTCCACGGCGGTCGTCATCAGCGCCGACCGGATCGCCGACGGCGACCAGTTCGGGTGCTGGGCCCGCAGCAGGGCCGCGATGCCCGCGATGTGCGGGGACGCCATCGACGTACCCGACTCGAGGGCGAAGTCCTGCCCGCCGACGGCGGGCGAGAACGCCGCCGCGACATCCACGCCGGGCGCGCTGATGTCCGGCTTGAGCAGATCGCCGCCGTTGAAGTTCGACGGCCCGGCCGAGGAGAAGCCGGCGACCGCGGGCGCCTCGACCGACGTCAGCGTGCCGGCCGAGATCGTCGCCGTGGCCGCGCCCGAGGCGATGTACGCGACGATCGGCGGGGCGTCGGTGTCGCGGATGTGCACGGTGGGCACTGAGTGCGTGTCGGCGTCCTGGGAGTTCACGCCGTCGTTGTAGAGCACCATGCCGACGCCGCCGGCCTTCGCCACGGCGGCGCTCTTGTCGACCCGGTTGGTCACCCCGCGCAGGCAGAGCACGATCGCGCCGCGGACCTTGGCGGGGTCGAGCGCGCCGTCCACGCATAGTTCGGCGTCCTGGGTGTTGGTGGGGTTCAGCGCGCTGGCCTTGCCGGACACCAGCGGCGCCGGCCCGGCGGTGGCCGCGCCGATGCCCACACCGGTGATGGTCCTACCGTTGCCGAGGGTGAGCTTCCGGCTGTACTGCCGGTCGATGGTGCTCGCGGCCACCGTGGTCACCCAGGGGGTGGAGTTGTCGATGGTGGCTGCCTCGGGCCCGGCGTTCCCGCCGGCCGCGGCCACGAAGACGCCGGCCGCGGCGGCGTTGAGGAAGGCCTGCTCGACCGCGCCGAAGCTCTCCCGGTCGTCGCCGACCGAGTAGTTGATGACATCGACGCCGTCGGCGACCGCGTCGTCGATGGCGTGGACGATGTCGACGGTGCTGCCGGTGGCCGAGCCGACGCCGGTGTCGTAGAGCGCCTTGTAGATCGCCAGCCGAGCGGCCGGTGCCACGCCGGAGATCTCGCCGACGGACTGCCCGGCGACCGTGGCCGGCACGCCGTAGTTGCCTGCCGCGGTGCTCGCGGTATGCGTGCCGTGTCCATTGCGATCGCGCGGCGAGGAGTACTCGTCCGTGAAGACGTCGGCGAGGGTCCCGTACCAGCGCGCACCGATCACCTTGTTGTTGCACGTGATCGGCGCCTCAGTACCGGCGTCGCAGATGCCCTTCCACTTCGCGTCGATGACCGCCTGGTCCGGACGCGGGGTCGGCAGCGCGGCGAAGCTGGCGCTCTCGGGCCAGAAGCCGCTGTCGATGACGCCGATGATGATGCCTTCGCCGGCATGCGTGACGTTGCCGGACTGCTGCTGCCATACGCCCTGCGGGCCGGTCAGGCCGAGGTAGCCCAACGTGGGGGAGGCGCTGGTGGTGTGCACCCGGGTGTCCTCGTACACGGTTCGCACGCCGCGGGTGGCGCGCAGCCGAGCCACCTGGGCGCGGGTCAGATCCGCGGCGAAGCCGTTGAAGGCGGTGTCGAAGGTGACCTTGACCTGATCGGCGGGCAGCCCCACGCCGGTCAGCACCGCGCCGCGCTGGTGGCGCAGGTGCTCCTGGTACGCCTTGGCGCCGCTGGAGCTCCGGTTGAGCTTGCCACCACCGGCTGCCTTGGTCGCGGCCAGTCCCGGTACGCCGCCTGCGTAGGTGGCCAACGGCTGCTCGTCGAGCTGCACGAGGTAGCGGGCGACCGGTCCGCTGCCGGTCGGGGCGGGAGCAGCGGCGGCCGCCCCCGGCGTGCCGGCCAGGCCCGCCGCGATCACGGCGGCGGCCAGGATGTTCACCGGTCCGCGCCTGATCCACCCGGGTAGAGGTTTGTTCGCTTGTGGCACGTTGTTGCCCTCCACTTTCGATGCCGCCGCCACGACTGACAACCGGCGACGGTCGCCGAAATCTAAGATCAACAACGGTTGCCTGAGAAGACTCCGTTACTGGAATGCCGTCTTGGAAATCTGCTTGTAACTGCATGTCGGGGCCCTGTCTCCCCGACCTTGTCGACCGGCCCACGCCACCCGACGACGCACGAGGATCGACACCCCGAGATGGTGACGCTGGTCGCCGAGTGGCGGTCCACCTGCATCGTCCGAGACGGGCATCCGTCGGCCTGAAATGTCGTTGCGTCGCCGGCGGCCCGTCCCAGTAAGCTGACGCCATGATCAGCTCGTACGCGTTCCCGGTGGCGTCCCCCGACGTCCGGTGTGACGCGCTGCGACGCCGGCGGTCCCACGACCGCCCGCGCTGAGCGTTCTTCTCTGCGACCGGCGGATCGAGCCGCCGGTCACCCTCGATCGTCCTCGGTCCGCCCGCATCCTCATCCGGTGATCCGCGCAGCGGATCCGAGCGAGATCGGCGTACCCATGGATCTGGAGAAACTTCTGACCGACCGGCTGGCGCCGGCGTTCGCGGCGGTGGCGGGCGAACCGGTCGACCCGGTCGTGCGGCGCTCCCAGCGGGCTGACTTCCAGTCCGACGCGGCGCTGGCGCTGGCCCGGCGGCTCGGCCGGCCGCCGCGCGCCATCGCCGCCGAGGTGCTGCGGCATGCCGATCTGGCCGACCTGTGCAGTGTGGCGGAGCTGTCCGGTTCAGGTTTCCTCAACCTGACCGTCGCCGACGACGCCTTGGCCGGGCTGGTGTCCGCGCTGGCCGTCAGCCCGCGGCTGGGCGTGCCGGTGGCCGCCGCGCCGGAGACGGTGGTGGTCGACTACTCGGCGCCGAACGTGGCGAAGGAGATGCACGTCGGGCACCTGCGGTCGACGGTGATCGGCGACGCGGCGGCGCGGCTGCTGGAGTGGCTGGGCCACCGGGTGCTGCGGGCCAACCACCTGGGCGACTGGGGCACTCCGTTCGGCATGTTGATCGAGCACCTGGTCGACCTGGGCGAGGCCGAGGCCGCGCAGGAGCCGTCGATGGGTGACCTGGACTCGTTCTACAAGGCGGCCCGGGCGAAGTTCGACGCCGACGAGGCGTTCCGGGAACGGTCCCGGCTGCGGGTGGTGGCGTTGCAGGGCGGCGACGGGACGACGCTGCGGCTGTGGCGGATTCTGGTGGAGCAGTCAGAACGGTACTTCCTGACCGTTTACGACCTGCTCGACGTGACCCTCACCGCGCGGGACTTCCACGGTGAGAGCAGCTACAACGACCTGCTCGGCCCGGTGGTGGAGGACCTGGACCGACTCGGACTGCTGCGGGAGAGCGAGGGGGCGGCCTGCGTGTTCCCGCCCGATTTCGTCGGGCGCGACGGCGAGCCGCTGCCGTTGATCGTGCGTAAGTCCGACGGCGGGTACGGCTACCCGGCGACCGACCTGGCGGCGATCCGCCACCGGACCGGCACGCTGGGCGCGACCCGGCTGCTCTACGTGGTCGGGCTGCCGCAGCGGCGACACTTTGAGATGGTGTACGCCGCGGCCGCGCAGGCCGGCTGGCTGGCCCCGCCGGCTCGGGCCGAACACGTCGGGTTCGGCTCCATCCTCGGGTCGGACGGGCGGATGCTGCGCAGCCGGGCCGGCCGGTCGGTGAAGCTGGTCGGGCTGCTGGAGGAGGCGATCGCTCGGGCGACCGCGCTGGCCCGTCAGCGGAACCCGGGGCTGGGCGAGGCTGAGGCGGCCGAGGTGGGCCGGGCGGTCGGCATCGGCGCGATCAAGTACGCGGACCTGTCCAGTGACCGGCACCGGGACTACGTGCTCGACTGGGAAGGGATGCTCTCGCTGGACGGCAACACCGCGCCCTACCTCCAGTACGCGTACTCCCGGATCCGGTCGATCTTCCGGCGGGCCGGGGTGGCGGCCCGGCCGGAGGCCGGGATTTCACTGGCCGATCCGGCCGAGCGGGCACTCGCCGTCGAGCTGGCGGACTTTCCCAGGGTGGTCGACGAGGTGGCGGTGAACCTCGAGTTCCACCACCTCGCCGGTTACTTGTACCGGCTGGCCGCCACGTTCAGCGCGTTCTACGAGCGCTGTCCCGTGCTGCGGGCCGACGAGCCACTGCGGGAGAGCCGGCTGGTGCTCTGCGACCTGACCGCTCGGGTGCTCCGGCAGGGGCTGCACGTGCTCGGCATTCGGACCCCGGAACGGATGTGATCAGATCAGTGATCACAGGTTCGCTCGCCGTCCGCGGTCCTGCGGGCCCCATGGTCGTCAGGGCGTCCCGTACGGCCATACGCTCGCCTGATCCAGGCACGGGCGGGTCGCCGCCGTCTGCCTCGGCAAGTCGAGAAGGTGTCGACGTGGCGCGGCGTCGCACCCTCGCCGGATCCGGTGCGTACCGTACGGGTATGGCACAGCGACTCGTCAGCGTGTGGCAACCGTTCTTCCTCTCCAGCGAAAGTCGGGGCGCGGCCGTCGATGCCGCGACCGAGTTGGAGGAGCTCGGCTATTCACGGATCTGGTTCTCGGGCGGCTTCGGCGAGAACGTCGCCCCACGCTTCCGGGAGATCCTGGACGGGACCAAGCGCATCGGGGTCGCGTCGGGGATCGTGAGCATCTGGCACTCGTCGCCCGCGGAGGTGGCCGAGTTCGCCCAGGACGCGGAGCGGGCCCACCCCGGCCGCTTCCTGCTCGGCATCGGCGCCAGCCACGCCGTGGTCGTGGAGAGCAGCGGCACAAGTTACCGCAAGCCATACACGAGGATGGTGGAGTACCTCGACGGCCTCGACGCGGCCGGGATTCCTGCCGAGCGGCGGATCCTGGCCGCGCTCGGCCCCCGGATGCTCGACCTCGCCCGCGACCGTTCGGCCGGAGCGCACCCGTACTTCGCCCCGGCCGAGCACACCGCCGAGGCCCGGACGGCGATCGGGCCCGACCGGCTGCTCGCTCCCGAGGTCGCGGTGGTCGTCGACCCAGATCCCACCACCGCCCGCGCGACGGCGCGGCAGTACGCGACCCGGTACCTCGCGCTGCCGAACTACACGAACAACCTGCGGCGATTCGGATTCACCGACGAGGACTTCGCCGGGGGCGGCAGCGACCGCCTCATCGATGCCCTGATCCCCTGTGGCGGCGTCGATGAGGTCGCGGCCGGGCTGGAGAAGCACTACCAGGCCGGCGCGGACGAGGTGGCGATCCAGGTGCTCAACGGCGGCGACGACACGGCCTTCCCCGCCGACTCGTTCCGCGCGCTCGCCGCAGTCCTGATCTGACGTCTGTTGCCAACCGCACGGCCTCAGCGCGCGGGCCGCTGACCCGTGTTCTCGGTGTCGTGGCGAAGCTCGACGTGCCCCGGGGATGCGGGCGTCCGTAGTCCAGTTGGGTGACACGCCGTCCCACTACTCCTTTGAGGACGGTCGGAGTGGTGAGGGCTACGCTGCCCGGCATGTCGGCTCGCGGGACAGCACGACGGTTCTCTCGGCCGTATCGGCGGATCCTGGCCGAGGTGGCGGAGCTTGGCTCGTCCGGTCTGCCGTCGAGCGAGGTATACAGCCGCGCCGACGCGCTGCTGCGCCCGGCGCTGGGCTACGACGGCGTCTGCTGGCACGACAGTGACCCGGCCACCGGGTTGGTCACCTCGGTCGTCAGCCCGGATCTGCGTCTGTCGGACTTCCACGCGGCGGTCGAGTTGGAGGTGTGGGGCGACGACATCGCGACGTTCCCGGTGATCCGGCGCAGTGGCCGGGCGGCGGAGACGCTCAGCCGGGCCACCGGGGGACGACCCGACCGGAGTCTGCGCTACCGCGACCAGATCCGGCCGGCCGGCTACGGCGACGAGCTGCGCGCGGTCTTCGACAGTCGGGGCGGCCGGTGGGGCTGCGCGGCGTTCATGCGGGCCCCGGACCGTGGCCACTACCTGCCCGAGGAGCTGGCGCTGGCGAACGCGGCGGCGCCGCTGATCGGTGCCGCGCTACGGCGCAGCGCGGCCGAGACCGGTGCGGCCGGGACGATCGGCTCGGAGGGACCGGTTGCCCACGCACCGGCGGTGCTCGTCGTCGGGCCGGACAATCGGGTGCTGCACGCCGACGAGCGCGCCGAGGAGTTGCTCGGCCGGCTCTGCGCTGACACCGCCGTGCTGTTCGGTGTGCCGCTGCCGTTCGTCATGGCGGCCGAGCACGCCCGCGCGGTCGCCGCCGGCCGACCCGTGCCGCAGCCGCCGCTGCGAGCCCGGACGACGGACGGTCGGTGGCACGTCCTGCACGCCTCGCTGCTCGGCCGGTCGACGCGATCACCGGTCGCCGTGGTGATCACACCGGCCGGCCCCGCCGAGCTTATTCCGGTCACCTTCGCCGCGTATGGCCTGACCGACCGCGAGGCGCAGGTCGCGCTGTACGCGGTGCGGGGCCTGAGCACCGCCGAGATCGCCGCTGCCCTGCTGGTCTCGCCGTACACCGTGCAGGACCACCTGAAGGCGGTGTTCGACAAGGCGGGGGTGCGCAGCCGGCGCGAGTTCGTGGCGATGCTGCTGACCGCCGACCGGGCGGACGCCGTCGTGGCCGCCGTGGCCACGGGCGCCCGCCCGGAGGTCACCGCAGGTCAGTAGCAGTCGACGACGGCGATGTCGATCCAGTGGCCCTCGTAGTACACCTCGATGTGGTTGATGCGGCAGCTGATGGGCGCGGGCGAGCCCCCGCCGACGGTGGCGCCGCCCGTGTCGGGCAGGGCCCAGACGTTGCCGGGGTAGTTGACGTGGTTGCCGCCCGGCGGCGGTGCGGCCGGAGCGTCACCGTCCTGACACATCGCGCCCTGACGCATCAGCTTGATGTCCTGGACGGCCCGGATGCCGACCTGGGTGGCCCACAGCGACTGGCTCATCGCCCGCGCCGCAGCCTCCCAGTTGCCGACGTTGACCGCGTTGATCATGTTGCGGAAGCCCCGAAACCCGGCCGGTCCGAGGTTGAACGCCATGTCGATGAGCACCGCCTGCCGGGACGGGGTCAACGAGTCGAAGTTGTAGATGTAGCGCTGCACGGTCGCCGCTGCGGCGACGAAGTCGGCCTCGAAGAGGGTCGCGATCTGGTGTGGGGTGAGATCCTGGGTGCCGGCACGAACCGCGTCGTAGTTCGCGCCGACCTTGGTGAGTAGGTCACGGGCATCGGGTCGGTCGAGGTTGAAACCGACCCCGACGGTCGGATGCCCCTTGGTGTCGATGTAGACGTGCGGGTTACCGGCGAGGCCGTTCGGGCTCTCGTGGCTGGCCACGAAGGCGCGCATCTCCTCCGGCGTCATCTGCTGTCCCTGCTGCGGCTCCTCGGGCTCATCCCCCGGCAGCCCCGGCTGCGGCCCGGGGCCACCGGTGGCCGAGCAGTCCACCACGTAGGCCAGAGCCGGTGAGGGAGTCAACGCCACCGGCGCCAGCACGGTCGCTCCGAACAACAGCATCGCCAACAACAATCGCTTGTTCTGCATACGCCGATTCTTCGATAGATCATCACGCCCCCGACATCCCAGAGATCTGGGAGACACGTGACTCCGCCCGGACGCGAAGGCTTCGCGCCAGGGCGGGGATCATCACCGCCGCCGGGACGAGGTGCAGCCCGAGGAGGGCGATGGTGTTGGCGGTGTTCGCCCCGGCGAGCAGGGGCGCGACCAGCGAGATCGCGGTCAGCGACACCGCCGTCGACCCGAATCGTTCGGCGGGGCGGGTGCTCCACCGGCGGAAGGCGACGGCGATGACGACGCCGACGGCCGAGAGGACGCCGGTCACCACGGCGAACCCTGGCAGCGGGATCGCCTCGCCACCGTCGGGGATCTCGAAGTCGACCCCGACGGCCCGGGCGAGCGCGGCGGCGAGGGTGGTGGCCGCCATCGCGGCGAGCGTGGCGAGGACGCCGGTACCGGCGAGTCCGCGGAGCCGATGGGGGCGACGGGTCCGGTCCGATGCCGGGTCTACGACGTCCCGGGTGTCATTCATGCGCCGCATGTCGTTTCTCCATGAGTCGGTCACCGGCACAGGGGTGTGGCGGCGGGGGGCGGACGCCGCGCAGCGTGAGCGTGCGCGCCGGGGGCTACTCCGTGCCGTCCGCCGGCAGGCGCTGCGGCAGCCCGAGCCGCGGGAACCGGTCGTCGTGGAAGGTGACGATCTCGGTGATCGCCCCGCCGGCGATGCGCAGGACGTCGATCGTCAGCGGCAGATACGCGCCCTCCCGCTCGCGCCAGTGGTAGAAGGCGACGGCGGGTTGCCGGTTCACGGCGGTGGGGACGGCGCGCAGACCCGTCAGGCTCGTGAAGCCGTCGTCGATCCAGTCCTTGATCACCGCGTCGCGGCCGATGTGCAGGCCCGGCGTGGGCGGCATCGAGCAGCGGACGTCGTCGCGCAGCATCGCGGTGAGCCGGTCGATGTCCGTGGCCACGCTGGCATCGGTGAAGCGGCGGACCAACTCGCGCGTCCGGGCGTCCGTCTCGTCGCCGGTCCAGTCCTGCCGCTCGGCGGGCAGGTGCTCCCGCATGCCGGCGCGGGCCCGCTGCAGCGCACTGTTCACCGAGTTGACGGAGTCCCCGAGGAGTTCCGCGACGTCCTTCGCCGGCCAGCCCAGCACGTCGCGCAGGATCAGCACGGCCCGTGGGCGCGGCGCGAGGTGCTGGACGGCGACAACGTACGCCAGCTCGATCGTCTCCCGCGCGAGGGCGACGGTCTCCGGCTCGTCGGCGTCGCCCGCGGGCAACTCGTCGAGCAGTCGGTCCGGGTAGGGCTGCAGCCACCGCACCTCGCCGCCGGTCGCCGGCTCGGGGCGGCACTTGGCGAGCAGGTCCAGGCAGGCGTTGGTGGCGATCCGGTACAGCCAGGCCCGAAACGTGGAGCGGCCCGCGAAGGTCTCCCGCCGCCGCCAGGCCCGCAGGAACGTCTCCTGCACCGTGTCCTCGGCGTCCTCGAACGACCCGAGCAGGCGGTAGCAGTGCACGTGCAGCTCCCGCCGGTGCCGCTCGGCCATCCCCGTGAACTCCGGTTCGTCGAGCTCGCCCAGACCACCCACGCCCAGCACCTTGCGCCGCGTGTCCGCACTCATCACGTCATCCTTCCGTCTCGTCCTGTCCCGTCCCAGGTATGACGGGTGCGGGCGCGACAACTCATCACCAGGCTCGCCACTCACCTGCCACGCCCCGGCCCGCCGGAGCCATCCGGGACCGGTGCGGTGGACGTGGCCGCGCCTGTCCCGGGCGGTTCCCCGTTGCGGTCAGGGTTGCTCGATCAGCGCGCCGACGGCCGTGTCGACGAACTTCAGGACGTGCTCGTCGCCGTGCTCGGCCGCCCGCTGGAGCCCGTGTTCCCGGGACAGCGTCGGATAGCGCCGGACGATCTCCGCCTGCGGCGCGGGCCGGGCCGGTTGTCGGCGGATCAGAGCCCAGGACCGGCCAGCGCGGCCAGCAGACCTTCGAGATCCTCCGCGCACGGGCCGCAGGCGCGCAGGTGGGCGGCGAGCCCGGCGTAGCGCATGGCCGCCGCCTCGGGGTCCGTGGCGGCCAGTTCGGCGTACACGTGCAGCATCTCCATCGCCTGGCCGCAGCCCACGTCTTCGGGCTCGGTGCGCAGGAAGCGGTCGAGTGCGGACATCTGGTTCATCGCTGCTCCGAGGTGTGGTCATGCGGATACCCCTGAGCGGCGAGAGCGGTCCGCAGCTTACGCCGGGCATCGAACATGGTCTTGTAAATCGCGTTGCGACTCGATCCGAGCCGTTCGACCAGGGCGTCCAACGGTACGCCGTTGAGCACGATCTCGACGAAGACCTCGCGCTGACGATCGGTCAGCTCCGTCTCGACTGACCGACGCAGCGCGGCGATCAGCTCGCGCCACTCGGATTCCCGCGACGGGTCGAGGCCGAACCGATCCGGCAACCGCTCCCACTCCTCAGCGTCCAGCGGCACCTGCGGCCGCCGCCAGAAATGGCGACCGATCTTGCGCGACACCTCGAAGATCACGAACTTGTACGCCCAGGTGCTGAAGCGACTCTCCCCCCGGAACTGGCCGATCTTGGTGGTGATCGCCAGCACCGCATCGGCCGCCGCCTGGTGGGCCAGGTCGTCGAGCTCCGGGCCGTCGATGCGCAGCAGCCCACTGCGGCGCCGCACCTCACCGCGCGCAACCCGCAGCAGGAGCTCGTGCAGCCGTACGACAGCCGCCTCCCGCTCCGCGCCCCTGCCGTCGAGCGTACGTACCCACTCGGCCGACTCCGGGTCGAGTCCGCTCGAGGCGTCCTGGTTGTCGTCCAGCCTCGTCGGGTCCGCCGGCATCACGTAGCGAACTCTAGCCACGGCAGCACGGGAGCATCCGGCCCAGCCCGGGGTGTCCGGGCCGGGCACTCCTCGCGACCCGTGCTGTGACAGCGGTCTCACGGTGGTAAGAACTCGTCCGAGACACGGCGCCAACCTCGCATGACTGATTCGTTCGCGGGCAGAACCGCATTGGTCACCGGCGCCGGACGGGGCATCGGCCGGGCGATCGCCGTGGGGCTCGGCCGGGCGGGCGCGACGGTCGCTCTGTTGGCACGCTCCGAGCACGAACTCGCCGAAACCGCGGCTCTCGTCGAGGAGTCGGGTGCCCGGTCGCTCGTCGTACCGGCTGACCTCCGTGACGACGGGCAACTCGCCCACGCGGTCACCCGGATACGCGACGAGTGGGGCGGTGTGGACATCCTCGTCAACAACGCCGCAGTGGTCTGGCCGCTCGCGCCGAGCGTCCGGGTGGATGTCACCGAGTGGGCCGCGGCCATGAAGATCAACGTGATCGCAGCCGTGACGCTCACGTTCGCCTTCCTACCTGGGATGGTCGAGCGGGGCTGGGGGCGCATCGTCAACGTCTCCACCGGCGGCGTCGCCGACCCGGGTGCCATGATCGGCGGGAACGCGTACATCGCGAGCAAGTCCGCGCTCGAAGGCCACACGATCAACCTCGGGCTGGAGCTCGACGGCAGCGGCGTCACCGCCAACGTCTACCGCCCCGGGCCGGTCGACACCGCGATCCAGACCTGGATCCGTGACCAGGATCCGGCCGAGATCGGCACCGCGCTGCATCGGCGGTTCGTCCGCACACACGCTGACGGGAAGCTGCTCACCCCGGAACACTCCGCCGGTTCGCTGCTCGCCCGCCTCACCGCCGACGACCGCAGCGCACAGATCTGGGACGTCTTCGGTCCCGCCTGAACCGGCCGGTGTGCGGGCGCACAGCTTCCCGTCGCAGGCCGCCTACCGACCACACCCGAGACCAGTCCGCCGCAGCGGCCTGCCGCACCCCGGCTCCATCCCGGGGCCCGGCCCACCCGCTGAACGAATTCAGAAACCACCCGAATATCGAGCAAGGAGACCCCAGATGAGCCTGCTGCACCCTGGCGAGCAGTTCCCCGCGTTGACGCTGTCCCTGCCCGGCGGCGAGACCCTGCCCCTGCCCGACGCCCTCGCCGGCGGCTTCGGCGTGGTGCTCTCCTACCGCGGCTCGTGGTGCCCGTACTGCAAGGCCCAGCTGCGCGCCTTCCAGCGTTCGCTGGGAAAGCTCGCCGAACTCGGCGTCAAGGTGGTCGCGGTCTCGGTCGACGACGAGGCCACCACCAAGCAGACGATCACTGAGCATGGCCTGCAGTTCCCGGTGGGCCACAGCGCCGACCCCGCCGCCTTCGCCGAGGCGACCGGCGCCTTCGTCAACGACGACCCGAGGTACCTCCAGTCGACCGGGTTCGTGCTCGACCCGGAGGGCAAGGTTGTAGTCAGCGTCTACTCCAGCGGGGCCATCGGACGCCTCGTCCCCGAGGATGTCGCCGGTCTCGTCCGCTACCTGCGCGAGCACCAGGCCGCATGACGCGAGCATCGAGGAAGTGACCCCGGAGATGACCAGCACCCTGCCCGCCTTCACCGTCGAACACCGCGACGGCTGGCGGCTGCGTACCCCGTCTGGCGAGCCGTTCCGCTCCATCGGGATCGTGCACGCCGACGACACCAACCTGCGTTACCCCCACAACATCGACATCTACCGGGCCCGGTACGGCGGCTCACGCCGACGGTGGCTCCGCGAGGGCCTGATCCCGGAGATGACGGCGTGGGGCTTCAACACCGTGGGCTGGACCTCGGAGTACGTCAGTGGCAACGGGCTGGCCACTGAGGGGCGGGTCGTCGACCTGGGTCACTCGGAGGGCCTCTCCCCCGACGACCTGGCCGATACCGGTGTGCCGTACACGCTGTCGCTGCGGGTCGCCGAGATCGAGCACTGGAACGGCGTGCCGGCGTACCGCGATCCGCGCGCGCCCGCCTTCGCGCAATGGTGCGACCACCTGGCCCGTACGCTCTGCCGCCCCGACGACCCGAACCTGCTCGGCTACTTCCTGGTCGACGTCCCCTGCTGGGGCCGGCATCCGACCGGTGCCGGCTACCCGCCGGGAGAACTGGCAGCCGTCGCCGGGGCGTACTACCGGGTCGCCGCCGAAGCGATCCGGCGGCACGACCCGCACCACCTGATCCTGGGAGACCGCTACGGCACCCGTGTCGGCGCGCCCGAGCCGGTGCTCGACGCCATGGCGCCGTACGTCGACGTCCTGTCGGTACAGGTGTTTCCCGGGCCGGAACCCGGCCGTCTGGAGGCGGCCCTGGACGTGGTCGACCGGTGGCACGAACGAACCGGCCGGCCGGTCCTCATCGCCGACACCGGAAACTGGTGTCCGACCGTGATGAGCCCGCGACGCACCGGCTCCTTCCGCACTCAGCACGAACGCGGCCTGGGCTACGCCGCCTCCGCGGAGGCCTTCGTCGAGCGGCAATGGTGCCTGGGCTGGCACTGGTGCAGCTGGTTGGAGAATCCCCAGCGGGGTTTCGGGCTCAAGGACCCGTGGGACGAGCCGTACCGGGATCTCACCGATGTGGTGGCCGAGACGAACGCGCGTCTGGGGTGGCTCGTACCGTGATCCAGGACCCGCGTCAGCGAATTGGGCACCGTCCGACGGGCATCGGGTACCCGCTCTGCTGACGCAACGGAACGTAGCGGAAGGGCTTGACCCTGACGCAGCGTCAACCCTCCATGCTGCCGGGCATGAGCATTCCATCGGCAACCGATCGAACCGATCACACCGCAATACGTGTACGGGGCCTGGAGAAGTCGTTCAAGGATGTGAAGGTGCTGCGCGGCGTGGACGTCGACGTGGCACGGGGAAGCATCTTCGCCCTTCTCGGCTCGAACGGGGCGGGCAAGACCACCCTGGTGAAGATCCTGTCCACGCTGCTCAAGGCGGACGCCGGCCGCGCGGAGGTCAATGGGTTCGACGTCGCGACGCGGGCCGCGGACGTCCGTGAGTCGATCAGCCTCACCGGCCAGTTCGCAGCCGTCGACGAGGTCCTCACCGGCCGCGAGAACCTCACCATGATCGCCCGACTGCGGCACCTCAAGGACGCCGGCACGATCGCGGATCGCCTGTTGCAGCGCTTCTCGCTGACGGCGGCGGGTTCCCGCCGGGTGGCGACGTACTCCGGGGGGATGCGTCGTCGGCTGGACATCGCGATGAGCCTGATCGGCGATCCGCCGATCATCTTCCTCGACGAGCCGACCACCGGGCTGGACCCGGAGGCCCGCCTGGAGGTCTGGTCGGCGGTCAGGGAACTCGCCACGGGCGGCACGACCGTGCTGCTCACCACGCAGTACCTCGACGAGGCGGAGCACCTCGCGGACCGGATCGCGATCCTGCACGAGGGGCGGATCATCGTGAACGGCACCCTCGACGAGCTCAAGCGGCTCCTGCCCCCGGCCAAGGTCGAGTACGTCGAGAAGCAACCCACGCTCGAGGACGTCTTCCTCAGCCTGGTCGGCACCGCCACGAACGGAGAGAAGCGATGAACAAGCACTTTCTCGGCGATACCGCAGTCCTGCTGGGGCGTTCGCTGCGCCACATCGCGCGCAGCCCCGACACCATCATCACCACGGTGATCACACCGATCGCCATGCTGTTGCTGTTCGTCTACGTCCTGGGCGGGGCGATCCAGACCGGCACCGGCTCGTACGTGAACTACCTGCTACCCGGCATCCTGATCATCACGATCGCCTCGGGGATCTCCTACACCGCGTACCGCCTCTTCCTGGATCTGCAGGGCGGCATCTTCGAACGGTTCCAGTCCATGCCGATCGCCCGCGCCGCCGTACTGTGGGCGCACGTCCTGACCTCGCTGGTCGCCAACCTGATCTCCCTCGTCGTGGTCGTCCTGGTCGCCCTGGCGATGGGCTTCCGCTCCGGTGCGGGCGTGCTGCAATGGCTCGCTGTCGCCGGCATCCTGGTCCTGTTCACCCTCGCGCTCACGTGGCTCGCGGTCATCCCCGGACTCACCGCCAAATCCGTGGACGGCGCGAGCGCGTTCGCCTACCCCCTGATCTTCCTGCCGTTCGTCAGCTCGGCGTTCGTGCCCACCGCGTCGATGCCCGGCCCGGTCCGCGCCTTCGCCGAGAACCAGCCGGTGACCTCGATCGTCAACACCCTGCGGGCACTGTTCACCGAGCAGCCGGTCGACACCAGCATCTGGACCGCTCTCGCCTGGTGCGTCGGCCTGCTCGTGGCGGCCTTCACCTTCGCTGGCATCACCTATCGTCGCCGGACCAGCTGAGCCAGGATCAACGCATGCTGACGATCGGGCAGTTGGCCGCGTACGCCGGTGTCACGGTGCGGGCGGTGCGGCACTACCACCAGATCGGGCTGCTGCCCGAGCCGGAACGCGACGCCTCCGGCTATCGCACGTACGGCGCACCGGCCGTGGTGTCGCTCATCAAGATCCGCACTCTCGCCGACGCCGGCGTCCCGCTGACCCAGATCGCTCGGATGCTGGAGGCCGACGAGGCAACCCTCGCCGAAGCGGTCGAGCAGATCGACAATCGCCTGCGCGACGAGATCGATCGGCTGCAGACCAGCCGCAAGCGGATCCGTCAGCTCAGCGCCGGGGACAGCTTGGTGCTTCCGCCGGAGGTCGTCGCCTATCTCGAACGGCTCCGGGAGATCGGAACCTCCGAGCGGATGATGGCGGGCGAGCGGGACGGGTGGATCCTCATCGCGGCCCGCTGGCCCGACCAAGTCCGGGAATGGATCCCGAGCAAGCTCGCGCAGCTCGAGGACCCGCGGGTCGTCCGGCTCTACCAGGTGCTCTCACAGCTCATGGAGGCCGAGGGGATCGACGACCCGCTGGCGAACGAGGCCGCCGACATCATGGTCGAGCTCGCCGAGCAGGCGGAAGCCGCCGGCGAGCTCGACTTCGGCGGGGAAGGCCGCGACGAGATGTCCTTCGCCCTGCTGGATGACCTGGCCGACGCGGCCGACAAGCGGGCCGAGCGGCTACGAGACCTCATGCGCGAACGCGGCTGGGACGGCTGGACCCGGATGCAGCGGGTCCAGAAGCCGGCAGGCTGAGCTCGGCGCGACGGACCCGGACGATCGCCCGCGCCCGCTCCCGAGCCTGGCGTGCTGGTGTCAACGGGCGTCGAACAGGGAGATCAGCCGAACCGCGGCCGGTCCCGACGAGGCCGGGTTCTGGCCGGTGACCAACTGCCCGTCGGTCACCACGAAGGGCTCGAAGTTGCCCACCTTGTCGAACTGTGCGCCCTTGGCGAGCAACTCGTCCTCGACGAGGAACGGCACGACCTTCGTCAGGCCCATGAACTCCTCCTCGCCGTTGGTGAAGCCGGTGACCTGTCGACCGGCGACCAGCGGCTTCCCGTCCGACGTCACCACATGACGCAACGCCCCCGGCGCGTGACAGACCAGCGCGATCGGCTTGCCCGCCGCGACCGTACGCTCGATCAGCTTGATCGAGTTCTCGTCCTCCGCCAGGTCCCACACGGGGCCGTGGCCACCCGGGTAGAACACCGTGTCGAAGTCGTCGACGGACACCGAGTCCAGCCGCAGCGTCTCCCCCAGCTGGGCCTTCGCGTCCGCGTCGGCCTCGAACCGGCGCGTCTGATCGGTCTGGAAGTCCGGCTCGTTGCTCTTCGGGTCCAGCGGTGGGCGCCCGCCCTTGGGCGAGGCGAGCGTCACGTCCCAGCCGGCGTCGCGGAACCGGTAGTAGGGAGCGGCGAACTCCTCGAGCCAGAAGCCGGTCTTACGTCCGGTGTCGCCCAGCTGGTCGTGCGAGGTCAGCACCATCAGTACCTTGGTCACGTTACCTCCCGAGATCACCAGTCCCGCCCCGTACGCGTATTGGATCACGGCTCGGACGACGACGTGGCGGGATAGCTGGAAGCTCAGGTGGGCCGTCGACGCCGCCTCCGAACGACGCAGCCGCACGGTCAGCTCGACCCGGCTTCCGTCCGGCTCGGATGGCCGCCAGCCCCATCGCGCTGCCCGGCGGCGTGCATGTTAGCCCAGCGGGTGAACGTCGATCCAGGGTCGTGCAGGCGGCCGAGCACGTTGTCGAGCTCAACGCTGGGCCCCTCGTCGGCGAGCAGCACGGCGAGGGCGGCTTCCCGAGAGCCGTCTCCTGGAAGCGGCGCGCCGTTGCTGAGTCGCTGCTTGAAGGCCTCGCGATCGAGGAGTTGCTCGAACTCCGTGATCTTCTGCGACAGCAGGTCCCGCAGTGTCGGTCCATGCTGCTGGAGTGCCTGTGGCGAGTCGATCCACCACCGCTCGTGGTCTCCGGAATCGATCCCGGCGGGGATGTGTCCGCTCACGAGTATGCGCAGCATCTCCTCGCGGGGCAGGCTCCAGAGGGAGTTCGGCTTCGTCAGGCGCGTGCTGATCAGGCCCCTCAGTGACGCGCGCCGGCGCTGCCTGGGGTGAGCTCGACCCGCTGCGCATCCAGAGCAGCCAGGGGCGGGGCACGAGGGCGATGGTGACGTAGAAGGCGTATGCGTTCCTGGTGGACGACGTCGAGCGTTGGAAATCGACGACCACGGCGTCCCCGTTGGGGGCGGTCCGGCGATAGACCTGCTTCGTCCCGATCAGGTTGCGCTCCTGGAGGACCTGATCGAGGAACTCCCTGAACAGCGTCCGGCTCAGGCTCCTCGCCGAGTGCCCCGTCATCGGCCCATCTTCCTCTCGGTCCACACCCGCCGTGCACTGTCTGGCGCGAGGCTCCGGGCCTGCGATGAAAGGCCTCCGGCGGTGGGAGCGGCACCGCGCTCATTGTCCTCAGTGGAGAGCGGGGCCGAGGGTCGGGATCGGTTCCGGCGTGCCCGGTCCTGCAGGCCGCGCCGTCCTGGTAACAACCCAGGAGCCCGGCGACCATGCGCCGACGGCCCAGCGATCTTGTGTCCTCGGCGCCGCCGGCCGGGGCCGCACCCGCCTGACCGAGCATTTCCGAAACCGCGTCCCACGCGGCTCATGACGCGATAACTTCGCGTTGTGGGCATCACCGGGGGGATCGCATGCGTCCTTCTGATCGCCGTCATCGTGGCGGTCATCGTGTTGTGGGTGATGCGGTCCGGATTCGGCCCGAAGAAGCCGCCACCGCCACCATCGGACGTTCTCGAGCCGCCGCAAGACCCAGACGACCGCCGCTGATGCGGCGACCGACCAGTCCTCGCTCGCTCAAGCGTCGATGGGTGGCGCGAGCCCTGGGATGGGCGGCGACCCGAACGCTGGCGTCTGCGATGCTGCGGGCGTGGAGTATGTGTCCAGAGTGCCGCGACCGCCGCTGGACGGGCTGATCGACGACTTTCGCTTCCTGGACGGCGCGTCGCCGTACGCCCGGCTGACGCTGCCGCCGATGCCGGCCCGCCGCCGCTGCCAGCCGGGCGATCGAGTGCTTCACCTGCGCTATCGGGTGCACCTTGACCGACTGCCTCCCGCCCACCTCACCAACCGAGTCCAGGTGCCCCATGGTCAAGGAAGCTGACGGCAAGGTCGACTTCAAGAAGACCCTCGACGCCTACCGAGCGCAACGAGGCCGGTTCCGGGTCGTCGATGTACCCGACATGCAGTACCTGATGATCGACGGGCACGGCGATCCCAACACCGCGCCCGCCTTCATCGAGGCGGTCGAGGCGCTCTACCCCGTGGCGTACAAGCTGAAGTTCGCCAGCAAGCGCGACCTCGGGCGCGACTACGTCGTCCCGCCGCTGGAAGGTCTGTGGTGGGCCGAGGAGATGGAGTCCTTCACCACCGCACGGGACAAGTCACGCTGGGACTGGACGCTGATGCTCATGGTCCCCCACTGGATCGACCAGACCGTGTTCGCCACCGCCGTCACGCAGGTCGGCGACGGGCACCGACCGGCGCGTCTCGACGACGTCCGCCTCCAGACGTTGTCCGAGGGGCGGTGCGTGCAGACGCTGCACGTCGGTTCCTTCGACGACGAGGCCGCCGTGCTCGATCACCTGCACCATGAGTTCATCCCGGGCCACGGGCTTCGCATGGCCGGCGCTCACCACGAGATCTACCTCAGTGACTTCCGCAGGGTCGCCCCGGACAGGCAGCGCACCATCCTCAGGCAGCCGATCACCACCGACACCGACGGCTAACTCGTGACGGCCGATCCGGGAGCGGACGAGGTGGGTGTGGACGGTGCGACGGGGAACGTCACCCCGGTGAGATCTTCGGAGACGGCCCACAGCCGTTCCTGTACGGCTACGTCGTACGACTGCGGGCTGGAGGTGACGAGCCGGGGGTGGCCCATGACCTCGAAGCGTCCGCCGGGGCCGTAGTACTGGCCGCCGAGCACGGCGGGGTCGGTGGCGGCACGCAGGGTCGGCAGCGCGCCCATCGCCGGCGTCTGGGTGAGCAGCGGTGCGAGCCAGGTGAGCGGGAGCCGGAGGGCCGCGGGCGTGTTACGGGCGAGTTCGGTGCTGGACAGGCCGGGGTGTGCGGCTACCGCGACGGTGGTGCCGTGCGTGGCGAGTCGGCGCTGTAGCTCGTAGGTGAACATGAGGTTGGCCAGCTTGGACTGGCCGTAGGCGGCGGTGCGGCTGTACGACCGCTCCCACTGCAGGTCGTCGAAGTGGATCGCGGCCCGGATGCGGTGGCCGGTGCTGCTGACCGTCACCACCCGCGAGCCGGGCAGGGGCAGCATCAGGTCCAGCAGCAGCCCGGTGAGCGCGAAGTGGCCGAGGTGGTTGGTGCCGAACTGCAGCTCGAAGCCGTCCCGGGTGGTCTGCTTCGGGGTGTACATCACGCCGGCGTTGTTGATCAGCAGGTCGATCCGATCGAACCGGGACCGCACCGCCGCCGCCGCGTTCCGGATTGAGTCGAGCGAGGTCAGGTCCAGCGCCTGCACGCTCACGTCGCCGGTCATGCGTGCCGCGGCCCGCTCGCCCTTCTCGACGTCGCGCACGGCGAGCACCACGGACGCCCCGCGTTCGGCGAGCGCCTTGGCGGTCTCGTACCCCAGTCCGGTGTTGGCGCCGGTCACCACGGCCACCCGTCCGCGCTGGTCCGGAATGTTCTCCGTCGTCCACTTCTCGCTCATCCAGGGCTCCTAAACCAGCTAACGTACCGGGGGTATCTTGCACCGACGACGCTATGGACCGTCCGACCACCATGACCGCCCTGCTCAAGGAGCACCTGCCGGAGCTGGGCGCGGAGGCGACGCTGTTCAGCCTGCAGACCATGGTCCTGGCCGGCGCGCTCTCGGCGTACGCACGCCCCCACCCAGCCTGCAGGCGGCCTACCGGGCCGAACCCGGCCTGGCCCGCTTCCACCTGGACCTGAAGGACTCCTTGAAGCTGGCCCTGACCGCGAGCCTCCTGGGCGTGCTACCCCGCCGCTGACCTGCCGTGCACTGGGCGGGTGGGCCCTGCTTTCGTTCCCCGGCCGCGGAGTTCTCGGGCACGCCTGCGGCAGGAGTCGATGATGTCGGGGCGGAGCAGATGGCCGAAGCCCGCCCGGTCGAGACGTTGGACCAGTGCGTCCCGCTCGGTGCCGAGCGTGGTGGCGGTGACGTCGAGGTTCCAGTCGTTGGCGGCGAGTTGGGAGAGCAGATGCCCGCGGCGGGTCTGGGCGGCCGACAGCCGGAACGTCTTGAGGTAGGCCAGTCGCCCGGCCTCGTCGGTGATGGTCTCGCCGATGTGGTTGTCGACGTCGGGGTCGAACACGGGCAGGAACCGGGCCAGGGTGAAGCGACCCATCCGTTGCACCGGGGTGACGGTGAGTCGCTCGGCGGCGAACAGGCCATCGGCCATCAGGGCGTGGAAGGTCTTCCAGTCGGCGTCGACCTGGGCCAGCTGCGCGCGCAGATCGGCGATGCTGGCGATGCGGGTGTCGTCGAGGTGTGCGGTGAAGTCGGGCACGGCCTCATACAGGTGGGTGTAGTGGAACAGCAGTTCGCCGTAGAAGTCCTGCAACAACGTGGGGTGCAGGGACCGGTAGTCGTCCGGGTGCGGAACGACGAACGCGGCCGCGAGCGCGTCGGCGGCGTAGAGCAGCATGCCGCACTGGTCGGGGTGGATTTCGAAGACCCGCAGCGCGTCGTCGAGGCCGGCGATGGCGGCGCCGGTGTAGCCGGCCTCCACGCGGGGGGACAGGCCGCGGGTGACGGCGTGGCGGGTCCATTCCTGCCAGGCGATGGGCGGGCCACCGAAGTGCAGCGCGAGGTAGCCCTCCATGGCCAGGTGCAGCGGCAGGAATCGGAGCCGCTGCCGGTCCTCCCGGCGAGCCAGGCGGCGGCGGAACGTCAGCCGGATCCCGTTGGGAGCGAGAGTGTCGGCGGGATCGCGGAGTTGGGTGCCGTAGGCGGCGGCCGGGGTGGTGTCGGTGGTCCAGGTGGCGACGTAGGCGTGCGGGATGTAGGAGAGGTACGCGGCGCGTGGCGCGGTGTGGACGACTGACAGCTCGTCGGGATCGTAGAGGCGGGCATGCAGGCGCAGATCGGTGATGGGGCGCGGCCGCAGCAGCGGGACGAGGCGGATCGCGCCCCACGTCTGGGCGGGGCCGGCGGTCAGCCCGGTCAGGTCGATGCCGTCGGTCGCGGCCGTCACGACGCTGCCTCCTCGGCGTTGAGGAACCGCTCGACCCGGTCGGCGAGGTGGCGGCGCAACTCGTCGAAGCCGGCGCTGCCGGTGGCGAAGCGAGCCAGCTCGACGAGCGCGGCGACGTCCTCGGCGTCGCGGACGCCCACGGTGGCGACGCCTGCGGCGAGGCGGCGCACGTCGAAGGTCTCGGCGTCGTAGACGGGGTTGAGGTGCACGACGCTCGTGGTCCGGTGGGGATCGAGGCGGTCGCGCCAGACCCGCAGCACCTCGGCGGCCTGCCCGGGTGGGGCGTTGTCCCAGCCGTCGGAGACGATCACGAGCCGGTCGGGGCGGTGTTCGAGGCCGTCAACGATGCGCCTGCCCAACCCGGTGGCGCCGATCGGGTGCACCAGCAGCGGGTCGCCGCGATGGTGCAGCCACAGCCCCGTGTAGTCGGCGGCGAGGGACTCCAGCAGATAGTGCGTGGCCAGGGCGACGGCGAGTGGCCGGCGACGCTTCACGCCGGAGCCGGCGGCGGAGTAGCTGTCGTCGAGGACGGCAACCACCCTCCCCCAGGTGCCCGCCTGCCGGCGTGCGGCCCGGCGCGCGGCGGCCTGAAGCGCGCCGGTCAGTTCGTCGCGGCGTCGGGCGCGTTCCGGGCGGGGCAGCGACAGCACGTAGATCGCGAGGCGGGTCAGGGGTGCGGTGGTGAGGTCCATGGCGACCGACTCGACCTTGTGCCGTACGGCGCTCCCCTGTAGCCGCAGCCGTTCGCGGTCGGTGAGCCTGGGTGCGATACCGGTCAGGAACCGGGCGCGGTCGATGCCGTGCTGGGCGGCCAGTCCCTCGGCGACGGTGTACGGCAGCTCGTACAGGGCCCGCTGTTCGTAGTGGGCGCGTCGCCACGCCTCCAGGATCGGTGTCTCGTAGCGCTTCGGCCGGCGCCAGTCGAACAGCACCGTGCCGACCTCGCCAGACAGCGGCAGATGGGCGTGCCGGGCGGCGGACGACAACGACCGGCGGTACTTGACCGCGTCGAACGCCGGATCGGGCCGGGCCGCCACCCAGTCGCGCACGATGGCGCGGGTGCGCCGGTTGTTGATGCCCAACCGGCGCAGCTCGCGGAACACGCCGTACACCCGCTGCGGCGGCAGCGACCGCAGCCGCGCCGCGATCAGCCGCCCCTCCACCGCGCGCTGCTCGCCGCCGGCCTCCCGCGCGGTGCGCAGCAGGTTCGTCACGACCATGGCGGCGTTGAGGTCGTTGACGTCCAGGGCCAGGGTCGCGGCGTACAGCTCGCGATAGTTGCCCAGCACGTACTCGTGGAGGAAACCCAACGACAGGCGCTGCGCGGCGGCGCCGGAGCGGAACTCGCGCTGGGCCGTCGAGGCGATCGCGGCGTTGACGAACATGACGACGTCCTCGCACGCGACCCGATCCGCCCGCGACATGACCGCGACCCACTCTCCTTACGGTGACCACGGTGCCGGCCGGGGAATGGGGGCACGAACTGCGAAGCATCGCTTCAGAGGCGGGTTCCGGAAGTCGCACCGAAGTCCCGCGGCCGGCCCGGCCACGATACCCGCCCGCGTGCCGGTGGTTTCGCTGCCGCCCGCTCAGGTGGCCGCTCGGCGGCCCCCGTGCGAGGCGACCAGGGCATCAGCCACGGTCGCGGCGTCCGCCTCGGCGACGTCGGCGGGATACTCCGGCAGCAGGTCGTCCCAGACCACCAGCCAGGAACCGAGGAGCTGCGCCTGACCCTGCGGCCGGGCGAAGAACCAGACGTGCAGGTGGGCGGCGCCGTCACCGAGGCGGTAGACGTGCGCTCGCGCGATGTGCGGCAGGGCCTGCACGTGACGGACGATCCGCGTCGTCAACAGCCCCAACTCCGCGGCGAGATCGTCGGGAAGATCCGCCATGTCGTAGTGATCGCGCGGATACAGCATCAGCGCCAGCGGCACGCCCACTCCCGTGACACGGGCCAGCCGCCAGTGATCGTTGAACCAGATCCCCTCGTCGCGCTCCTGACAGACTCGGCACTGCGCCGGATCCTCGCCGTGCCGGGCGGGCTCGGGCAGCACCGGGGGGCGCAGCGGCGCGACGCGCAAGCCGTCCTGCTCGAACGGGCTGATCTCCCATCCCGTCATGCGCGCCAGCGGAAGCCGCCGCTCGCCGTCCGCAACGGTCACCGCGTGGTCGTAGAACTGGTCCGGGAGCAAGGCCATGACGCGAACACTAGGCCGTGTCTCCTGGATCATGGCTTGGGTCGGTCCGGTTTCGCGCGTAGCCAGATGAGGATGTCGGCGATCTGCACAGTGGCGCGGTAGCGG
>NZ_JBITMV010000038.1:0-23527 GCF_044466625.1 Micromonospora sp. NPDC049366
GCGTTGTCGGGGGATCCGGCGGCGATCGGGTTGGCTGCCGGTGGTTTGGCGCTCGGGCTGGTGCCGGGCGGCCGCCTCGCCGGCCGGATCATGAAATTCGTCGCCAAGGGTGGCGAAGCCCTCGGCACGGCCCGGGACGGTATCAAGGGCGCCACGCGGGGCCTGGGCAGCGGCGGCGGCAAGACGATCGGCGGTGCGGTGCCCGCCAGGGGCCTGGGCACCAACCGCCCGCCCGTACCCAAGGACACCTCCATCTCGATCGACGTGCGCAAGTGCGTCACCGACCCGGTCGACGTCGCCACCGGAGAGATGGTGCTCGCCCAGATCGACCTCGACCTGCCCGATCCGTTCCCGTACGTGCTGGAGCGGACCCACCTGTCGTCGTACCGGGCGGGAGGTTGGTTCGGACCGACCTGGGCCTCGACCCTCGACCAGCGCCTGGAGTTCGACGCGCAGGGCGTGTGCTACTTCGCCCCGGACGGCATGATCCTGGTCTACCCGCCGGCCTCCCCCGGCGACACCGTGCTCCCCGAGGAGGGGCCGCGCTGGCCGCTGACGATGTTCGCGAACGGCGCGGCCGTGGTGACCGACCCCTCGGCCGACCGGTCCACCTTGTTCGTGGTCTCCGGTGCGGTCGGTCGACTCGCCGGGGTCGTCGACGGTGACGGCAACCGGCTGGAGGTGGCGCGCGACCAGAACCAGGTTCCGGTCGCGCTCCGGCACGCCTCCGGTCAGTGGAT
Organism: Micromonospora sp. NPDC049366; assembly: GCF_044466625.1. Classification (NCBI taxonomy): domain Bacteria; kingdom Bacillati; phylum Actinomycetota; class Actinomycetes; order Micromonosporales; family Micromonosporaceae; genus Micromonospora; species Micromonospora sp. NPDC049366. Next base: position 741 of record NZ_JBITMV010000038.1, read on the forward strand.
CGCGGTCACCACCTCGGGCAGCCGGATCACCGCCCTGCACCGGACGGACCCGGCTGGACGACCCGCCGAGCTGATCGCCGGCTACCGCTACGACGAGCAGGGCCGGCTCGTCGAGGTCGATAACGCCTCCGGCCGGGCGGTGCGCTTCCGGTACGACGACGCCGGCCGGGTGACCGGCTGGCTCGACCGCAACGGTGTCGAGTACCGGTACACGTATGACGCCAGTGGCCGCTGCGTACGCACCGAGGGCGCGGACGGGTTCCTGAACGGCGCCCTCGCCTACGACCCGGACGAGTACACCACCACCTACACCGACTCGCTCGGCAACGTCACCGTCTACCGGCTCGACGATCTGCGGCACGTGGCGAGCGAGACCGACCCGCTCGGCAACACCACCCGGTACGAGTGGGGTCGGTACAACCAGCTGCTGTCCCGGACCGATCCGCTGGGCCGGACCACCCGGTACGAGTACGACGCCGACGGTCAGCTGCGCACGGTGATCCGCCCGGACGGCACGGAGGCCGAGGTCACAAGCGGCCGGGACGCTGTGCCCCCGACGGTCGCGGTGCGGGCCGGGGACCGGGTGCTCACCCGGAGCTACGACACCCTGCCCGACCCGACGGTCAGCCAGGTGGGCGTGGCGGAGCCGTTCGACTACGACCGGTTGCGGGCGGACGACCCGGTCCGCGACGCCGCCCTCGCCGGAAGCCTGACCCACCGCGTCGGCGCCCGTGGCCGCGTCGAGCGGGTGCGCTACGACGACGAGGGCAACCCGGTCGAGCGGACCGGCGCCGCGGGTCAGGTCAGCCGCACCGAGTACGGGCCGTTCGACCTGGTCCTGGCCACCGTGGACGCCGGCGGCGCGCGGACCAGCTACGAGTACGACACCGAACTGCGGCTCACCCGGGTCACCAACCCCCGGGGCCTGCAGTGGCGCTACACCTACGACGCGGCGGGTCGGCTGGTCGAGGAGAGCGACTTCAACGGTCGCGTACGTCGGTACGAGTATGACGCCGCCGGGCAGCTCGTCCGCTCCGTCAACGGGCTCGGCGAGGTCACCGAGTACGACCACGACGTGCTCGGCAACGTCGTGGAGCGGCGGACCGCCTCCGGTAGCACCCGCTACCGCTACGACGCGGTGGGCCGACTGGTGGCGGCCGAGAGCGCCGACGCGGAACTGGTGATCGAACGGGACGGGCAGGGCCGAGTGGTGGCACACACCACGAACGGCCGTACCCTCTCCTTCCGCTACGACGACCGCACCGGGACGCGGCACCGCCGGACGCCCGCCGGCGCGGAGAGCGTCTGGGCGTACGACCCGTTCGGCAACCTGGAATCGCTGGTCACCGCGGGTCACAAGCTCGGGTTCCGCCACGATTGGCAGGGTCGGGAGCTGGGTCGCAGCCTCGACGGCCGGGTGGTGCTCGAGCAGGCGTTCGGCACGGACCGGCAGTTGACCACGCAGCTGTTGCCCGGCCTGCGCCGGCGGTTCGACTACCGCGCTGACGGCCTGCTCTCCGGCGTCGAGGACGACGTCACCGGGCGGATCGACTTCGCGCTGGACGCGGCGGGCCGCGTGGTCGGGGTCCACGGTGTCGACCGGCACGAGGAGTACCGCTACGACGAGGCGGGCAATCTCGCGTCGGCGCGGGTGTCCGGCCTGCCGCACTGCGGGGACCTGCGCTACGCCGGCAACTTGGTCATCGAGGCGGGTGCGGTTCGCTACCGGTACGACGCGGAGGGCCGGATGGTCCGCCGGACGCTGACCGACCCGGCCGGTGCCGACCGCACCTGGCACTTCGAGTGGGACGCGCACGACCGGCTGGTGGTGGTGCTGACCCCCGCGGGGGACCGCTGGCGCTACCGCTACGACCCCCTGGGTCGGCGGATCGCCAAGCTGCGCTACACCGCCAGCGACGACACGAACCCGGTCGAGCGGGTGGACTTCGTCTGGGACGGGACGCTGCTGGTCGAACAGGCGCACACCGACGAGCACGGCCGTACCCGGGTGACCACCTGGGAGTACCACCCGCAGGAACAGCACCCGGTCGCCCAGTCGGTCCGGGACGAGATCTCCGCGCGCTTCTTCGCGATCGTCACGGATCTGGTCGGCACGCCCACCGACCTGGTCGACCCGGACGGGCACCTCGCCTGGCGGAACGACACCAGCCTGTGGGGCGCGTCGACGGCCGAGCCGGGGCTGACCCCGCTGCGGTTCCCTGGGCAGTACCTGGACCCGGAGACCGGACTGCACTACAACGTCTACCGCTACTACGACCCGGTCAGCGGCCGTTACGTCAGCCAGGACCCGCTCGGCCTCGCCCCGGCACCGGACCCGGCCGGCTACGTGCCCAACCCGTACGCGGCGTCCGACCCGCTGGGTCTGATTTGCACCGCCGGTTCGGCGAGCCAGATCCCGGCCTCACTTGGTGGCGCCATGGACGCCGGTCGAGCGTCGGACACCGCGGCTGCCGTGCCCGACCCGCTGTCCCGGGTGAAGCAGCAGCCGGTCGTTCCGGCGGAGCGGACGCCTGGCGTGACGTTCCACGGGTCCAGCGTGCCGCCCGAGATCAAGGACGAGCACGGTCTTCCCATCGGCGGCATATTCCACGAAGGGCTCGTCTCCAGTAACCGGTTCAACCACATGCAGGCGGTCAAGAACAACACGCCGCTGCCCGGGGACCCGCACTACGACCTGGCGAAGCACCAGCACAACGGCAACAACAGCGGGTTCATCTCCACCACCGGCAACCCGAACGTCGCCCTACAGTTCGTGCGTCCGGCCTACGGGCCGCAGGGCGAGAAGATCTTCCGGGACGGGCCCCTGGCGCTCTTCGATCGCTTCCAGGGAAAGCAGCCGGAGCGATTCGAGAAGCACGAGGGCTTCATCTACGCGATCGACACGAAGGATCTGCCGCTGGTCCACGCGCCCTCGCAGAACTACCCGGGGCTGGACCACATGAGGTACCAGGACGAGTTCGCGGCCTTCGACCACATCGGGCCGGAGCGGATCATCGGCGCGTTCAAGGTCGACCACCACTACAACGCGGTCTCCGTCGGAAACAACGGCCTGAACGGCATCGGCATCAATCATCACCCGAATGAGGGCTTCTCCATGCAGAACATGATTCCGAACCGCAGGTACCGCCCTGGCGACGGGAGCGGTTCGGGCGCGGGGAGCTGACGTTCCGTTGGCCGGCGACCAGAACGTGAGGCAGGAAGAGGAGATGAGTGCAGTGGTGACGGCAGGGCCGCCCCCGATGGTGACCGACGAGATGCGCCGCCAGGCTCGGCTGGCCCCGGACAGCTGGATCTACGCGGTCGACCCGGCCTTCGACAGCGGCGGGGCCGTGCCCGGCTGGGCGGTGATCGGCGCCTACCGGGTGGACGAGCGGGGCGAGATCGGCGACGACTTCCAACCGAACCCGAACTACCAGCCGACGCCGGTCGCGCTCGGCTTTCCGACCCCGGCCAACGAGCTGGAGAACGCGCTTCAGCTGGCGGTGACCGGTCTGGGCGGTGACGACGAGGTCCGGCTGGCCCTCCTGGAGGCGACGGTCGTCGTCCCGCACGTGCCGGGGGTCGGGATCGCGGATCTCGACGCCGGCCTGGACCGGCCGGTGGTGCACGCGTTCACCTCGGACCGGTACCTGCCCGATCCGGCGGAGTGGCCGTACTGGGAGCGGCGTGCCGTGCGGGACCTCGTCGAGCCGATCGGCGACCGCTACCTGGTGCTCAACCCGGGCAGCACGCTCGAACTGCGGCTGCCCGCCGCCGAACTTCGCTGACCGACCCGTAACGACCGACAGTGAATGAGGTAGTCATGCGAGGAACGTGGCCCGCGGTTGCCCGCCGATCCCGGTCGGGACGGCGCCGCCTGTTCGTGTTCGCCGCCGCGCTGGTGTTCCTGCTGCTGCCGGTGACCCCCGCTGCGGCGGGCGCGGTGGAGCCCACCGTGCCGTACTGGGTGGTGCCAGGGGAGCCCGGCTCGGAGAGTGACCTGACGCTGCCCGGGGTCGCCGACCGGGTGCTCGGCGACAGCCAGCGCTGGCCGGAGATCTTCGAGCTGAACGAGGGGCGTGGGCAGCCGGACGGGGGCACGCTCACGGACCCGGCGCAGCCGATCCGCGCCGGTTGGGTCTTCGTCCTGCCCGAGGGCGCGACCTCCGGTGAGATCCGGATCGGTACCCCACCGTCGGCGAGGCCGAACCTGGGCCAGCCGGGTGCCGCGCCGGTCGACCGACCGCAGGCGGGGACACCCGTGGCGGCGCCCCCCGCGCCACCGGCCGACGGCGGGAAGATCCTGGGGATGCGACCGGTCACGGTGACCTTCCTCGCCGTCGGCGCGGTGCTGCTGGTGGCCGTCGTGCCGGTGGTCGTGCTGCTGGTCCGGCGCCGCCGCACGACCGGGCCGGCGCGACCGGCCCTCGCGCCGGCGCCAGGCTCCCGGCAGGTCCTGGACCGTGCCCTGCGGCAGCTCGCCGCGCAGGCCACCCAGGCCCAGGTGTACGCGGCGCTGGTCGGTTCGGACCGGGTCTCGCTGCGGCTGGCGCCGGCGCTGCCGGACGCCCCGCCTCCGTGGCGGGCGCGGCAGCGGGGTGCGATCTGGGAGGCGCCGAGCTGGCAGCTCGACGAGAGCGCGGACGGCGGCGACCGGTTGCCGCTGCTCGCCACCGTCGGGACGGTCGGGGGTGAGCTGGCCGTCGTCAACCTGGGACGCGCGCCGGGAATCGTCGCGATCACCGGAGACCCGGAGGCCGCCCTGCGCGTCGCCCGCGCCTTCCTCGACGAGATCGGCTGGCGGGCCGCCGCGACGCCCCTCACGGTCAGCGTGGTCGGTCCGCCGCCACCGTGGCCGGCCCCGGAGCACGTCCGGGTCGCCGTCGACGCGCGGGCGATCCCGGCCCCGTCCGGCGACGGCGTGGACGCGGTTCACCAGCCCGAGGTGCTGCACGACCACCTGGTGCTGGTCACCACCGCGATCCCGCCGGCCGAGCTGGAGCGCCTCGGCGCGCTGGCGGCCGTCTCCGGCGCGACGGCGGCCGTCCTGGTCGTCGGCGACGCGCCGAACGCCGCCTGGCGGTTCGAGGTCGACGCCGACGGGACGCTCGACGTCGGTGTGCTCGGGCTCGACCTCGACCGTCCGACACCGCGTGGTCGGCTCGTCCCGAGTTCGCGCCGCTGACCCGGTGCCCCTGTCCGAACCCGTCGATCGATTGGTGTGGCGATGAAGGCACTCACCTCCCGTACCCTGCTCGGTTCCCTCGCGCTGGCCGTCGCGCTCGTCGCGTCCGGGTGCACCACCACGGTCACCGACCCGGTCGCCGTACCCCAGCCGGACGTCGGTGGTGGTGGGCCGCGGCCGCAGTCCGGCGCCGCGCTGAACCCGCCGCCGTCCGGCTCGCCGGACGGCCTCGGGCAGCGCAGCCCGGACGGGGGTTACTGGCCGGCGTCGGTGCAGCTCGGGGAGAACCCGGAACTCGGCCCGGTGGTCCTCGACGGGCAGGGCTTCACCCTCTACCGGTTCGACCGGGACAGCGCGTCGCCGTCCCGGTCGACCTGCACTGACAGCTGCCTGATGCGGTGGCTGCCGGTGCTGACCAACGAGAAGATCAAGTTTGAGAACCTCGATCCGGCACGGCTCGGTGCGGTGGCCCGTCCGGACGGCACCCAGCAGGTGACCGTGGGGGGTTGGCCGGTCTACCGCTTCGCCGAGGACACGGTGCCGGGGCGGACCACCGGTCAGGGCGCCGACGGACTGTGGTTCGTGGTCGCTCCGGACGGTGGCAAGGCCGCCGCGCCGGCCGGCTCGGGTAGTTGACGGCGCAACGACGTGAGCCTGAATACACCTTCGTTCGCGACAACCGGAAGACGGAAATGCGCAAGGCATCCTGGTTATCCGTGTGCGCCGATCAGAACCGGCGGCCTGGGGCCAGCGGAGGATGGTACGTATGGCGGGGTTGAGGCCTGTTCGTCGCCGGGAAGTAGCAGACGAGGCCTTGGTCCGGACCCTCTACGAGGAGCACGGCCGGGCGATGCTCGCGTACGCGACGCAGCTGACCCGGGACCGCGCCGCCGCGGAGGACATCGTCCAGGAGGCGCTGGTGCGCGCCTGGCGCCACCCGGACAGCCTGGTCAACGGCAAGGGATCGGTACGGGGGTGGCTGCTCACCGTGGTACGTAACCTCGTCACCGACACGGTGCGGGCCCGGAACGCGCGACCGCCGGAGGTCCCGGAGAGCCCGACGGACGTCGCGGTCGAACGGGACCACGCCGACCAGGTGGTCAACTCGATGCTGGTGGTGGACGCCCTCAACCGCCTCTCGCAGGAGCACCGCGAGGTACTTGAGCAGGTCTACCTACTGGGGAGTACAGTCGCGGAAGCCGCGAAGGCCTTGGGTATCCCGCCGGGCACGGTCAAGTCACGCTCCTACTACGCACTCCGGGCGCTACGCGACATCGCGGGACGCCCAACCGGGGTGGAACGGTCTGCCTCATGAAATCGGACAGCTTGATGCCGGCCGGTGACCACGTGGACATCGGTGGCTATCTGACGGGCGAGCTCGACCAGGAGCAGCTCCGGCAGGTGGAGAAGCACCTGACGGGCTGTGCCGAGTGCCGCACCGAGGTCGAGTCGCTCCAGGAGTGGAAGGACGCGCTCGAGGCCGTACCCGAGGCGATGCTGCTCGACGGCCCGCCGGAGGGCGGCGACCTGCTGTTGCAGCGCACCCTGCGCCAGGTCCGCAGCGAGTCGTCCGGTCGCCGCCAGCGCCGTGGGGTGCTCGTGAGTGCCGCCGCGGTGGTGGCGCTCGCCGCCGCGGTCTCCGGCGGCGTCGTGCTGGGCCGCACGTCCGGCGAGGCACCCGACACGCGTGCCCTACCCGCATCGCCCGCCCCGTCGACGTCGGTGACCGCCGCCGACCCGGCCACCCGGTACGCCAGTGCGACCGACCCGGGCACGGGCGCCCGGGTCACCGTCGCGGTCACCCCGGCAGCGGGCTGGGTGCGGGTCAACGCGGCCGTCTCCGGGATCCCGCAGGGCGAGCGCTGCCGCCTGCTGGTGGTCGGCAAGGACGGCAGCACCGTGCTGGCCGGCAGCTGGCTGGTGTCCGAGTCCGGGGCATCCGGCGGCACCACGCTCGACGGCAGCGCCCTGATCGACCCCGCCCAGGTCGGCGGTATCCGTGTGGAGAACACCGACGGCAAGGCGTACGCCAGTGTGACGCTGTGAGCGGACGGGCCGTGCCGTGACCGACCAGACGGTTGGGAACGGCACGGCCCGTCCGCGTACTACCGGTACTTCTCCAGGCAGGGCGCCGACGCGCCGGCGGTGAAGCCGTCGCGGAACGCTTCGACGCGGGCGAACCCGGAGGGAATGCCGGATCCGTTGACGTCGGCGGCGATGAGGCTCCGCGGCGCCAGCATCTCGCCGACGGCCTCGTCCAGATCGCCGGGGGAGAGCTGCAGGACGGCACCCCGCCCGGCCGTGATCGTCGCCGCCCAGACGCCGGTGAGGCACGCGGTGCGCTGCGCCGTGGCGAGCCCGGTGAGCGGAAAGCCGTCCGCGTGCTGCGCCGCGAGCGCGTACCGGGAGGCGATCTCCGCGAAGGCGGCGAAGTCCCCGATGCCGCCCTGACCCTGGCCGGGCGACGTCCCGAGGCGGGCCAGCTCGGCCAGGTCGAGTCCGACCGTGTCGGTGCCCGGGCAGTAGGCGGCGGGGACGGTGACGGTCACCTCCGGGCAGGCCGACAGGGACGGGCTGATCGCCGGCCCCGCGGCGCCACTCCGGCCGAAGGCCGCTCGCAGCGTCTCCTGGAGCGCGAGCAGCGACTCCCGGTCGTTCACCGGCAGGTCGCCGGTCTCCTCACCGGTCGACGACGGCTGGCCGCCGGCCGGCTGGGTGATCCGCCGCCGCACCTCGGCCTCGTCGATGCGCGCACATCGGGCGGGACCGTCGCCGAATCCGAACTGGAACGCGGAGACCCGATCGAACGCGTTGCCGTGCGCCCCGTCCGCCTCGAAGCCGGTCTCCGCGCCGTCGCGGATGAAGAAGAGCGTGGCGAGGATCTGGTTGAGGCCGGGGCCGGTGGACAGTTGGAAGTGCGGGGCGTTGCCCTCGGCCACCCATCGGATGAAGGTGCCCGCGAAGCAGTCGGCCTGCTGCTCCCGCACGATCGAGCTGGTGCGACCGTCGACCGTGCCGAGGCGGAACTGCACGGCGTGCCCCAACTCGTGAGCGAGCACCGCCACCACCGCCATCGGCCCGAACGAGTCGTTGAGCATGGGGAGCAGTTGCGCCCGGTCCCAGGCGACCGTGTCGTCGGCCGGGCAGTAGAAGGCGTTCACCGCGCCTCCGGTGCCGGTGCCGCAGATGGCGACGCCCGGGCCGGTGGAGTCGTACGAGACGAGCCGCGCCACCGGCTCGAAGCGGCGACCGAAGGTCGCGGGCAGCTCCTGCGCCCAGTACCGCTGCACGTCGTCGACGGCGTTGCGGGCGAGCCGGTCCGCTTCGCCGCCGTCGCTGCCGTCGACGGGCAGACGTGAGTCGGCCACCCCGGCCCGGGGACCACTCGTCCCCGTGGTGATCTCCAGGCCGGCGACCCGGGTGGCGTTCCAGCGCTCGGCGGCGCCGGTGCCCGCCACGGGCCGGACGCATCCGGCGAGCAGTGACACCACCCCGAGGACCGCCCCGCCCAGGACCAGTGCCCGTCTGATGCGCGTCGCCCGACTGTTCTGAATCATCTTTCTTCACCCTCCCGGCATCGAGAAACGGCCCGGGGCGATGGTCGGTGGGGCCGACCGGAAGCGCGCCGGGCCACGGCTCGGCCGATACGAAGACGGGTGTGCCGGCCCGGCGGAAGCCGGACCGGCACACCCGTTGGTCGGGACCGGACGGTCAGTTGAAGCGGACCGAGACGACGGCGTTGTCGAAGCCGATCGTCGCCAGGTCGGCGACGTCACCGTTGATGACCTGGGACCGGCCGGTGCAGTTGGGGCCGGCCCAGATCTTCAGCGAACCGGGGGCCGCGACGGAGGAGGCGACGCGCGGACGGGGCAGGTTCTCGCACCCGTTGCCGGCCACGCCCTGCGAGGCGCCGTTGTCGCTGAAGTTGGCGTCGTCGAAGAAGACGGCGCTGGTGGCGGGCGGAGCGGTCTCGCTGCCGGTGTCCGGGGTCTCCTGACCGCCCTCCGGCGCGCCGGCCTTGCCGCCGGTCGGGGTGACGCCGAACCACGTGCCGCCGACGCCCTGGCCGAGGGTGTCGCCGCGCTTGGTGTCCTTGGCGAAGCGGTACACCGGCCAGCCGCCGATGGTGACCTGGCGGGTGCCGTCGGCCCGCCGGATCGTACCGACCGCCGACTTCTTGATCCCCGCGATGAAGATCTTGCCGCCCGGCGCGACCGTGACCGGTGGCCAGGTCTGCGCGCACTCGCCGTCGCAGGTCGAGGTGGGCGGGTTGTTGCTGTCCTTGTCGAAGCGGTAGAGCGTCAGCCCCGCACCGTTCACGACCACCGGGTCGAGGTCGCCGGCCCGGCTCGCGGTCAACTGGACCCACTTCTGCGACGACTGACGGGCCGCCCCCACCGCGACACCGCCGTTCGGCACCGCCCAGTCACCGGTGCCGGCCTGCGAGTTGTTCGACTTCGCGGTGCCGGAGAGCAGTGCCAGGTCGCCGGCCGCGGCACCGTCCGTGGGTGCCGCGGCCTCGCCGCCGGCCGGGGCTGACGCCCTCGCCGGTGCGGGTGCCTCGGGGGTCGAACCGCACGCCGTCAACGCCACGGCGCTGGCAGCCATCAGGGCAACAAAGGGTACGAGGTGCTTGCGCATCATTTTCGGGGTCTCCCAGTTTCTACCCGGCCCCGTACGTCCGGAAGCCGTTCGGCATCCACACGGACCCCGCCCCGAATCGGTTCAGCCGATCTGGGGCTCAGTCGTGGGCGGACGAGCCCTCCCGTTTCGAGCGCACCTCGACCAGCCACGGTCCCGTGGCGTGCTGCGCGGTGACCTCGACCCTGACGTCCGCACCGTCCTTCACGGACTGGAGTGCGGGTACGCACGTTCCCTTGTCGTCGCGCGCGACCTGGCAGGTGTCGTTCAGACCACCTCCGGCGTAGTCGTGGACCTCCCCGGCGAGCACGCTCACCCCGTTGATCGACACGCGGTAGATGCCGGGGGTCTGCGGGATGAGGGTGATCTCGTAGCCCTGGTACCAGGGCATAGTGAAGCTGACCGGCCGGTTGGGGTCGGCCGGGTCGCTGTGGAGGACCCGGGTGCCGGGCTCGTCCGCCATACCGTCCGGCTTCGGCGGCTTCAGGGCGGCCGGGCGGGACGGCAGGGGATAGGCGGTGAAGGGCACCTTCTCGGCCACCGCGAAGTGCAGGGTGCCCCGCGTCGGGATCGTCCCGAGCCGGCGACCGTTGTCCTGCGCGCCCGTGACGGTGTACGTCACGGTCACCGTGTCGCCGATGCTCAGCCCGGAGACGGGTGCCTCCGACCTGATCGGGTCCTGATGCAGCTCGGAGATGCAGTTCATGAAGACGCCGGTGGGCTCGCCGTTGATCGCGATCTCGGCGTCGAGGGAGACGTGCTTGCCGGACAGGCCGGGGCAGTAGCTGAAGAACCGCACGTCGGTCGAGGCGACCGTCCAGGTGAGCTGCACCTTCTTCGCGCTCACCGGCGCCCGGCCGGCGGCGACGACCCGGTAGCCGCGGGCGTACTCGGCGAAGGGTCCGACCTTGCGTCCGGCCACCGGGCTCGGGACGGCCGGCGGGCCGGCGGTCGGCTGCCCGGCTGACGGGGTGGCCGACCCGGCCGCGAAAGGCGCGGACCGGGTCGGCTGGTCGCCGAGGACGGTGACGAAGGCGCCCGCGCCCGCCAGGGCCGCGACCGCGGTGGCCGCTCCCACCACGGCCCGCCGACGCCGCCGTACGCGGATCCGGTGCTGGATCTCCGCCAGACGACCGCGCGCCGGGGTGCCCTGGGCGGACCGTTCTTCCATGAGCTCCTTGAGGTCGATCACGTGTGCAAAGCCTCCAACGTCAGCGACTCGTCCAGCCGCAACTTCTCCAGCGCCCGCTTGGCCTGACTCTTGACCGTGCCCACCGAGATGCTCATCGCCTCCGCGATCTGCGCCTCCGTCATGTCCTCGAAGTAGCGCAGCACCAACACCGCGCGCTGGCGTCGTGGCAGCCGTCCGAGCGCCCGCCACACCTCGTCGCGTTTGTCCACCTCCGCGACGCGGTCCGCGGCGGGCGGCTCCGGCACCTGCGACATCGGCTGCTCGGCGTGGCGCCATCGGCGTCGCCACCACGAGGCGTAGACGTTCACGAGGATCTTCCGCACGTACGGCTCCGGGTCGCCGTCGATGCGTGTCCACGCGCCCCACGCACGCACCAGGGCGGTCTGGAGCAGGTCCTCCGCCTGCCCCCAGTCGTGGGTGAGGAGATAGGCGGTGCGCTGAAGACGGGGTGATCGTGCCGCCACGAACTCAGCGAACGTGTCGCTTGCTGTCACCGGCTCTCCTTCGGAAGGGGTCACCGGCTAATACCCGACCGACGCCGCCGCAGGTTGCACGGCGACCAGAATGACGGACGCGCTGGCCCGGCCGGATGTTAGAAGACGGAGTGCGTCACCACCGCGCCGTGGTTTCCCGTGACGATGTCCGGCGGCAGGGTCAGTCGGAGCGTGGGATTCCACGAGACCGAGTTCGTACCCTGGCCCGTCCAGCGGGCCGCGGTCCGGGGCGCTGCCAGGTCCGCGCCGGGCTGCGGCACGAAGGTGCCGTCGCCGGTGGCGCGTACGGCCGGCCCGGACAGGTAGGTGACCAGGTCGCGGGGGATGCTGCCGGCGGTTCCGCCCGACGTCGCCGTGAAGTCGGTGACGGTGACGGTGGCCGTCCACGTTCCCGACGCGGGACCCCGTTCGTCGGTCACGGTGACCGCGCCGAGTTGCCCCGTGACGGTGCCCGCGTCGGCGGTCACGGTGCCCAGCGACGCCCGCTCGGGCACGCTGACGGACAGTCCGGCGAGCTCGTCGATCTGCACGGTGAGCGCCTGGGACGCGGAGAGGCCGCTGGCGTCGGTGACCCGGACGGTGAGGCCGTAGCCGCCGGGCGTCGACGGCGTCCCGGCGAGCAGGCCGGTGGCGCCGTCGAGGGTCAACCCCGGTGGGAGCGTCCCGGCGCTGGTCGTCCACGCGTACGGCGCGGTGCCGTCGACCACGGTCAACTGGACGCGGTACGGGGTCTGCTCCGTCCCGGCCGGCAACGGCGGGTTCGACAGTTGGGGCGGGGCGTTGACCCGCACCGGCGTCGAGGGCGCGGAGGCCGGTCCCGCGCCCACCGCGTTGGTCGGCGTCACCGTGAAGGTGTACGTGGTGCCGGGGGTCAACCCGGTCACGGTCCGGGTGGTGGCGGGGCCGTCGAAGGTCCGCGCGGTCTGCGCCACGCCGTTGACGTACGGGGTGACCGCGTAGGACAGGATCGGGCTGCCGAGGTAATCCGGTGGCGTCCAGGTGAGGACGGCCGATCCGGAGCCGGCCCGGGCCTCGGTGATGGTGACCGCCGGCGGCAGCAGCCGGATGCCCTGGTCGACGTCGCCGAGGGTGGCCCCGGTGCCGAGCGTCAGGGTGCCGGTACTGCCGGTGGTCGGGTCGCTGTCCGAGTCGAGGGCGCTGTTGGTGCCCTGCCGCCGCGGTGAGAAGCGCTGGTCGGGGCGGAGGGCCGCCGGCGAGAACGTCACCGTGTAGCTGCCCGCTCGCAGGCCGGCGAAGGCGTACGTCCCGTCGGCGGCGGTCGTCGTCGTGCGGCTGACCGGCGTGCCGAGGTCGTTGGTGCCGGACAGGGCGACCGGGAAGCCCGCGACGGCCGGCTCGTCCGGTTGTCGGATGCCGTCCGCGCTGACGTCGTTCCAGGTCCGGCCGCTGATGGTGGACGAGACCACGGTGATCTGGGTGACCTCGGTGGTGGGCAGCGCGACGGGCGTCGTGCTGCCGCTGGGTGTGTAGCTGCCGGTGCTGGTGTTCACGTACCGGTCCCCGGTGGCGTTGCCGGCCGGGGTGAGGGTGACGCGTACGGCGTTGACCGCCGCGTTCGCCAGGTTGGTGATGACGATGCGCAGTGCGGTCGTGTCGGCGCCGCACGTCGACGTGTAGTCGCCGGGGTCGGGGGTGATCGTGCCGTGCGGGCGGTTGGTGCACTGGACCACGACACCGCTCGGCGCCGAGCTGCCGCCGTAGGTCAGGGTCCCGGTGAACGCGGAGCGTCCGTCGCCGTTGTACGGCAGTTCGCTGAGCAGCACCACCGAGGGCACGGTCAGGCCGGTGACGTTGCGGTACGCCAGGGTCAGGTTGATCGGGTCCCCGGCCGTGACCTGCGGCGTCGAGGTGGATTCGGAGAGGGCGAACTGGGTCTGGTTGCGGATCGTGATCGTCGTGCCGGCGGTGCGTCTGCCGAGGTCGATGGCGACCGCCGCGTCCGAGCTGATCACCGCCGTGTTGACGGCGGACGTGTTGTCCTGGGCGATGCGCACCGCCGTGGCCTGGAACGCGATGGGAGAGATCGTCGCGTTGGGCGTGATCGAGCCGAGTTTCAGCAGCAGCCGCGGCCCGGTCTCGCCGGCGTCGCCGGTGCAGGGAATGCCGTCCGGGCCGTGCTGCGCGGCCGTCAGCTCGACGCCGAGCGGCGCGGTACCGGAGACGTACCGTGCGCTGCCGGCGACGTAGGTCATGCAGGCGGGCAGCGTGTCGGTGATCGTCACGCCGCCGACCGGGGAGGTCGCCGCGGTCGACCGGGTGACGGTGGGGGTCAGGGTGTAGGTGACCGTGCCGCCGGCCGCGATGAACTGCCCGTTCGCCGGCAGCCCGTTGGACTGCGTCACCCGCAGGACTCCGTCGGTGACGGTCAGGCGGTTCCCGGTGTACGACGGATTGTTGGTGACCCGGTTGTAGTAGGACGGGCCCCACGTCTCCGCGCCGCCCAGCCGGGCGCTGTCGAAGTTGGCGATGATCGTGCCGGGCGGGTTGGGCTGCACCTGGAACTGCGGGTGGAAGTAGTCGGTCTCCCCGTTGGCGATGGCCCAGCTGGCGGTGAAGCGCACCGCGTTCACCACCGCCGACCCGCCGGCGGCCTCGATCGAGCCGTACCAGGTGCCGGTGGCGCAGGAGGTGGTGCGGCGGGCGTTGTCGTCGGGCAGGTTCAGCACGCCGTACTCGACGGTGTACTCCGACGGGGCGACGACCGTGTTGTTGCGGTACGCCCGGCCGACACCGACGATTCGGGTCTCGGCGGGGTTCCACTTGTCGCAGATCGCCGCGCCGACCAGGGCGGGCCCGCTGGTCGAGTAGATGTGCAGCCGGTCGTAGTAGGTCTGGCCGGGCGAGGCGACGCCGTCCCCGGCGCTGCCGTTGGTCGCGCCGCCGGCGGGTAACCCACCCGGTGTGTCGGTGGTCCAGAAGTAGCCGTTGTATCCCGCGGACCGCGGTCCGAAGATCGTCGAGAAGCAGTTGTCGTTCGCCCGGGTGCCGTTCGCCTCGACGTACGTGCAGGTGGCGGCGGCGGGGTCGCCACCGGGCTCGTAGCCGCTGCCGAAGTTGGACTGGCCGGTGACGCTGGTCGGGTCGAAGCCCCGGTACTGGATGGTCGACTGGATGGTCGAGGTGCTGTCCCCGCTGGGAACGAAGACGGTGAAGGTGCCGGACGCCAGGTAGGTGAGGGCGGCCGACAGCGTGTTCCCCTGGGCCCCGGTGGTCGGGCTGGAGCGCCCGGCCAGGTCCGCGTCGGTGATCGTGACGGTCACCGTACGGCCGGTCTGGGTGCACGCGACCGTGCCGGTGTTGACGACGGAGTTCGCCGCGGTGGCGTTGGCGACGATGCCGATCCGCCCGTACGGCACGGCGTAGCCGCCGTTGCTGACCGGTGCGCAGGAGCCGGTGACCAGGGCGGCGTTCGGCGAGATCGCGTTGAGGTCGGTGGTGAACGTCAGCGGCCCGGTCACCAGTTCCGTGCCCTTCGCGTCGGCGGGCACGGTCACCACGAAGCTGAACGCGAAGCCGCTGCCACTGGCGCCACCGATGGAGGCCGGCGTCGGCGTGCCGAAGAGGTTGGCCTGCAGGTTGAGCTGTGGGAGGGCGGCCACGGTGGTCGTGCGGGTGCCACCGTTCAGCGCGCCGCCGTTGGCGGTGAGGCTCGCGTCGATGATGGTGCCGTTCGGCACGCTCCCGTCGACGGTCACGGTGATCGGCACCGTGCCCGCTCCCGTCGCGTCGACCGCGACCGCGCAGGTCAACCGTTGCCCGTCGCTGCTGAGGCTGCCGCCGCCGGGGCCTGTGCACTGGGCGAGGTTCGACGGGTCGAAGCGGATCAGCGCGGGCGCGGTCAGGGTCTGCACGAAGGTGACGGTGCCCGGTCCGGCGGTGTCCGAGGAGTACGTCCACCCGTAGGTCAGCACGTCCTTGGTGCGTACCCGTCCGTTGCCGGGGCCGCTGTCCAGGGCGTCGAAGGGCGCCCGGCCGTCGGAGACGACGGTGAGGGCGATCTGGTTGACGTCCGCGGCGGCGGGGGCCGGCGCCACGAGGACGGCGGAGACGAGGCACGCGGCCACGACTGCGGCGGTGGTGATCGTCCGGCGTGGCCACGAACGGCGGATCGGGAAGGTGAGTTCTGGAGGCTTCATCTGCTCGGCTGACGGGGTCGACGGACAGGTGGACGGATCACGCGGGCCGGGCTCCGGCGCGGACCCGCGAGCGGCGCCGGGCGAGGTGCCAGACCGTGACGGCGACGAGTGCGAGCAGCGCGACGGCGATGCTCAGGGAGTAGACCAGCCAGCCGGGCGAATCCGTCTCCAGCGCCGTGGCCCTGGTCAGCACCGGCAAGGTGATCCGGCCCTCGGCGGTGCGTTCCACCGTCCCGCTGGCCAGCACGAGGTGAACCGTCCACTCCCCGGCGGGCAGGGCCTGGCTCACCTCGACGCGCACCTGACCGGACTCGCCCGGCGGGATGGTGAGGCCGTTCGTGACCTTGAACGGACCCGCCCGGACCTGCTCCTTGGCCAGGGTGAGGCTGCCGGTCATGTCCAGCGCACGGGCTCCCGTGTTGACGACCTGGGCAGTCACCACGGGAAACTCGCCGGCTCCGGGTTCGGCCACCACGCCGTCGATCCGGAAGTCCGTCGGCGGGTCACCGCCCGGACCGACGTCGAGATACATGCGTACGCCGACCCGGTGCACCTGGGTGACGTTGCCGGCCTGCTTCGGCGAGCTGGCGACCTCGGCCCAGATCACGCCGTAGCGCTCACCCTTCGACGCCCTGGCCGGCACCTCGATGTCGACCGTGACGGCCCGGCGGGCTCCGGGGGCGAGCGTGAGCGAGGTCTTCTCCAGGCTGACCCAGCCGCTGAGTTCGTTGCCCGCGCGACCCTCGGGGACGGTGAACGCGTTCTCCGTGATCGAGGCGGCCCCGGCGTAGAGCTTGATCGCCTGGCGCTCCGGTGAGCTGTTGCGGACCTCGACCCGGCGGCTGATGGTCGCACCCGGTCGGACGTGGTCGACGAGGTAGATCCGGGCGCGCGGGTCCGTGACCCGGGCGGCCGGGATGTCCATCAGGCGGAGGGCGATCGTGGCGTCGTCCGGCGCCACCGCCTGCCGCTGCTTCTGCACGGCAGCGGCCGGTGCCGCCGGCACTCCGATCGTCAGGGCGACGACGGAGGCCAGCAGCACCAGCCGGCCGTGCGGGTCAGAAGATCGAATGGGTCACCGTGCCCGTGTAGGTGCCCTGGACGGTGCCGGCGGGGATGTTCACCAGGACCGTGGGGTTCCAGGTGGCGAAGTTGTTGCCGGTGCCGCCGGTGTGGCTGAACGCGGTCCGGGGCACGTTGATGATCTGGGCGTCCCCGGCACTGGGCTGACCGGGTGTGAAGGTGCCGCTGCCGGCGGTGGCGGTGGCCCCGCCCGACCAGTACGAGACGTTGATGTTCGGGATGGTCTCCGGCGACGTGCCGCCGCCCGTGACGAAGTCGGTGGCGGTGACGGTGGCGCTCCAGTTGGGCGTGAGCGATCCGCGCTGGTCGAGGACCGTGACCGGCCCGAGTTGGCCGGAGACGGTGGTGCCCTCGGTGCCGTGCCCGAGGCTCGCGTTGGCGGGCACCGTGATGGACAGGCCGCCGACGGCGTCCACGGTCAGGGTGACGGTGGTGTCCTCCGCGTACGCCGGCGTGGCGAGTGCGGCGGACGCGGCTACCCCCGCGGCGAGGGCGGCCAACAATCTCGTGCGCATAGATGCTCCTTCGGTCCTCGGTGAGTGGAGGCGTCGGGATGGAGCCTAATGAGCAGTTTGGGGCGTTATGCGAAGTTTCGGTCAGCTTCGATAAGTCGTTGACCTGCGCAAACGTCTGCCGAGGAGGGGCTTCAGCCCGGCGCCGGGAGAAGGCGCGACGGCCTCTGACTTTCGGCCGATGGCCGGGGTCCAGGACCCCACCTCGGCCAGAGTCGGACGGCGGATCCGGACCCTAGGGTGGGTGCTCATGGTGACCGGACGGCACGTGGCCGTGGCAGCTCCCGTCGGTGGGTTCCTGCTCGGCTTCCTCGACTTCGTGTGGATCAAGTTCGTGCCGTTCCCCCTCGGCGGCCTGGGCAACTCCCTCGCCGTGTGGGCGGTCGCCGCCTTCCTCTTCGCGTACCTGGGGCGGTGGGGTCGGCGGCGGTCCAGCATCCTCGGCGCCGTCGTCCTCCTGGTCGTCGCCGTGCCCAGCTACTACCTCGCGGCGGCGCTCATCCAACAGGACGACCTCGCGAACATGTACAACGCCGTCGCGTTCATCTGGATGGCCTACGGGGTGGTCGCCGGGATCGTCTTCGGCGCGGCGGGAGTCGCCGCCCGTACGCCCGGACGATGGCGGAGCCCGGCCGCCGCCATGCCGGCGGCGGTGATGTTCGCGGAGGCTGCCCTCGTGGCCCGGCGGATCGGCGACCCCGGCCGCGGCGGCGAACCGCTCTGGGCGGCGTTGCTCGACGTCGTCCTCGGGCTGCTCCTCGTCGTGCCGGTCGCGCCGGCGTGGCAGCCGCGTCTGCGGGCGCTCCTCCTGGCCGTACCGCTGGGGGCCGTCGGGTTCGCGCTGCTGTCGCTCGCCCGGTTCGGCTGACCCGGATCGGCCCGCGGAGACGACCGTAGGCGACCCGACAGGCCGCCCGCAGTCGATGTCCGGTGGGTCCAGGCATCGGTCAGCGGTCGAGCGGGACCACGTCGGTGGGGCGCTCCACCCGCACCGGGAGCCCGTAGTCGAACAACTCCAGCGTCGACGCGAACGTGCCGGTGTCGAGCCGGCCCTTCGCCGTCGTCCGCCAGGTGCCGGCCAGCGCCACCTTCGCGATCCGTCCGTCGCCGTCGAGCGTGACGTCACCCTGCGTGGTGACGGTGCCCGGCCCATCCACGGTCACGTACGTGAAGCGCAGCGTGCCGTCCGGGTTCTCGCTGACCGTCGCGTCCACGCGCTTCAGCACCGCGAACAGCGCCGCTGGGTCGGACGCGGCCGCGCCGAGAACGTCCAGCGCGCGGGAGTTCTGGCTCTTGACGGTGCCGACCGAGCCCGGGCTACCTGGCGCTCCGGCAGGTCCTCGTAGTGACGCAGCACCACGACCGCGCGTTGCTTCGCCGGCAGCGACAGCAGTGCCCGGCGCAGGACGGCCGCGTCCGTCCGGTCGCCGCCGGTCGGGGCGGCCACGTCGGGGATGTCGGCGACCAGGCTCTCCCGCCGTCGTCGTCGCCACCCCGAGGTGTGGTTGTTGACCAGGGCGCGGCGCAGGTAGGCGTGCGGATCGTCGAGCCGGCGGATGCGAGACACCCCACCAATGGATCATTTGAAAACCGGGCCGCCGCGGCCGTTGGCGACTAGAGGACATGTCACGTTGCCAGACCGGTGCCGGGAGGCATCCCAGTGGAGGGACCAGCGGTGCGCCCAGTTTTCAGGTGGAGTCTTCAGCGGGTCCGTCGCGGCCCGCTCGCCTGGCTCGTTCCGGTGCTCGCGGCCGTCGTCGCGGCAGCCGTGCTGGCCACCGCGGCGGTCTACGCATGGCCGCTGCGCAGCGCCGATCTGCAGCGCGCCGAGCCGGAAACCCTCACTTTCGCGTCGGCCACCCAGCGGGCGACGCAGGCCATCGAAGCGGAGGCGGCCGACCCCGAGGTGCTGCCGGAGTGCCGGAGTCAACTTCTGACCCACGACACCAGAAGCGCCAAGGCCGTGCTGCTGCTGCACGGCTACACGGACTGCCCCGGGACCTTCAGTGGCCTCGCGAAGCTCTACTTCGACCAGGGCTACAACGTGTGGCTCCCACGAGCCCCACGGCACGGGGTCACCGACCGGCTGGCGCACACGGAACTTCGCGCCGAGGAGTTGACCGGCTACGCGAACGCCGCACTGAACGTGACCGCCGGATTGGGTGACGAGGTCGGAGTCGTCGGTCTCTCGGGGGGCGGCGTGTTGGCGACCTGGCTGACCGGGCACCGCCCCGACGTGGTGCGTCGCGTGCTTCTGCTGGCACCCTTCTACAAGCCCAACGCGGCGCAGGCTCCCAGCCTCGCGATCAAGCCGCTCGTCGTTCTCTTCGGGTTCCGTCTTCTGCCCGACCGGATCAACTCGAATGGCTTCTCGTACGCGGCGCTGTCGCAGTACCTCCGCCTCGTCCGGAACTTCGCGGCCGACCCGAAGAGTCCGAACCTACGCGGGATCGCCGTGGTCACCTCGGCGAACGACAGCTTCATCGACTCTCAGGAGGCGGTCGCCATTCCGGCCGGCATCGCCGACCTGAACGGCACCACGGTCAGGAAACACGAGTTGCCACGCGAGTTCGGCATCGGACACAACCTCGTGGCCCCCGAGAGCTTGCAGGGCAGAGCCGACGAGCTCTACCGGCTCTACCTCGACCTCTACGAGGGCGGCGTCCGCCGCTGACCGCTCGATCCGCGGGAACGGCGACGCCGACCGCCTAAAGGTCGTTCAGCTGCTCGGTCGACTCGGACACGGTCGCCCGCACCCGGCGCAGCGTCGCGTCGGGTGACATCACCGCCGTACGCCACCTGTCGAGCGTCCGGCGCAGCGTCCGGACGGCGGCCTGCAACTGCTGGACCTGGACGCGCATGGTGGCGAGTTCCTCCCGCGCCACCAAGGCTTCGTGTTCGAGTTCGCTCACCCGGGTGCGCAACGGCTGGACCAGGGTGAGGGCGGCATCGGTGAGGGTGTCGGCCGCGTCCGCCTTGAACTTGCCCCGCTGGATCACCACGGCGGCGATGGCGGCGAGGCCGCTGGCACCTCCGAGTGCGGCGAGGCCGGAGATCAGGGCTTGCACCCACTGCGGGGCGGCGGGTGTCGGTGGCGGGGTCATTTCACATCGCCGATCAGTTCGGAGGATTCGAGGTAGCTGGCCTTGGCAAGGCGTCGGAGGTCGAAGACGATCTGGGCGGCACGCCAGAACGAACCGGTCGCCACCGCGGTGACGAAGGACGTCGCGGCGATCGAGTGCCGACCGGAGATCACGGTCAGGGTGAGTGCGTACATCGCGGCGCTCGTGCCGAGCATGAGCAGCGCCGCCAGCTCGATGCCCAAGCCGGTGGCGACGCGGCCGGGCCAGAGGATGCCGAGCAGGCCGCCGATCCCGACCAGAACCAGGCCGACCCGCCATCCGGCCTGGACGGGTGCGGGCATGGTCAACTCGACGGACGGCGGTCCGACGTCGAGCAGGATCAGCAGGAGGCCGCAGATGGCGGCCGCCACCAGGATGGCGATCTCGAACGGCTGACGACGGGGACGGATGTGGATCGGCGACACGGCGAACTCCTCAGGCTGTCTGCCGCTCCCGTTCCGCAGCTGCGCCGGCGCGGCGCCTGATCCGTGGCGGCCGTGCCGCCCGGGGGTGGTGGAGCCCCGGATCGGGGCGCGCCGGGATGGCCACTGCGAATGGAGGACATCGAGTGTGCGACGCGGCGCCGTTGGCGGGCCGTTGCTCAAGTCGTACCATCCGGCCGGACGCGTCGTCCACTCTGCACGTCGTCGTATTTCCGCAGGTCAGGATGGTTGAGGCGACCCCGGCGGGACGGTGCTGTCCCGGTCGGCGGTTCCGTCAGGCGAACTGCCCGATCGGCCGGCGGTAGACGCCGTACCACCAGGTCGCGGCGAGTTCACGGGCCGCCGACTCGTCGCCGCTGCCGTCGTCGGTCGCGATGTGGTGCGTCAGGTACCGGTCCCCACCGAGGACGACCAGCAGGCTCGCCTGGACCGGGTCCAGGTCGCGCGGCGCGAGCCCGTTCTCCTGGTCCGCCCGGACGAGCGCCTCGGTATTCCGCGTGAACTGCTCCAACCGGGAAGCCCAGAACTCCCGTACAACCGGGTCGTACGCGCCGACCTCGTTGATCGCCGCCAGCACCGCGGCGTGCTCCCGGTAGATCCGGATGACCTGGCGGAAGACCTCGGTCAGGGAGCCCACCGCGTCCTCGCCGGGAGTCGGGCGCCAGGTGGTCGCGACGCCGAAGGACGTCTGACTCACCGACTCCGCCAGCCGCAGCAGCAGCTGGGTCTTGTCCGCGAAGTGGGTGTAGAAGGTCGACCGCGCCACCTCGGCCTCCCGCGCGATGCGCTGCACTCCCAACTCCGTGAAGGTCACGCCCTCGGCGAGGAGACGCCGGGTGGTGGCGAGGATCCGGGCCTCCGTCGGGAGACGCCGCTCGGCGCCCCCCGACGGCCGCCGAGTGATCGAAGGCATGACCGAATCCTAGGCAGGTCGGGTTGCGGCCGCCGGCGGCCGACGACTTGCGCTCGGCCCGCCGTCGCACCTGCTGGTACGCGCCGGTGCGGCAGCCCATCGCCCGGCGCACCTCGACCACGGTCCGCCGCGCCTCGCGGCGGGTCCGCTCGGTGCCGTCCAGCTCCGCCCCGACCTCCACGTCACCGACCCGACCGGCCCGGTAACGCCGCTTGGGCTCCGCCGCCTGGCCGACCTTCCGAAGCCGCGCTGGCATACTCGGCCGACATGGTGTTGTCGCGTCGTTGGGCCCTCTTCCTGCTCGCAGTCGGTGTCTGGACCTGGTTGATCTGGCCCAGGTTCGGCCTCGCCATCTGGGACGACCCGCGCGCATGGTCGAGCGGTACGCCCGGCGCGGGCGCGCCCACCTCCTTCCTCTGGATCCACGCGCTCCTGATCGGTGCGTCGCTGGCCATCGGGACCACGGTTGGTGTGCTCGGTGTCCGTGGTCTGCTCGCGGCGTGCCGGCGGCCCGGCTCCTGACCCGCTCGTGACCAGCGGAGATAGTCCGCCGGTGATGATGTGACGCGGGACGCGCGGCGCCGATTTGACGATCAAACCCGCGGACGCGTAACTTTCTCTCTGCCAGCGCGGAACGGACGAAACGGGGCGAAAGTCCTGGAGGCCGGAGCGGGGCAACGAGCTTCGGGTCGGAGCGGTCACCACCTCTCTGGCCCGGTATCTGGGTGGTGCCCCGGATTCGCCGCGAGGCGGATTTGGTGAGGCGAAACCGACCAGGTAAGGTTTACGACCGGCAGGGCACCGGGCGAGCTCGCGGGAGACCGCAGCGGCCGGCCTGCCGAATCCGATGATCAAGCGCGGTGGTTCGCCGCTGCGCGGGTTCAACGGGGCCAAGCCGTACGAAGCGTGACAGAGCGGGACACACCGGTTTGACACGACGCAGACGGTAAGGTAACGTAGTAAAAGTGCCCGGCGCGAGAGCGGCGGACATGGTGGGACGAAATGCCCCGGACGGGGGTCCTCCTGGTGGAGGGTTTCCGGATGG
>NZ_JBITMV010000039.1:0-21910 GCF_044466625.1 Micromonospora sp. NPDC049366
CGCCGCGTGGTGGTGGGGGGCCGGTGCGGGGTGTGTTCCGGGGTTCGGGTGGGTTGCAGGGTGGGTTTGAGGGGTCGTTCTCGCAGACGCGGTTGGGGGTGCGGGATGAGGTGATCGTGGGGGTGGTGTCGGGTCGGGGGCGTTTCGATGGGGAGGTGCACCTGTCGGGGGTGTTCACCCCAGCCACGGCCACGGACGGTGGTGCCGGCGCGCAGTCGCGGCCCGCCCCGTCGGGCGCGGCCTCGGTGAACACCGGTGGCACGAGCACGGGCGGTGCGAGCACGTCGGGGTCGCGCGGTGGCCCCACCCCGCCTTCGGGCCCGGTGCTGGGGCAGGAGCGGGTGGCGACCAGCCTGACCGTGTCGCAGCCTACGGTCGCAGACCGTGCGTCCCCGCGGTCAGATGACAATCCGTCCGACGAGGACACCGCCACCGCCACGGCCGTCAACGGCCGGGATACCGGCTCCCCGCTGGTGCCAGAGCACGACATCGCGCCACCGACGGTTCCGAGCCCGGTGTTGAGCACGCCGCTGGTGGTCTCGTCCGATCAGGTGCCTCCGGCGGACACGCTCACGCCCTCGCTGTTCGGAGACCGCGGCATCGTCGGCCCGCCCCCGCTGCCCGGCGACAACGCCGGCGGCGGCACGTCCGACGGGCTGCGCCACAGCGACGGCGACAGCAGCGACACGTCCGACAGCGACACGTCCGACAGCCTGCGCGACGACGGCGACACGGCCAGCACCCACACCGACCTCACCGATCCAGACACCGACCCGGGTAAACCCGACGGCCTCAAGTCCGACCTGCGTACACTGCTCGGCCTCGACCCGGGCCCGAAGACCAGGCCCGCCGAGGTCAACCCGTTCGACCCGAGTACGAAGTCCGGACTGGACCAGCTGGTCCCGCAGGCGGTCGCGTACCACCCGATCGTCTTCACAGCGCTCACGCCCGACGGCCGGTCACCGGACCGGAACGGCGGGCCCGCCGGCCGCACCGGATCCCAGCAGTCCGGCCGTGACGACGATCCGGACGCGGCGGCGCCACGCGACCGCGCGGTCGCCCTCGGCAAGAAACGAGCCGACGTCCCCGACAACGTGGTCGAGCAGGCCGAGACACTCGGCGGGGAAGGCTACCCCGAGTCCGGTTGGGATCAGGTCGGCCGCGATTTCCGGCACGTCGGCGACGGCGTGCTCGTCACCGCCGGCGGCGAGCTGCGCGCGCTCGACGACGAGCTGCGGGCGGAGCCCGGCGAACCGGCGACCCTGCTGAGTGCCGGGCCCGACGGCCTCAGCTTCATCTCCTCGGACGGCTCGGTCGCGCAGGTGCCGGTGCCGGTGCCGTCCCGGCAGCCCGAGGACCGGGCACGCGGCGGGCTGCGCGACGCCGACCTCGACGCGATCCTCCTGCCGGAGGGGCACCTGCTGCGCAGGGTCACGGCCGGCGTCGCACTCTACCGCTCGTCCGAGTCGTACGAGGCGTTCGCCGAAGCCGAGTTCACCCGTCCGGTGGCCAACCGCACCACCCTCGTGGTCGGCACCGGCGTCACCGTCGAAGCGGTGCGGCGCACCGTCGCCGCGCTGCCGGAGCACGTCGGCCGGCGCCTGATCGTCCGTTACCTCGACGGGCCGCAGATCACCACCGAGCACGCCACGGACCTGGCCGCCCGCGTCCTCGGCGAGTGGCGCGGACCCCTGGTGCTGCCAGCCAGGATGTTCGCCGGCCTTCCCGACGCCTCAGAACGGGTGATCCCGGTGGACGCGCAGAGACGCCCCACCTTCGCCGAGTTCGCCACCGAGTACGACGTCTACCCGGCCGACCGCCCGCCGCCGCAGCAGCCGGGCGTGCTCGGCATGACCAGCGGCGACGGGATCTGGCGGTACGGCGTCGCCGACGGCTGGGTCGCCGAGCAGACGCCACACGGCGTCTGGGTACGCCCGACGGACCTGCCGCGCGGCATCAGCACACCCCGCCAGGCGTCCGAACGCGCTCCCGCCGGGGTTCCCCGGGTGACCGTCGGGCTGCCCGGCACCCCGGTGCCCGACGCCGTCCGGAGCCGGGTCACCGCGCTCCTGGCCGCCCTGCCCGGCCCTCGGCCCGACCTGCGCGTGTTCGGCATGTCCGGCACCTGGCAGCTGTGGCTCACCGACGCGGCGGTGCAACCCCGCGCCGGCGGCCAGGTGGTGCGCGTACCCGCCGGGCTGTACCTGCACGGCGGCACCGAAGTGCCCGCCGACGTCCGCCAGCAGCTCGACGCGCTGCCCCCGTCCCGCAACCTGCTCCGGCTGATTCCCGACCGCGACTTCGCGTCGCCGGACGCCCTCAGCGGCTACGTCGCGGGCCTGCCCGACCAACTGCGCGGACGAACCGTGGTCGACCTGCGGCTGGCCGATCCCGGCCGGTCGCTCGCCGCCGCCCGAACACTCGCCGCCGAGGTCGGCCTGCCCGTGCTGGTCGACGCCGGGCAGGTCGGCACCCACCCCGACCCGGCCGACGCGGTGCCCGTGGGAGCCGACGGGCGGCTCACCTTCGCGCCGTACGCGACCTCTTTCGTCGTGCAGCCGCCCGGCACCCGGCCGGCCCGCACGGTGCCCGGCGACCTGACTCCCACGGCGACGCCCGGCACATATCAGCTCACCGACGGCTGGGTCCTGCAGGTCCTGCCCGGCGGCTTGTGGGCCCGCCCCGTGGACGTCCCGGCCAGCGTCGCCGCCGACGTGGCCGACCGCCTCGGCACACCCGGCGGTATCAGGCTGTCCGTCGGCGCACCCGGCACGGTCATCCCGGCGAACGTCACCGATCAACTGCGCCAGACCCTCGGGGTGCTGCCCCCGGAGACCGCCGCCCGGCTCGCCGTCGACAACCTCGACCCGGCTCAGATCTTCACCGTGAACCGACCCGCCCCGGCCGCGGCTTCCACCGGCACCCCGGCCCTGGACGGCGCGTCCACCCGGCCGGCCGCGGCCGGCGCCGCGCCACGTCCCAGCGCCACGCGGCTCGGGCCGGGCCGCCAGCTCTTCCGGCGCGATCCGCGGACCGGCCGCCTCGACCTGGTCACCCTCGTCGCCCGGGCAGTGCCCGCCTTCCCCGGTCCGGGGCACCGCCTGGGCGGCCCACCGGCTCGCGACGCCGACCCGTCCGGCGGTGACGGGACGCGGCGACCGGACGAGGCGGCCCCTGGCACCGCCGCCGACCCGCGGCCCGAACCCCACGTCTACTTCGAGGTGGACCCGGTCACCATGCAGATGACGCCGGTGCGGCTCGACCCCGAGGACACGGTGCGATCGGCACGCGCCGCGTCCGGTGTCGACCTCGTGGCGGGCGGCGAGCGGGTCGTCGTCCACGACGGCGCCACCGGGGTATGGAACGTCATCAGCGTCCCCCGACGGGACCTGGACATCGCGACCGGCCGGACCGCCGAGGCGGGGCGGCAGCTCCTGCGCCGCGACCCGTCCGGAGGCATCGCCCTGCTCACCTTCACCGCCCCGGCGCGGCTGCGTGCCGAGGCGGACGGCAACAGCTACCGCTTCGTCGGCGACGACGGCTCCGTCTGGCATGACGGCACCCCCGAGGGCGACGCCACCGTGCAGCCGCTCGGCGGCGCCGGCGCGCGTACGGCCGCGCTGGTCCGGGACGGCCAGACCGGGCTGTGGCAGGTTGTGCCGACCCAGGACTCCCAGGCCGACACCGCAGCGGCGCCGGTCTCCGTCAAGGCGCCCGGCGGCATGCTGCAACCCCTGCCGCCCAGCCCGACACCGCCACCTTCACGGGTCTCCTACCTGCGATTCAGGCCCGGCTCTCACCCCGCCGACCTCGACACCGGCGGCCTGGCCCCGTCGCCGCTGCGGGTACGCGGCGTGGACGTCGTCGAGGTACGCCTCGCCGACGGCAGCGTGCGCACGCGCAATTACACGCCCGCCACCCGCGCCGAAGAGGAAGGACTCGCCCTCACCGAGGATGAACAGTCCCTGATCGCCCGGAATCCGATCGACCCGCGCGACCTGACCCACGACCCGCTCACCGGGCAGCTCATCATGCGTGAGACGGTGTCCGAGGGGAGCGCCGGCGGCGGGTCGGGCAACGGCGGGCCGCCCGGAGGTCGCCGCCCACCGGGTGGCGGCACTCGTGACGGGTCCCGGCGGGGCGGCGGCCAGGTGCAGGTGCAGCGCCAGACCGTGCTGCTGCCGGAACGGGTTCGCGAGGCCACGCCACCGCCGAACCGGAACCGCGGCGACCGGCCCCCGGCCGAGCTTGCCCTGGACGAGCTGGGTCCGCTGACCCCCGGCGAGCAGCGCATCGCCGCCGACACCCGGGTGCCCGCACCACAGCGGCTCAACCAGATCCGCAACCAGCGCGTCTGGGCCCGCCAGGCCCAGGGGGAACTGACCGTGCTCCAGCAGCAGTCCCTGCTGCGCCCGGGATCGCAGCTCGGCTCGGTGGAGCGGCAGGCCGCGGTGGACGACGCGCTCAGCGCCGTGCATGCCGAGGCCCCGGTGTCCCCGTTGCCGCTGCGCGAGCAGGTCGAGCAGGCGATCGTCCTGGCAGAGCTGGGGACGGGCCACCGTGCCGCGGCGCTTCGGCAGGTGGCGGTGAACGCGACGCTGACCCGGCACCGCCTGGCCCCGATCACCCTCAGCGCCGAGCAGCACACCGCCGCCGACGTCGCGAACAGAGCCCGGCTGGCGCAACTGGCGCAGCTGCGGGAGCGGCTCACCGCCGACCCCGCAGCCCGGCTGACCCCGCAGGAGGCCGAGGTCGTGCGCACCACGCTGCACGATCCTGCGCTGCCCGACCGCCTCGTACTGACCGCCGAGCAGCACCGGGAGGCCGCCCGAGGCGAGGTCGCCGCTCGCACCGACCGCATGGCGGACCTGAGGCGCCAGGCCACCGGCTGGTCGGTGCCGGAGCCGGCGCCGCCCACCGGTCCGCAGCCGCTGGGCGGCGTGCTCGCCCCGACCGCCGTGTACTCGGCCGTCGACGCCTTCCACGAGTTTATGTACACCCAACGCGGTGCCACTCCCGGCTCCCTGCCCGGCACCGCCCGGGTGTGGCAACGCCTGGCCGACCCCGACTCGGGCCGGACCGCTGACTCCCCGCCGCCGAGCCTGGCGTCGGCGCGCCCGGCCGGCCGGCGCGAACTCCGGCCCGTCACCGACGACCTGGTGTGGCAGGCCCAACCGGCGGACCCGGTGCTCACCCCCGAGGCTCTGGCCCGGCTCAACCAGCACCGCCGGCACGTCGCGACTCCACCGGCCGACGCCGACGTGATCAGCGTCGCGGTCCTCGCGGCCGTGTACCACGGCGCGGACGGGCTGCTGCCGCTCCTCGCCCGTCCGCGCGCCGTCTGGGCCGAGACCATCACCGGCATGCTGCTGACGGACCGGGCGCACGGCGGCGGTTCATGGCCGGCGCTGAACCTGCCCGACCCGGACGCCGACACGGTCCGGCAGGTGCTGGGCTGGCTCTCCGACGGCCTGCCGCTCGATCGCATGCCCGCGGCGCTGCCCGGCCGCTCCCCGCGCCAGGTGGTGCTGGGCCTGGTGGCACACCTGCTCGGCCGGCCGATCGAGTTCGTCGGCGGCGACGGCGGCAGCACCCTGCTCGGGCCGCCCGCCTCGGCGGACCTGGCGCCGATCGTGCTCGTCGAGGACCGTGCCGGCACCACCCTGGCGACGGTGCCGTTCACGGCCGCACCGGCGGTGCTGTCCGCCAACGGCGGTGCTCGCCTTGTCACCCCGGGATTGCTGGACCGGTCCACCGGCATGCTCGCCGACACCACGGCGTTCACCGAACTCGACCATGTGCTGCGCGCCGTCTCCGGCCGGTCGGACCCGGTCCTTCCGGCGCCTGATGTGCTGGCGGGACGGCTGCTCGACGCGCTGACGCCGGACCGGCAGCCGCCGGCCGGGCCGGGCCTCGCGCCGGTGCTGCGCGACGTGCGCGAGGCGCTGCGCCAGAGCCCGCCGCCGGTCGATACGGCCCCCCGGCTCTGGTCGGAGGCGCCCTCCAGCCCGGCCGACCCCGCCGCGTTGACCGCGGAGCACGTCGCCGCGCTGCGGGAGCGAGGGCTCGCCGCGCTGGAGAATCACGCGGGACCGGAGTCGATCTTCGAGGCGCTGCGCCAGGAGGACCGGTACGGTGACGGCCGCCTGGCCGGGCTGGGGAGCAGCGACCCGCAGCGGCTGCGGTCGGCGTTCGCGACGCTGCTGCTGGCCGACCTGGCCACCGCCGGGACGGCCTGGCCGCTGCTCAACGCCGACCCGGACGCGCCCGCCGCCCGGCGGGATCTGCAGGTGTCCTGGGTGGAGCAGCTCGGCATGGTGGGGCAGCCCCTGCCGCCGCTGGCGGACATCGGCACGGCCAGGATCGTCGCGGAACTGTTCGGGGTCCGGGTGGTGCTGATACGGCCCGGCGGTGTGCTGGAGGTGGCCCCGACCGGGGCGGACCGCGCGGCGCTGCCGACGGTGCACCTGGTGGTGACGGTGAGCGGCCACACGATGGCGGCGGTCCCCGTCGCCGAGGACCTGACCGGCAGGGTGGTACGCCCGCAGCCGGCGAACGCGGAGCCCAGCCCGCCGACGTGGTCGCCGATCCCCGACCCCGTAGCGAGGGACGACGGCACATCCGCGAGGGACGACGACAGCGCTTCCGGGAAGAGCGACGACAGCGGATTCAAGCGCGAGGACGAGGACGGCGCCAAGCGGGAGGACGACAGCGCCTCCAGGCAGGAGGACGAGGACGGCTCGAGGGCCAGGGACGAGGATGTTGCCTCGAAAACGCCCGATCACGACCCGGAGGCCGTGACCGCACCTCCCGTCGTGGCGGCGTCCCCGGAGGTCGATCCGCACACCTACAGCATCGGCATTCCGCGGTCCGGGCTGCCGCTGGTGGCGGACCTGGTCCGGTCGCTGCGCCGGGAGCCGGGCCTGCACGACGTCACGCACGCGGAGTGGGAGGCACTCCCGCAGTTGCTGCTCAGCAACTACCGCTACCTCGTCACCGACGGCTACGTGGTGACGTTGGGCAGGGCCGAGGTCAAGGTCAGGCTCGCCCTGCGTGATGCGAGGCGGCTGGACAATCCGGCCGGTTCCTACGACCGGCCCGCCCAGGACCCTTCCAGCGACGACCTGGAGGGTCGCCATACCGTCGGCCAGGGCCGCTACCACGCCAACCAGGCCACCAACGGCGTGTTCCAGACCGGCGCCCACTCCCAGGGCCAGTCCGGCCAGGGCGGCGCGCTGCGGCTGACGCTGTCGGCAGGCTTCGCCCTGGGCCTCGACCCGGCCGTGGTGCAGGTGGCCAAGGTGGGGGTCGCTATCTCGGGCCAGGCCAACGTCACCAACCGCAGCACCGGATACATCAAGGATGCCGAGGTCGGCCACGTCGAGGACACCCGGGCCGACTCGGTGCTGTTCTCGCTGGACGCGCGGTGGCACTACGACCTGCGCACCGATCGCTCCCGGCCGTGGGATGCGGGCCGCGAGCGTGAGGTCGAAGCCACCTCGGACGAGCAGCTCATCCTGGCTGTCGCCGAGCACAACCTCCTGCAGGCCGGCCCGCAGGTGCGCGCCGGCAGGCCGCGCGACACCGGGCTGACCGACGAGTTCACCGCCAACGCCAAGCGTGTCCCCGTCACGTTCTATGCCTCCTCCATCACCGGGCTGCCGCAGCTCGCCGACGGCATCGTCGGCAGGCTGCAGGCCGGCGGCCTGGCGATGCCGCTCGGCGGCGACACCCGCAAGGAACTGCTGCAGAAGCTGTCCAACGTGGATGCACACTTCGACACGGCGGTCAACCACCCCGACGGGTACCGGTTCACGCTGCACGACAGGGGCCGGGTCGTCGCGCAGGTCACCGTGCATGCCGAGCGGCTGGCCGAACCCACTGTCCGCGTCGGCAGCACGACCGACAAGGCCCACGTCGAGCGGGTCGCGACGGCGATCTCCGGCAACAGCGGCGGCACCGCCGTCAGGAACACCAGCGGCGTACGTGCGGGCGTCGACGTCGACGTGGTCCCGCTGCCCTGGCTGAGCCTGGGACCCAGCGCGTACGTCGGGATGAACTGGCACAACTTCGACAGCGCGCGGGCCGGCCGGGCAGGTCTGTGGGTCCACGTCTCCCGCTTCACCGGGCCCACCAGCGCCCACCACGTCAAGTTCCGGTTTCATGCCAAGGTCGCCGTCCGCGACCGGCCCGACGACGCGCCCGCCGAGACGGCTCGCGTCGACGGCAGCGCCGTGTTGCGCGTCGCCGAAGCCGATGCGTTCGCGCACGGGCTCACCGTCGATCGGGAGGCGTTGCCGCAGGCGGTGCGGGACACGCTGCCGACGACGGACGGCGTGCCGACCGTGCCGTACGACCCGGGCTTGCTCCGCTCGAACGACGCCGCGCCGAAGGAC
The DNA here is from genome assembly GCF_044466625.1 of Micromonospora sp. NPDC049366. NCBI lineage: Bacteria > Bacillati > Actinomycetota > Actinomycetes > Micromonosporales > Micromonosporaceae > Micromonospora > Micromonospora sp. NPDC049366. The sequence goes on from NZ_JBITMV010000039.1 coordinate 8,397, forward strand.
CTCCCGGGTTCGGTCCCGTTGCCGCCGTACGTGCTCGACGGCCACGGCATCGGACAGGGCCTGGTGCGCATCGACGAGTCGGTCGCCACCGGACTGCGTGACACCGTGCTGGCGGAGCTGCGCTTCACCGGCTTCGTTCCGCCGGACGCCGCGCGCCCGTTCCACGTCCGCCGTCAGGGCCGTCAGCGCAACCGCGAGACGGGTCTGGACAGCCAGCTCGACAACCTGGAACTGACGCTGAAGATGGTGTCCGAGAGCGGCATCAACTCCCACTACAACACCATCCACCAGGATGGGCTCACCTTCACCCTGCGCCATCGCGACACGCGCGGCCGCGTCCGCAGCGCTCGAGTCACCCTGCACGCCACGCAGGACCTCCGCACCGGCGAGAACAGCGACGGCGCCGAGTTCTTCGTGAAGACGAGCTCGGATTACCACACCGTCAACCTGGCCATGGGCATGGACACCATGGGGTTCGGCGTCGGCGGCGGCCGTGAGCTGGTCGTGGGCCTCAAACTCAAGGGCGGCGTCAAGGACGCGCCGACCACCCAGTTCCTACGCGGGGGGCCGGAGTACCAGCGCGGGATCAGCGCCAACCAGAGCGTCGGTTTCCTGTCCAACCGGCCCGAGCTGCTGGAGCACCCGGGCCAGGTCGACGAGGAGCGGCTGCCGAGCACGTGGCGTGCCAAGGTCGAGTACGACGACGGCACCCGCGAGTTCGTGTCGCCACCCGTGCTCGGCTCCGCGACGGTGCACCTGTTGCGGCCGTTCAACGAGGCGCTGCGGCCGTCGCCCGCGCCCGCCCAGGCCACCGATCCGAGCGTGCTCGACGAGGCCGTCATCGTGTACCTCGACAGCACCGGCGTGGTTCCGCTGCTGCGGCAGATGATGCCTAAGCTCACCGGACCCGGCCGGCCGGCCGACGAGGAGGTGTCCAACTTCGGCGGGACGATCAGCGTCCACGCGCACGCCAAGGAGATCGTGCAGGGCCGGTACACGACGGACACGCTGTTCGAGTCGCACCTGTTCGCCGACCACCACGGCGGCCTGTCCATCGCGGGCACCCTCGGCGAGAGCCGGTACATCGGCGCCACGCCCGACAAGTACGTCCTCGGCCTGATCAAGCTGCAGTTGACGGAGGCGTCCCAGGCGACGTCCGCCAGCCACGGCCTGACCATGGAGACCCTCAGCTGGGGACTCAGCGGTAACCTCGGTGACCACTCCAGCAACGGGCTGTCCAACCTCGGCGGCGATTACGGCTCCAACCAGCATTGGGGTGTCGCGACGTCGCGCAGCAGCACGCGGACCGGCGGCAAGGAGTTCCTCGATCTCGACTTCCACCTCGGGATCGCGTTCGAATCCGACGTCGTCTTCCGCCTGGACGCGGTGACCGAGGACCGAGGCAAGGTCGTCGAGCACCTGCCCGGTGTCGGCACCCGGGTCGAGACGAGGCACCTGCCCGACAGGAGTGCGAACCCGGACGACAAACGCAAGATCGTCTTCGTCCTGGCCGAGCCGAACGCGCTGGCCCTCTACGGCGAGGGCAAGGTGGCGCTGCCCGACGACCAGCTGCGGGACTCGCTGGGCCGGTGGCAGAAGGAGGAGGGCGAGAAGGGCGGCCTGCTGCTGCCCAGCGACGTCGTCGCGCGGGTGCTGCTGCGCTGGCAGCGGGACGCCGTCGCGGCGGTCGCGGGCACCGACCCCGCGGACCGCGCCCTGCGCGAGAGGCTCGCGGAGAAGCTGGCGACCCGGCACAACGACAACACGCGTACCACCTCGGTCATCGAGGCCCACGTGCGCGCCGACTTCCACACCGTGTTCGGACAGACCCTACGGGATGCGGCCGAGCTCAACGCGTTCGAGAACATCGGGGTGCCCGAATATCTCACTCGGCCGGGACCACGGGCGCTGGGCCACGCCGCCGTCATCTCCGCCAGGCTCGACCCGCCGGTGAAGGCGACCGATGGCAGCGCGACCGATGGCGGCAATGCCGATGGCGGCATTGTCGACCGTGGCAGGAACGACCCGTTCTCCTTGGTCTACGAGGCCGTCGAACGCGCCGCCCCGGGCCTGCTCGGGCGGCGCCCCGAGGTGTGGACCGAGCGGCGCGGCAACATAGGCCGACTGCAGGGTGGCCTGGATGCCCTGCAGGGCATGCTCGCCGGGGGCCGTGACCACGCCCTGATCGAGGACATGATGCATACCGGCGGCATCGAGATCTACCTCGTCAACCCGGTCGGCTGGGCCAACGCGGACGTGGTGAAGATCAACTTACGTTTCGAGATCACCGGCGAGCCGCAGGTGCTGGCGCGTCTGGACAGTGACGGCATCGAGGTGTACGACCACGGGTACGTCATGGACGGCACCAGTGAGAGCCGCGACGGCTCGCGGTCGTACTCGCTAGGGCTTGGATTCGGCGGTGACAAGGGCAGCGGCGGCGGCCCGTCGCTCGGCGTGGCCGAAGGAAACGTCCGGCGCACCGGCCGGGGCACCGTGGGCACGACGGAGCAGACCGTCTACGACTGGAGCGGTCACTACGTGATGCAGGCCCCGCATCTGCTGACGGCCACCGTGCACAGAGTCGACATGGTCGGCCGCCTCCTCAACAGGCTGACGATGCGCGGCTACCGGCGGGCGACCGGCCACGACGTCCCCGTGACCGTGCAGCGCAGCGGCACCCTGCGCCTGAAGATCCCCCGCGGGCTGGCCGAATCGCCGCCGATCGCGGGGCCGTCCCGGCTGCCCGATCTCGTCCCGATGCCGCCGCTGCCCGGCGACGCCTACCTGACCGCGGTGCTGCTCGACGACGCGTACCCCGTCGCCCGGCGCGTCCTGGAGCGGGCACTGGGTCCTGGCGTCGACAGCGACGGCCGCCGCGGCATCATCGCGCTGCCGACGCTGCTGTCCCGCAGCCACCTGAAGAATCACCTGGCCGAGGCGTTGCGGCCGCAGGGTTACCGGGTGGCGGACAACCTGTTCCTGCCCGGCCACTCCGCCGCGCAGGCCGCCCTGGACATGCACGCGGAGATCTTCGAGATGGAGATCATCTCCGAGATCGTCAATGCCACGGGCACCGGCCGCTACGCCAAACACCAGACCGGCACCACCGCGAGCACCTCGGGCAACCAGTGGGCGCCGTCCATCGCCGGCGGATTCGGCCAGGACAACGTGCTCAGCAATCCCGCGAACCTGAACAACCCGTGGGGCACGCTCAGCGAGGGCACCGGCGCCGCCCGGCTCGCCCCGCGCAACCAGGCCGCCGCCGGCACCGGCAACTACCGGCGCGAGCAGCACCTCAAGCAGCAGGGCCCGGTCTACCTGGTGCGGCTGCGGGTCAAGGCCGAGTTCACCGCGCACCGGTTCCACCAGCACATGGTCGGCCCGCCCACCGCCACCGGCACGTTCCACAGCGACCCGGTCACCGGCGACGTGTACGCGGAGATGCTCGTCGACGAGGTGCGGGAGTGGCAGCGCCGCCTCGAGCAGCGCAAGGCCACGGCCGAACGGTCGCCCGACCCCGCCACGTGGGCCGCCGTGCCCGCCGCGTCGCCTCGCGAGAACCTGGACCGGCACCTGGTCGACGCGGCCCGGACCGGGACCACCGCCCGGCAGGCCGGCGGGGACGTCGTCAGCGCGCTGCGCGACCGGCTCGGCGCCGACGCACCCCGTCCACGGTGGACGATGCGGCCCACCCCCGACAACGCGCGCGACACCCGGCCCGTCGTGCTCACCACCAGCGAGGCGGTGCGGGCCCACGACACCTACCGGGCCGTGCTCGGCTGGGCGCAGCAGCACTCGCTCGGCGACCGGATGCTCGAACGACTGAACCAGGCTCGCGCGGCCGCCGAACCGCTCCGCGGCGACCCCACCCGGCAACCCGAGCTCGCCCGATTGAACGAGGAGATCGCCGACCTGGAGTCGGACCTGCGCGAGTTCCGGTCGTGGTCGGAGCAACCCCCCGCCCCGAACCCGATCACCGCCGGACGGAAGGCGGTGGACGTCTGGACCCGGCGTACCACACATCTCGTCAACTGGGTCAACAGCCGACCGGAACCGGGCGGGGCTCCGCTGGGCCCGCACCAGCTGCCACCCGAGGTCTCCGTGCTCGCGCTGGACCCGGTGCACACCGGCCGCCAGATCGCTCACGAGCTGGGCCGGCACGTGCTGCTGGAGCACACGGCCGCGGACGGCGCGATCACCCGCCACCGCATCGACCCGTCCGGACGGACCTACCACGCCACGGCGGACGGCCGGCCGGAACCCCTCGCGGACGCGGTCGCGCGGCTTCCCCGGGAGCTTCGCGACGACCTGGTGCTCTTGGACGATGGCGTGCTCCAGGACCTCTACCGCGACTCGTGGACCGCGCAGCAGACCTTCGAACAGGCCGTGCGGCAGCGCGTCGCCGAAGAGGGACGCATCAGCGAGCTCCGCCGGCTCGCGGACCGGGTCCTGCGTGGGCGTTCCGCCGCAGAGGTGCAGCAACTGCTCGACGAGGCCGCGTCGATCATGCGGTACTGGACGCTCGGCATCACGTACCGCCGGATCGCGGACTACCACCGGCACGTCGACGACAATCTCCCCCTCGTCGAGCAGGTCGTGGCGGCACTGGGTGGCACCGGCCCGCTGCTGGAGGTCGCCAGTGCGCTCGCCGTCAACAGGGCCGCCGCGGTCTACCGGGCGCGACAGATCGGCGATTCGCGTTACCCGGCCCGCTTCAATGAGCCGGCAACGGCGGCCGAACACGCCGCGCCCGTCGACGGACCGCCCAGCCAGTCCGTCCCGCCGCCGGCCCCCGCCGAAGGCCACGCGACCCGCGGAACGCCTGCCACGACCACGGCCCCGCCGATCCTGCCGCGGGTGCCGGTGATCTCCTGGAACTTCGACGGACTGACGACCTGGAGCGCTTCGGACACCTCGACCGGCGACGGCTCGACGCGTAGCCAACACGCGACGGCCCGCGGTGTGCTCACCGATTCAGCGTCGGCGCCGCCGGCCGACGGCGATGGAGCCCGGACCGTCCCACCCCGGCACGCCGCCGTGCTTTCACCGCCACCGGCCGGGGCGATCGTCGAAACGCGGCTGGTCTTCCCGACGGCCTTGGACGACGCGGCGACGGACCCGGACGCCGCACCGACCGCGTCCGCCACCGTGGAGGACACGTCCCGGTCGGCCTCGCCACTGATCCCGACGATCCTGCTGAACATGCCGAGTTCGACGGTGAGCGACGTCGGGCACGGTGGGGACCAGTCCGCCCTGCCCGATGGCGCGCACGCGCAGGGCGACCCGGCGGAAAACGCGTCGAGCCTGCCCGATGGCGTCTACGGGCAGCTGACCGACGCCGGCACGCCCGATGCGACCCTGCACACCTGGCATGTCCCCGACCGGCCGTCGGTGCGCGCGCTCTTCTCGGCGCAGGGTGATCCCGTCGTCCCCCCGGACCTCGCCGCGCAGGTGAAGGCCCTGGAGCCGATCGAGGGCACGTCCATCGTGCTGAGCGCCCCCGCTACGCCGGCAGTCGGCCTGATCACGGCCGCGGTCCGTGCTGCCGCCGGCGACGGCGGCCCGGCCCCGCGGGTGGTCGTCATCGCCGTCGACCGCGCTGACGGGGAGCTGTCAGATCAGTTCGCCGAGCTGTCCGAGAATCTCCGGGACACCGTGTTCGTGCTGGCCGGCTCATGGTCGGTTCGTGGCGGGGTGCTGCACACGGCCCCGCAGCCGCGGGCGGCGGCGTGGGCCTACGACGCGGGAGAGGCCAGACAGGTGGGCTACCGGCTCGGCTCGGTCGAACTGGCCCGGCAACGCATCACCGCGGTCAGCGGCCGGCTGGACGACCTCGCCGACATGATCAGCGGCCTGGCACAGGACACGCCACAGCCCACGTCGTTGGCCGGTGAACTCGCGGACCTGCGGGTGGCTGCGGCGGCCGCCCGGCGCATCCCGTCCGCCGCATCGGCCGGTGACCTGGAGGCGCGGGCGGACAGGCTGGCCGCGCGGGTCGTCGAGGCCGCCCGCGACGTCACCCCGGACGCCAGCCCCGCCTACGTCGGCGCGGCCGCCGTACAGCACGAGTTCCGGCCCGGCTACCAGCGCCTGACCGAGCCGGACGCGCCGGGTCGCGCCGTGTACGGCTGGCGTTCGCCTGAGCATCCGTCGGTGCTCGTGCTTGTGCCTGGTGAGGGGGGGCCGTCGGGGGTGCCGGAGTTGGCGGAGCGGGCTGCTGCTGTGGTCGCGCCGCCGGGCACGGTGGTGTTGTTGGCTGGGCCTGATGTGACTGCGGATCAGGTCGCGGTAGCTGCGGCGCGGGCTGCGGCGCCGGTGGGTGGCCCGCCACCGCGGGTTGTCGCGGTGGCGAGCGCCGGGCCGGGTGTGGTCGGTCGGTTGCGGGAGGTGTCGCGGCGGTATCGGGATCAGATTTTTGTGGTTGCTGCTGGTGGTTGGTCGGTCGCGGCCGATGGTGTGGTGCAGGCGGGGGTGGGCGGTTCTGGCTGGACGGCGTATCGGGCGGGCGTGGTCGTGCCCGGTGGGCCGCAGCGCGGTCTCGTGCCGGGGGCAGTGGCGCGGTTGCGTGTCGCCGTGGTCGAGCAGGTCCTGTCGGATCTGGACGGTCTGGCGCGGCAGTTGGTCGCGGCGGACCACCTCGTCGCCGGGCAGTCCCTGAAGTTCGACGTCGATGACGCGCGCCGGAACCTCGAAGCGGCGGCACGCGGCGACGACCGTGCTCTCGCCCGCATCGAGGACGCCGTGGCCGCGCTGGTCGAGGGGGCGGAGACCAAGGGTCTGCACTGGTTTCTCGGCGGCGCGCGCATGGCGGCGGCGCAGGCACAGGCCGGGGTGGTGCTGCACCGGCTCGCCGGGTCCGTGTCCGGGCGCGAGCACGACAGCGTCGTCGAGGAGGTCGACGGACTTCTCGCCGAGCTTTCGACCGCGCCGCTGCGACAGCGCGCCGAGATCGGCCGGCGGCTGGAGGAGAGGATCAGTTCCCTCAGCGAGATCACGGCGGCGTTGACCCGGGACGTCGACACCGATGCGGACGTGGCGAACCTGCTGACCGTGCCGTCGTCCCGACCCGACGCGACGGGTGGTGTGGGGCGGTTGCGGTTGCTGGCGGGGGCGTTGGGTCCGTATCGGGGTGAGCCTGATTGTGTGGTGCGTCTTGGGCGGCTCGCGGATGGCTTGTATGGGCCGGTGCGGGCGGTGGATGACACCGTGTTGGGGGTTGTGCGTGCTGAGGATGGGTTGGTGGTGCGGTTCGGGGGTCGGTGGACGGCGGTGTCGTCGGTCGGTGTGGTGGTCGAGGCTGTGCGTGCGGCGGGGCGGGGTGCGTCGGGGTTCGTGACGGCTGCGGCGCCGGGTGTGCAGGGGCATGGTTTCCTGTTGCACCACGATTCTGACGGGTTGTTGTGGTGGGTGGAGACGCAGGCCGGGCAGGATGCGCGGGTCAGGTCTGTGGATGAGGGGTCGCCGTATCCGGGGGTGGGTGTGCGTGCCCTGGTGGTTGATGGTGGTGGCCGGTTCGTGGATGTCGAGGCGGGAACCGACCGGGTGGGGGCGTTGTTGGATCCGCCGGCCAGGCGCGCCAACGGCATGTCAGGTCTGCAGCCTGACGACGGGATGAACATCGACGCGGCCCCAGACCATCTCCAGGGATTCGTCTCGGCGAACAGGGGCCGGCAGACCCGGCACCGCCGGATGGCTGCGGAAGTCGAATTCGTGCCGGCGACCACCTTCGAGTCGCAGAGGTCGCAGGCCGAGCCCATGCCAGGTGAGTCGTCGGCATCCGCGACCGAGGACCAAGCGTCGAAGGATCTCACGGGGCATGGGTCACCACTGCTGCGGCGCTTCCGGGTAGACCTGCCGTCCACAGGCCTCGGGTCCAGGCCGCCCTCGCTACCTGAGATCGATGTGCGGCAACTCGCCGAGAGGGTCGAACACACCCGGCGCTCGATCTTCAGTGAATCGACTGATGGAACGGGAAGCGCACTGCGACCCGTCTCCGCTCCGCCATCGCACGCCTCGGCCCAACCGTCGACGGCTGCGGCGTCGATCGATGAGCCGGCTGCCGGCTCCTCGTCAATGGACGTGTCGGTCGACGACGCGTCCGTCGACGGCGGGCCGGCACCGTGGTACATCGGGCGCGGTGCCAGCGGCGCGTTCCGGGTCCAGTCGGCCGGCTGGGAACGGGAAGCCGCCCTCGCCCAGGAGATCGCGGTAGCCCTGCCCGTCCTACCGGCAGAGCTACCGAGAGGCACCGACGCCGAGGAGGCGACGCTGCGCCAGGGGGTGCAGGACCGACTCGCCGCACTGCTCCGGGTCGAACGGGCGGCCGTTGACGCCCCGCCGGACGCCGCGGCCGAACCCACCACACCGGACGACATCGACGCGAGCACCATCGCCGAGCGGGCCCTCGGCGAGGAGAACACCGAGAAGTGGGACGACCTGCTGCGCGAGGGCTGGATCGGGGTGATCGCCGACCGGGTGGTGTGGATCAGGCCCAGGTTGCACGCGCTCAGGGCGATGGCGGGGGACGCCTCGAGCGGGCTCCGGCTCGACCTGCCCGGTACGTCGACCACGAGCAGCATCAGCAGTCGACGGCAGGCGGTGCCGCGTGGCATCGCCGGAACGTTGGGCACGGTGGCCACCATGGCGGCCAGCTTTCTCTCTCCGCCGCTCATGCGCCCGACGACCAGCAGCACGGAGCACCGTTCGACGGTCGAGTCGTACGCGATCATTTCGGGTCGGAGTGTCCACGCGGGTATCGGAGCTCGATTCGCCAGCGGAGTGGCCTTCGAGATCTCGGTGGACGGCGTCCCGTGGGGCGAGCCGGTGCCGGTGCCGGCCGAGCGTGGCCTGCTGATCGTCGACCTGCCGGAGCAGGGAACCAGCCAGGATGTCCGACTGCGCGACACACCCCTGGTCGAGCCCGCCGATGGAACGCGGCGCGGGGCCGCGGTCGCCCGCGCGACACTGACCGCGATCACCTTCGCGGATGTTCAGCGACACCTGATCGGGAGACTGCGGGAAGGCGGCCTTCCGGCCGCTTCCACCGCGGAGATCGTGCGGCAGGTGGCGAGCCAGCGGCTCAACGAGCGGACGGCCAGCGAGCGTAGCCGTTGGCTGCTCAGTGGCGCGGACAGCACTGGCCTGCTGGTGGTGCCGGTCGAAGGGGGACGACAGTTCCAGGGCAACGTCGCCATCCAGCTCACCTTGCGGGAGATGCAGCGTCTCGGTGAGACGCCGAGCGGCACGGTCCAGGACGATCTGGGAGTGGTCCGCGGCGCGTCGGCGGGCTGGGACACCTCGTCCGACTTCACTGTCAGCGGGACCGCGGGGATCAACGCCGATGGTGCCGGCGGCATCATCGAGGGTGGCTTCGGCCCGCAGGTGAAGAAGAAGTGGGGACGGTCGACGGCGCAGGATCTCAGCATCGAGGGCATGAATCGCACGCTGCTCAGCCGGATGACACCGCAGGTCCGCTACCGGGCGGCGGTAACGGTGCAGGTCAGCGTCGCGTCGAGCACCCACCGGCTCGGCCCGGTGATCGCATCCGCCGAGGCCGAAATCAGGGTGCCGGCGACCGATGCGGACGCCTTCGAGCGGGCTCACCTCGGCGCATCGATCGGTACCGGCGCCGTTCCGGTCCAGTTCCGGCCACTGATCACGCCGATCCTGGAGGACGTGCCCGCACCGTTGACCGCCGACCAGGTCGCCCAACGGCTGGGCCCGCCTCGCCCGGACGCGCCCCAGGTCCGCGCACCGTACCGGTCGGTGGGGTCTCCGCGGCCCGACGAGCCGCTGATCCTGGCCGCGCGCCGGGGCGACGGTCCCGGTACGACCAACAGCCTGCCGGGTGCGTCGCGCGTCGCGCCGCTAGTGCTGGCGGCGCTGCGCACCAAGGTCGATTCCGCCACCGCGCCGCATCCCGCCGAATGGGGAGGGGTGCAGCGCGGCGTCTACCTCCACTACGGGACGCCCGCGCTCGAAGGCAACCCCGGACGGCTCCGGACCGGCGTCTTCGCTGCCTTCGAGATCGGCGGTAAGCGCTATTCGGTGCTCGTCGTCGGGCATCCGAGGCAATGGCTCGACAGCCGGTCGTACCAGATGACGATCAGCAACGAGACCATGCGCGCGGCCGGATCGGGTGTCGGGGTCACCGTCACGCAGTCGGCGAGTGCCGGCCTCGCGGCGGATTTCGCCCTCACGGGAAGCGATGCCATCGCACTCCCCTTCAGAGCGCTGCAGGCCGACGTGACGCTCGAAACGAGCACCGAGCGCTCGCCGTCGCGGGTGGCCCGCAGCTATCGGCGTGCGACCACCAGCGGCATGGCTTGGGAGCACACGTACGAGATGGTCTACGAGGTCGTCGTGCGGCCAGACGGCGGCGAACGGTCGACGTGGCTGATCGACGGGCCGGACGTCCAGCAGCAGGTGGTCGTAGCCGACGAACACCTACCCCGGCAGCCGATCACCGCAGCGGAGGCGGCAGCGGTGCAGACCCGGATCTACCTGCCCGGCACGTCGCCCCCGCCGCTGACCGCGCCGCGGGTTCCGCTCGACACCTTCGGCGTCTCCGGGGTGTTTCCACGCTTCGCGGATCTGCCGGAGCTATCGGCGCTGGTGGCCCGCCTCTACGGAATGCTCCACAACCGTCCCGGGGACTGGCATCGGGAGCCGATGAACTGGCCCGAGACGGTGTGGAAGCTGGGGGTCTCCACCGAACTCGACGCCAACCTCGCGGCCCTGACCAGGCGTGACTCCTCGTGGTCGGTGTCGCTCGGGGACGTGGACGGTTGGGAGTCGGCGGTCGAGATCTCGGCCGTGGTATCCGCCCCGGCTCACCTGTGGCACAGCGAACGCATCGTCCTCGAGCAGTACTCGCAGCTGGATGCCCACTTCGACGTGATCCGAAGGGCGGAACTGGTCCGCTCAGCCGGCACCAGCAGCACCGTCGCGGCACAGATCGAATCGTCCGTGCCGAACTCCTCCACTCTCGGCTTCTCCGACGACGTGTCCCGCGACCGGGCCACGGCCGAGGCGGTCAGATCTGGTAGCAACAGCATCACCGGCGCCACGTACGGCGGTGTCGTGCGGGCCTACCGTGCCGGCCGGGTCCGATTCGCGGTGCGGCTGGTCCGATGGAACGCCTCCACCAGCGCGGACCTGCGGGCGACCCTGGACCTTGAGCACGGTTTGGAGCTCTTGGTGCCGGATCGGATCGCCACCGATCTCGACCTGCCGAATGCGACCGCGGCGATCCAGCCGGACGGGCCCCGGCGGGTCGAGGTGGACCAGGTGCTCGGCAGCGCTGCGGGCCGCTTCGAGCGGTTGCGCGCGGACGGCCTGCTGGAGCAGATCCGCGCCACGCTTGTCGAGCGAGACCTCATTCCGCGCCACGACGAGCGGCCGAACGAGTTGTGGCGGGCGATTTTCCGGGCCTTCTCCTCGGACGCGCTCGAGTTGCGGGCACCAGCAGATCTGTTCGGTTCGGGGGTGCACGGCTGGTTCCTGGCGCCCGGAGCGCTGAACGGGGTCGGCTTCGTCTTTGTCCGGATCGTCGGGAAGCTCGGTGCGCCGGAGTCGGACCTGAGCCGACCGGAGACGAGCCTGACCGTCCACGACGAGGCGATCGACTCCGTGCAGGAGAGCGAGTCGTCGGGACGGTCTGCCGAGGGATGGCGGTTCGGGTCGGCCTGGGATTCGGTCGACGGCGCTGGGCGTGGCCAGCGGAGCAGCATCCGGAGCGTCTTCCAGTACGGCACATCGGGCTCGTACGAACAGAACATCCCCGTCACCTTCACCGTCGAGATCGGCTATTCGAACCAGTTGCCGGAGGTGTTGCAGACCATCGGGGCGGCAGCCCGATCGGTGGTTGCGGGCGTGGCGGGCTGGTTCGGAGCCGACCAGAGGGTGCGCACCGTCCTCGACCACCAGCCCTTTGCCTGGCGGGATGAGCGCGTGGTCGGGGGCGGGTCCGTTCGCCGGTTGCTTCCGGTTCACCTGACCAGGCCGGCAGGGATCGAGAGGTTCGACCGGTGGAAGCTCCTGGCACGGCTACCGGGGTCCGACCCGCGGCCGATGGACGCGCCACCGCCGCCCGCCTCGTCGGACGGGAAAGCCCCGCCGGGCGGACCGAACCTCAACGCGTTGGTGGCCAATGACCGGACCTTCGTCCCCGTGGGTTTGCCGACCGCCCGCGAGATCGGGACCGGCCTGCTCACGGCGCTCAACACGCCGGCGTCGGGGCTGGAGGCGACGAACCGGGGCGCGGACGCCGCTGCCGTGCCGCAACTACTCCAGGGCAGCGACCCGCAGTCTCGGTTGGCGCGGTTCCTACACCGACACCTGATATCCGACACCGGGTTTGCGCTCGGGGACGACCTGGTCGACCCCGCGCAGTTCATCGATGAGCGACACCTGCGGCCCCGCCTGGCACAATTGCTCGCCCACCGGTACGAGCTTCCCGGAACCGGAATCCGGCTCGGCGTCGTCCTCACTGAGATGTCGCAACTGCTCGACGCGGACGAGCAGCCGCTGCGGGCAGAATTGGATGGACGTGGCTACGGCCAGCGAACGACCATTCCGGCTGACCGCCAGGCTGGCCTGTCGAGGATGTTCGCCCCCGAACGAGACCTGGGTCGCGGGTTGGATGGGACCGTGCCGCGCCGCCCGGAGGATCGGGCGGAATACACGTACTACCGGTACGGGATGACCGTGGTGGCGTACCTGCCGAACGGGCAGGTGGTGAACGTCGCCCATCCGCAGGGTCTGTACGGCATCAGCCGTCGGTCGCCGGACGAACTGCTTTCGGCCAGCGATTCCCGGTGAGAGCGTGTGGGTGCGCCGGCGCAGTCCGGTCCGGTGGATGCCGGGCGGGTGGAGTTGGACCGGCGGTTGGTCGGCGATGGCCCTGCGGCAGGCCCCGGGTGTGATGCTGTCTGCGAGCAGATTCGGCGGCACCTGCTGAACGTCCCTGAGCCGGTTCTCATCGTCGGTGACGTCAGCAGCTCCCGCCGGTCCTGAAGCGGCTGGTCGCGCGGTTGGGGCCGGTCCGGCTGGAGGCCGGTGGGTCTCCCGACGGGCAGTCATGGTGGCGGCTGAATCCACCGCCATGGCGCACGTACCCGGTGCCGGAGCGTGCCCCGTGAGACGGGGGCGACCTGAATGACGCCGCCGCACGGCGTCGCGACAGTGACGGCTCGGCTGGCCGAGCCGTTTGCCGTGCAGACCCGACCCGGTTCACGGGTCTGTTACGAAGCCTTTACTCTGTCGCATCGCCCGGCCGTGGCCTGGTGCGTAGATGCAAGTGGAGGTGTGCCTGCGGGCGGTTGGCTCTGGGCTTGTGCGTTGTGGGTCGCTGGTTCGGCTCTGTGGCTGGCGGTGGCGTCGACCACTGTGGATTCGATCGTGGTGGCGTGTGTGGGTGGGGGTGGGTGACCGGTGGGTATGGAGGTTCCGGATTGGGTGGGTCGGTTCTTCCTGGTGGTGACGGGGGAGTCGTGGCCGCAGGCTGATGAGGA
>NZ_JBITMV010000040.1:0-21394 GCF_044466625.1 Micromonospora sp. NPDC049366
GTCACCGATCACCTACGAGAAGAGCACCCGGCCAGCGCCAGCTACGCTGGCCCCGGCCGCATAACCCCCGTGTCCAGGATCAGGGGTCAAGCCCCAGCCGTTTCGCACAGGGCGTGTGGCACGGCCGATCGGGGCTCGCCACAAGCCCGGTGTCTGGGGGCGATCCGACGCACGAGCCCGGTGTCTCCGCTGCGGGTTGAGGTGGCGCTACTGCTAGTAGTGCATTGCATCCCGCGCCGGGCCCGGCGAGCGGCAACTTCGGGGCGATCAGCCTCGTAGACGGCGTGGTGGTCCCACGCCGTCGGGAGAAACAGCCGCCAGTCCAGGGGGCACGACGCGGTGTCGGTGACCGCGTGGACGTTCACCCGATCTGGCAGTTCGCTACCTTGCCCAACGTGCCGGATGACTGCCTGGCCACACCCGGCGAACTCTCGCCGTCCTTCGGAAAGCCGGTGTCGTCGACCACCCACGCCACCGGCTCGAATCAGCAGCTCGCCGACCCGCCCGCTATTAACGCAGGCGGGTCGCAATCCGGTCGGCCTCATCAGGGTCCAGGGGATAGGGGCTGCCGTACGCGATCGGGCCGGTGATGACGGCAGGGCCAGTGACCGGCGGCGAGCCATGCTCGGCGGCGAGCTGGCTCGCTGTGGGGTTGGGCTGCCCTGGTCGGGCCCGACCAGGGCTGTCCTCGGCGTGCCACAAGGTCAGGTCGTTGCCGAGCCTGGTGGATCGGATGTTCTCCGAGCCGAGAAGGCGGGCGACCTCCGGCACGAGATCCATCCCGAAGAAAGGTGTCGTCACCTGCTCGACGCCGTCGACGGTCACCAGCAGTAGCCTGCCTGCTCTGCCGCGTTCATTGGCCGTCCCGAGATCATCTGGCTGGCCTGTAGGGGCGGTCAGGGTCTGACTGGACGTGGCCGGAGGCTGAGCCGGTCGGGACGCGCGCAGTATCAGCACGATGATGCCGCTCACCGCAGTGGCCAGCAACGCCACCGCCCCGAACGGCAGAGCCAGCATGAAAGGCCACCGCCAACCGACCGCCCGCTGCAACAGCAGCCCAGCCACGGGCCCGAGACCCAACGCCAGCACCACCGCGCCGGCGACGAGTGCCGTCACCCACACGCGCCGTGCCGCGATATGGGCAACCAGCACGGCCGTGACGCCCCAGGCCAGACCGGCCCCGAACCCGTTCACTGCGCGGCCGAGTAGCAGCACACCGCTTCCCGAGGCCAGCATGGTCAGCAGCGATCCGAAAACCAGCAGCGCGACCGCGGGCAACGCGACGGCAGTCGGCCACCGCCGGCCGACCCGAGCGCCGACCAGAACCGCGAGTGCTGCCGGCAGTAGGAAAGCGACGAAGATCCAGAGGGCTGCCGAGGTTGGCAGGTCCATGTCCCGCTGGATCGCAACCCATTCCGGCCCGACCGGGACGGCGAGCAGGAAGGCACCTAGCGACGCGGCGAGTGTCGGCCCGATCAGCAGCCAGACTGGGCGGTGAGCGTGCTGTCGATCACCACCGATCACGGCGGGGCGTGGACCGTGCGGAGGAACCTGGTTGGCGGTGCTGGGGGAGGGTGCAGTCACCCCGGCAAATATACCGGCGCGGCCTTCTCTGGAGTGTCCGAGTAGGGGCACAGTCTCGCGTTTGGCGGCGACAGAGGGCGTCGGTCAGCCGGCGCTGCGCTCGCTCGTCTTGCTCGCCGCATCCCACGGACGAGGCATCCGAGTGTCGCAGCGACACCACGAACGGACGGCTCCGAGTCCGCGTTCTGCGGCTACTTCCCCGAATCCTCGTTGGCGTCGCGGAGCTTGCGCATCGTATCGGCCAGCGCGCCGAACCCCTCGGGTCCGATGGTGTCGAGCACCCGCTCACGCAGGGACTGCGTCGCGACCCGGGCGATCGCCTCGGCAGTCTCCTCGCCCTGATCGGTCAGTTCGAGATAGGTCACCCGACGGTCTTCCTCACACGCCACGCGCCGGGTCAGACCGGCTCCGCAGAGTCGGTCGGCGAGTTTGGTGAGCCCGCCACTGGACATTCCGGCCTCGCGTGCCAGGTGGGTCATCGGCATCCGGTGCTTGCCGGCGGTGAGCAGGCGCAGCAGCACCTCGGCAGGGCCTTGGCCCAGGTCGAAGAGCCCAGCCACCTCGCTCACGATGGCCTGGTGCGTGGCGTGGAAACCCTCCGCCACGAGCATCCATCCGTCGAGCAGGTCGTGCCGGATGCCCTGATCGCCGCCCTCGCCGCCCTGGCTGGTCGGGTCGAGAGCGGCGCTGCGGGGGTTGCTCGACTTCTTGTCCACGGCAGTCTCAACTCCAGTGCGAGCGCCGATGTTCCTCATGGCTCAGGATCGAGGCTAGGCCGTGCGAGGATCGCGCGGGTCATCAGCCCGCTGGCGAGGCCCAGCCCGACAGCTGCGGCGCTCCACCACGGGGCCCACGGAAGCAGCCCCCAGACCTGGTCGACGGACCAGCGGCCGGGACCGGTCAGCGCCAGCACAGCCGGCAGGATCAGCAGGATCAGGGGGTACTCGTACCCGTTGTGCTGCACCCAGAGCCCGTTGCGCCATTTCACGGTGATCGCCACGGTCATCACACCCGCGGCGATGGTCGCGGCCACGGGGGTGAGCGCCCCGGCGATGAGCAGCAGGCCCGCACCGATCTGCCCGAGGCCCGCGGCGGCCGCCGTGAGGCGCCCGCCGCGGAACCCGTCTGCCCGGAACTCCGCCGCCCCGCCCTCGATCCCGTCGCCGCCGAGGCGGTGGCTGATCTTCTGGATGCCGTGCCCGGCGAAGAGGAGGCCGATGACCAACCTCAGGATGAGCAAGCCGATGTCCATCTCAATCTCCTCGATCGCGTGCAGGCGGGTGGTGGTAGCGGGGCGGGCGGGTCAGAGCACGAAGCAGGTGTCGAAGATTTCCGGTGTGGCGGCCGGGGTGAAGCCACGCTGGGCGCGCCACTGCCGGTGCTGCTCGGACTCGGCGACGGCCTGACCGAGCAGTTCGGCCTGGCGTGCGCCCGAGATGCTGGGCTTCACGGTGGCCTGGTAGCCGCCGTAGTGCGCCACCGGGCTCCACTCCGGGCTGATCGTGGGCAGTTCGTCGTCCAGGCCCTCGTACTCGGCCGCGGCGTAGACGATGCGCCCGCCGGTGATGGTGAGCAGCGATTCGATGTGCGGGATGTCCTGCTCGGGGACGGTGAAGAAGTCATCGGAGAGGATGGCGAGATCACCGTAGAAGCCGGGCTTGAGGATGCCCTTGACGTCCTGCTCGCCGGTGAGCTTGGCGCCGGCCTGGGTGTACATGGTCAACGCGGTCTCCCGGCTGACACGGTTCTGCGGCGGATAGATCGTCAGGTCGCCGACGGTGCGGCCGGAGATCAGCCAGTGCAGCGCCACCCAGGGGTTGTAGGAGGAGACCCTGGTCGCGTCCGTGCCGGCGCCGACGATCAGTCCACGGTCCAGCATGGCGCGCACCGGCGGTGCCTCCGCCGCGGCGCCGGCGCCGTAGCGGCGTACGAACGCCTCGCCCTGGAACGACATCCGGTTCTGGATGGACATGGCGCCGCCGAGGGCGGCGATGCGGTCCAGGCTGTCGCGGGAGACGGTCTCCGCGTGGTCGAACAGCCAGCGGTTGCCGGCGGGGAAGAGCCCGTCGGCGGCGAGCTTCTCGAACACCGCCAGGTCCCGGCGGATCGTCTCGTCGTAGGTGGCGTGCAGCCGGAAACCCCAGCCGTTCTCCATCAGCAGCCGCACGGCCTTCTCGAAGCCCGCCTCGTAGTCGGGCGCGAGTTCGGGCCGAGGCTCGGTGAAGTTCTCGAAGTCGGCCGCCGACCAGGTCAGGTTCTCCCCGGCGCCGTTGAGCCGCAGCCACTCGTCGCCGTCGCCCGGCCGGACCATGCTGATCCAGCGCTGCAGGTCGTCGATCTCCTGTCCCGGCGTCTGCGGGAAGAGGTGGTAGGAGATGCGCAACGACAGCTGGCCGGCTCGGGCCAGGTCGATGACGGTGCTGTAGTTGTCGGGGAAGTTCTGGAAGCCCCCGGCCGCGTCGATGGCGGAGGTGAGGCCGAACCGGTTCAGTTCGCGCAGGAAGTGCCGGGTGGAGTTCTTCAGGTCCTCGCCCTGCAGGGTCGGTGCGGCGGCGAGGGTGGAGTACAGGATCAGTGCGCTCGGCGCGGCCAGGAGCATCCCGGTCGGCTCCCCGTTACGGCCGCGCACGATCTGCCCGCCCCTGGGGTCGGGGGTGGCCTTGGTGTAGCCGGCCGCCCGCAGTGCCGCCCTGTTCATCAGCGCGGACTGGTACAGGTGCAGCACGAACACCGGGGTGTCCGGCGCGGCCGCGTTGAGCTCGGCCAGGGTGGGCAGGCGCTTCTCGGCGAACTGGTCGGCCGACCATCCGCCGACCACCCGCACCCACTGCCCCTTCGGGGTGCGCGCGGCCTGCTCGCGCAGCATCGCCAGCGCCTGGCGCAGCGTGGGCACACCGTCCCAGCGCAGTTCCAGCACATAGTTCAGGCCGCCGCGGATCACGTGCAGGTGCGAGTCGTTCAGGCCGGGGATGACCCGGCGTCCCAGCGCGTCGACCACCCGGGTCTGGGTGCTGATCAGACCGGCGACGTCGGCGTCGTCGCCCACCAGGGTGACCTTGCCGTCCTTGATGGCGACCGCGCTGGCCTGCGGGCGAGCCGGATCACCGGTGTAGATCTTGGCGTTGCGGACGACGACATCGGCGACGTGGTTGGTGCTGACAGGAGGCAGCCCTGCCACCGGCATAGTAGCCATGAGAATCATCTCCAGTAAGCGCGTAGCGTTGAGAGGCGGAATGAGGGGTGGTGCGGCCGCGACGATCGCGACCGAGTGCGGGCCCG
Source organism: Micromonospora sp. NPDC049366 (assembly GCF_044466625.1). Taxonomy (NCBI): domain Bacteria; kingdom Bacillati; phylum Actinomycetota; class Actinomycetes; order Micromonosporales; family Micromonosporaceae; genus Micromonospora; species Micromonospora sp. NPDC049366. The sequence continues at coordinate 4,864 of NZ_JBITMV010000040.1, forward strand.
ATCGGGACTGCGTCAGGTCGAGGTCGCGCGGCGGGGTACGAGCAGGGCCGCGATGCCGGTGCCGATCGTGCTGGCCAGCAGGGGCCAGCCAAGGCCCACGTGCCGTACGAGCACGGCGCCCCCGAAGGCGCCGGCCAGCATGGCCAGCACGGAGGCCAGTCGACGACCCGCACGCGGATTGGTGCCGCCCGCCGGCCGCGAGTCGGACGCCAGCCCGGTCAACGTGAGGGTCAGCACCGTCGTGGTCACGTCCGGCACGGCCAGCTTGCGTACCGTCCCGTTGCGCAGCCCCATGGCCAGCGCGGTCAGCGCGATGAGCGCGGTCACCGCCTGGCTCGTGGCGAAGGCGACCGCGGTCGCCGTGGCCAGCAGGACCATTTCGGAGACCAGGACCCACCGAAGCCGACGATGCGACGCACCGCCGCCCATGGCCACGTCCAGGCGCCCGGCGATCCCCGCCCCGACCAGGAAAGCGGCCAGTGACACCAGCGAGCCGAGCGTCGAGAAGCCGGGCGTGCCGGCGGCGGCGAAGCCGAGAATGACCACGTTGCCGGTCATGTTCGCGGTGAAAACGTGTCCCAGACCGATATAGCTGACGGCGTCGATGACACCGCTGACGCCCGTCGCGGTCATCAGAGCCGGCAGGAGCGGCTCACGACCGGCCGACGTACGCGGGGTCGACGGTTGGCTGTGGTTCACTGTCGTTTCCCTTGCCTGGATTCGGTCCGGCTGCTCCCACGGCGAGGTCCGGCGTGAGCCGGACCTCGCCGTGCGGGGGCCGTCGTCCAGCCCCGGGCAGATGCGCCCTGGGCTGGGCGGCTGCGGACTCAGCCGGCCGCGTGGGCGCCGATGACGGACTGGGCGTAGACCACGCCGAGGCCGTAGGCGCCGCCGTGCTCCTTGACGATGTCCATGACCGGCAGGTAGGTCTCGGCGCGGGCCCAGTCACGCTGCAGCTCAAGCAGCACCTGAATCCAGGTCACCGGCACCGCGCCGGCCTTGATCATGCGCTGGATGGCGTGCTCGTGTGCCTGCGGGGTGACCCCGCCGGACGCGTCGGCCACCACGTACACCTCGTAGCCCTGGCCGAGCGCGGACAGCACCGGAAGCACGATGCACACCTCGGTCCACAGACCCGAGATGATGATCTTCTTGCGGCCGGTGGCCTTGATCGCCTCGACGACCGCGCTGTCCTCCCAGGCGTTCATCGTGCTGCGGTCGATGATCTCCTGACCCGGAAAGACCTCGGCCAGCTGCGGCAGGATCGGGCCGGAGAACGACTCGGCGGCCACCGTGGTCAGCACCACCGGCACGTTGAACGCCTTCGCTGCCTTCGCGAGACCCACGGTGGCGTTGATGATCGCGTTGCGGTCGCCGCTGCCGGTCCCGAAGAACATCTGCGGTTGGTGGTCGACGAACAGCATCACCGAGTTGTCCGGAGTCAACAGGTCCGGACTGGGCGCGGCCTTGACGTTGGCGACGTCGAACATGACAGGTTCCCTTCTCTGCTCTGGTACGGGCTGGTGCACACCGCGGGCGCGTCGGAGCAGCCCCCGTAGGTGGCTCGTGGATGCCGGCACTGCGTCCTCCTTCGGTGTCCCGTCGGGGCGGTTATCCGTCCCGGGGGTAGCAACAATCTTCCTCAGAAGATATTTCCTCGGAAAATGTTGCGACGAGGAATGCCGCTGTGACTCGCGTCGCACAGCCCGGCGGTGCCGCTCCGCTCGACGGGCGCTGGCACCACGGCCAGGACCGTTCACGGTGGTGGTGGAGACGCCGTCCGGCCTGTCTGCCGGGCCTGGTCTGACGGCGGGCAGGCGGCGGGTCGGGTACGGGTGCGGCGGCTCGATGATCAGAAGGAGGAGCGGTTCATGCGCAGCCCGTCCGCGTCCGGAGGCCGGGATATCCGGACATGAACCGGACACCGCGCGACCGCCGTGTGGCGGCGGTCGGGACCTCCGGTGCGTAACGTGCAGGGTGGATGTCCGCCCGAGGAGGAGACTTCATGTCCAAGCCACCGCTTCCCGACGCCGCGATCGAGATGTTGCGGAAGCCGAACCCGGCCGTCATGACCACGCTTCGCGGCGGTGGTCAGCCGGTGTCTGCCCCCACCTGGTACCTGTGGGACGACGGTCGGATCCTGGTGAACATGGATGAGAGCCGCCGTCGGCTGGAGCACGTCCGCAATGACCCGCGGGTGTCCCTGAGCGTGTTGGACGAGGCCGGCTGGTACACGCACGTCAGCATCATCGGGCGCGTCGCCGAGCTGCGCCCGGACGAGGGCCTCGCCGACATCGACCGGCTGTCGCGGCACTACACGGGGCAGGCGTACCCGCGACGGGAACGTGCCCGGGTCAGCGCCCTGATCGAGATCGACCGCTGGCACGGCTGGGGTGCGCTCAAGGACAACAGCCAGGTCGGCTGACGCGGCGAACCCGCGGGCACACGCCGCCCCAGCAGACCGGCCTCACCCGCGCAGGTCTCGACATCGGCGAGGCCCTCGCCGCCGGCCGCGCGCTGGATCAGCCATCGCGTGCGGTCGCCGCTGACCTGCCGGCCGCGCGCCTGTTCCCACCGCCACCGCGACGTGTCCGGCGGCCCGGGGCTGACCGTGTTGACGGTGCGTAAGCGGGCGTAGGCACTCCGAGGCGCCCGGAGGCGCGCCACAGAGTCGGGAGCGGGCGAGATCCGTCGATCTCGCCCGCTGCCTACCGGGGGCGTGCATCAGCTCGCGGGTCGGCCGGTCCATCAGGGGCTCGGCGCCCACCGGCTCGCCCGTCTGGGCGAGCATGAAGCGTGCCGTGTACGCCACCGCACTGCGCGACGCGGCGGCGGAGTCCCGACGATCTCGAACGGGGCGGCGGGGGCGGCGGCGTTGTCGTATCCGTCGGACATCCGGTCACGCAGCTGCTCCGGCTGGTAGCCCAGCAGGGAGTTGCTCGGGATCGACCGGTACGGCGTCGGCTCCGGTGTCACCGTCACCGGTGTCGGCGTGGCCGTAGCCCCGGCGGTGACCAGCCTGCCGTCGCCCGCGACCGCGACGGGTGGCCGCGCGATGCCGCTGTGTTCCAGGGAGACCGGCAGCAGGCCGTCGAGCCAGGTGTTGACGTCCCGCGCTGTTGAGCGTGCACGGCGCGGTGGGGCGTCCGGGCACCAGATCCCGTCTCAGGTCATACAGGGTCCGACCCTGCTCCGCGGTTGCGCACGCCGGCGTATCGCTGTGCGACGGAACCAGTCGCCGGGTCCGGCGAAGGCAGAGGCCAGCCCGCACACGGAAAGGCTCGCTCCCTTTTGAACTGGAGCGAAGACGTGCGCGTCGTGTAGTCCGGGGTGTCGAGAGTCACGGCACGCCCCCGGCATGGCTGCCGCGTCGCGGCAGGTGTCCGGTGGTACCAGGTGTTCGAACAGAGAGGCCGTCATGGGTATCAGTCAGACTGTCAAGAGGGCGGCAGCGGGTGTGGCCGCCGCGGGGATGCTCACGGCGGCGACGCTCGCCGTAACGACCGGGCCGGCCGCTGCGGCGATGGGCAAGGGGCGTGTGCAGATCTGCGCCCAGGGCAACTACGCGGCCTACCTGTCATTCGAGGGCTCGCGGTATTCGACCTCCGTGCTTGCTGTTCCGGGTGCCTGCGTCAAGACCGATATCCCGACCAGTACGTATCAGATCGGTGTGAACGGCGTCTATAACTCTGGGGCGTCCTTCCGAATGGGCGCTTTTGTAGCCAGCTCCTCGGACGACCCGGGTTGGAAGGTCTACACGAAGGGCACCACGGCAGCGTGGTGGTGGTACGCCGACAGGAACTGATCGCTCGCCTCTCCTGGAGCCGCCAGTCGCCCGTTGACCGGCCGTCCTTCCCCGGGCAGGAGCCTGGGGAAGGACGGCCTGGTGCCACGTCCGTCGAATTGCTCCGAGCGGTTTGTGGGGACGTTGTTGATGTGGTCCGCGATGATCTTGCCCCGCCCATTGCTAGTCGAAGCTCCCGTTAATCGCACTTCCGACTGAAACGGAGTTTGATCGGTGCGCAGAATGCTCGCCTATCCACTGGCGACCCTCGGCGTCGTGGCCACGTCGCTGGCGGTTGCCTCGCCGGCCTCCGCCCACGGTTACATCTCGTCGCCGCCGAGCCGACAGGCGCTCTGCGCGTCCGGCCGGGTCGCCGGGTGCGGTCAGATCCAGTACGAGCCGCAGAGCGTCGCGGGCCCGCAGGGTCAGAGCACCTGCAACGCCGGCCGGGCTGACGTCGCGGAGCTGAACGACGACTTCCGTGGCTGGCCGGCGACCCCGGTCGGCACCTCGGTGACGTTCAACTGGGTGCTGACCGCGCAACACGCGACCAGCGCGGCTGCCGCCACAGTCGCTCGCCTGGCCGGCTGTACGGCTGAGTCCGAGCCACCGGCGCCGGCCCCTGATGCCACGGCGGTGGCCGACGGTACGTACAACGACACCGACGTCGCGTTCCTGCAGATGATGGTGGATCACCACGATCAAGGTCTGGAGCTGATGAAGGCCGGGCGCAGTCGCGCGACCGGCGAGGACGTCAGGATGCTGGCCGACGCGATGGAAGCAACCCAGGCCACGGAGTTGAGGACGATAACGGGTTGGCTCACCGGCTGGGGTAAGCCGGTGACCGTCGACCACGCCGCGACCATGCATGCCGACCACGGCGCGTTGCCGATCTCCGGCGTGGACGCGCAGGCTTCGCTGCGGGCCGCGGCTGACGACCAGTTCCGCACGACCTTCCTCAACCTGCTGATCGCTCACCAGCACAACGCCGTCGAGATGGCGAAGACGGAGCTGGGCGGCGGGGCCAACCCGCAGGTGAAGGAGCTGGCCAGCCGCGTCCACCAGTCCTACACCGAGCAGATCAAGCAACTCCTGATGCTTGTCTCCGCATGAGGTGCCCGGCTGCCCCGCCGGTGAGCGTGCCTGCCCCGTCGCGGTCTCAGCTCGGTGCGAAGATCTCGAAGAGCCGCATTCGGCGCTCGCGGTTCGTTTCGTCCGCGCTTTATCGGTGCGGTCGAAAACGTGATGGCCGGGACCGGGCCGTTCTCCTCGGGGCGCTCAAGAATCGCCCGCTGTCGGGTGGGCCGGGTGTCATGCCTTGGAAACTCCCTGCTTACCGGCCCCACATGTCGGTTCGGTATTACATAAGCCCATCCTCGGCTACCCGAGTAGCCGTTAACACCGGAGCAAGCGAACCTCAGTGTCGACCCAGAATCCATTGACGAAAACACCACCTTCCCGGCCACGTCGACGTTGGGCGTCCGCCTTCAGCAGAAGCCTTCCCCCGTTGTTCGCCGTCCTGCTGCTGGCGCCGATCGCGGTCCTGCTCCTACAGGCCCGCTCGACCGTCGACGAGGACCTGGTGCTGGTCCGGGGCGAACGGCACGGCGTCGAGTATCTGCGGGCTCTCAACCAGGTCACCGTGGCGTTGGTGGATGCGCAGTCCGCCGCCGTGACCGGAACGCCGGTCCCGGCCGGACCGCTCGACGAGGCGGCCGCAGCGATGGCCGCGATCGACGCCCGCATCGGCGCCGAGCTGTTGGCGCAGGAGCGGTGGGGCGGGCTCCAGGCGAAGATCGGGACGCTCGTCCAGCAGCGGCCCGCCTCCGCCCAGGAGGCCATGGTCGCGTACGGCGAGGCAGGCGAGCTGCTGCTGGAGCTCTACGCGAAGGTGCGGAAGGTCTCCGGGCTCGCCCGAGACCCGGAGAGCGGCTCCTACCATCTGCAGAACGCGTTGACCGCTGAGCTGCCGGATACGCTGGTGAACTTCGGCCGGGTGGCCGACCTCGCCGCTGTCACCGCGCTCAGCAACGGGGTGGAGCGCGACCGGGCCGTCGCGCAGCTCGGCGCCGCCCGCGCGGGCGCACATACATCCGGCCGGGACCTGATCGACGACCTGCTCGCCGCGGAGACCGAACACAGCGATCTGAGCGGTCAGGTGCCCGACGAGATCGACGCCCTCCAGCAGGCGTTGGAGACCCTGGGGGCCAGCCTGCGGTTCAGCACCGCCCCGGCCGCCGGCGGCGCCGGCGCCACCGGGCGGCAGCTCACCGTCGACGCCGCGAGCCTCGCCACCGCCCGGCGGATGGCTCAGGCCGCCGCGGTGAAGCTCGCCGATCTCATCGTCGCCGACCTGGACGGGCAGCTCGCCGCCCGGGAAGAGCACCTCGTCGGCCGGCACCGACTCGTCCTGGGCATGGCCGGTCTGGCCGCGCTGCTCGCGCTCGCCGCCGTGGGCACCGCGCTTCTCGCTCCGCTCGCGCAACGGGGTGACGCCGGGCCGGGCCGAGGCGCCGCATCGGCGCAGCGTCGACCGGCCGACGGGGCGGCCGCGCCGGCCGGCCACGACAGGGACGCCGCCCTCGACGGCGCCGCCGGAACAGGACCCGTCGATGCTCCTCGGTAGGCTGCGCATCCGCGGCAAACTGGCCGTCCTGCTCGTCGTTCCGCTGCTGAGCATGTCCGCGCTCGCCGTGCCCGTGCTCGCCGAACGCGTCCACGTCGCCGCTCGGGCGGACCGCAGCGCCCACGCGGCGCGCACGGCCGAGACGGTCAGCGGGGTGGTGCAGGAGCTGCAGGAAGAGCGGCTCCTCTCGGTCGGGTATCTGCTCGGCGTCACCGAGCGGGGCACCCTCGTGCGGCAGTCGACGGTGGTGTCCGACCGGATCGCCGACCTGCGGACGCGTCCCGCCGCCGATCTGCCCAAGCCGATCGTCACCCTGCTGGCCGGGGCCCAACGGCTGAACGCCACGAGGTCCGCGGTGCTCGCCCATCGCGTCAGCCCGGACGCGGTGATGACCGTTTTCACGGAGGTGATCACGTCCCTCATCGACGCGCCGCGAACGCTGGACGACGTGGACACCGCGACGCCGGCCGGGCGTCAGCTGGTCGCCCTCGACGCGGTGCTGCGCACCGATGAGCAGATCAACGCCGCGGGTACGCTGCTCGTCCTGGTCACCGCGGGGCAGAGCCGGACCGCGAACATGCGCTACATCGCGACGATGTCGGCGTTGCAGGTGGCCCTCGAACGTTTCCACGCCTTCGCCACGGTCGAGCAGGGTTCACTGCACCGGCTGATCAGTGTCGGCGCGATCGCCCGGACCGGCCGTGACTTCCTGGCCCTGGGCCCGGTCGACCCGGGACAAGCCGTCAAGGGGCTCTCCGTCGCCATGATCTTCCCGGCCGTGTCGTCGCTCGGCACGCTCGGCCAGTTCGTGACGAAGAAGCTCGTCGCGGACATCCTCTCCGAGGTCACCGCCCTGCAACGTCGTGCCCTCACCGGAGCGCTCACCGTCGCCGCGCTGGTGCTCGGCGTGCTCCTGCTGGTGATGTCCCTGAGTGTGGCGACGGCGCGGATGGTGGCGCTGCCGCTCACCCGGCTGACCCACTCCGCGCACCGGGTGGCGCGGGTCGCCGCGGCGGACCTGAAACGGATCGCCGACGACGAGACCGAGGCGGCGCACCCGGTGCGCCTCGACCACGTCGACGTGAGCAGCCGGGACGAGATCGGTGACCTGGCGCGCGCCTTCGACCGGGTCCAGCACACCGCGGCGCAGCTGGTGGAGCGGCAGACGGCGAGTCGACGCAACGTGGCACAGATGTTCGGGCACATCGGCCGTCGTACCCAGAACCTTGTCGGCCGGCAGATCGCGCTCATCGACCGGCTGGAGCAGCAGGAGAGCGATCCCGCCCGGCTGCGGGACCTGTACCAGCTCGACCACATCTCCAGTCGCCTGCGTCGCAACGCCAGCAGCCTGGTCGTCCTCTCCGGCTCGGACAGCTCCGAGGGTCACATGGCCCCGTTGCCGCTGGGTGACGTGGCTCGGCTCGCCCTCGGCGAGATCGAGAATTACGGCCGGGTCGACGTGCGGGTCGACAGCGACGTGCTGGTCTCGCCCGCTGTGATCGGTGACCTGGTGCTCGTCTTCGCGGAGCTGATGGAGAACGCCACGAGCTTCTCCCCACCGCACACCCGGGTCACCGTCGTGGCCCGCTGGGAGCCGGCCGGGGTCTGCATCTCCGTGATCGATCATGGCATCGGCATGCCGCCGCAGCGGCTCGCCGAGGAGAACGCCCGCTTCGTACGGCGGGAACGGCTCGAACTGGCACCGACCGAGTTCCTGGGGCTCTTCGTCGTCGGCCGGCTGACGCGGCGACACGGCTGGCAGGTGCGGTTGTCCCCGACTCCGGGCGGAGGCGTGACCGCGGACCTGGTCGTCGGCGTCGACGACCTGGTCGACGCGCCCACGCCGCACTCCGTCGACTCGGCGCTACCGCCAGCACCGGCCCCGCAGTCTGATGAGCCGGCTGGACCCTCGGCGTCCACCCACGCCGAGCAGACCGCCCAGCGGCTGGTCCCGGTGGACCTGGCCGTCGACTCCGCGCTGTTCGAGCGTGCCAGCCGGCTGCTCACCGACGGGCCCAGGTGGAACGCGTTCATCCCGGAGCGACAGACGTCGACCGGGCCGGGGCTGACGCAACGCATCCCGGGCGCAAGCCTGGCCGCGGCCGCGCCACCTTCGCCCGCGACCCCCGCAGTCCGTCCGGCCGAGGACCCGGCTCACGTTCGTGACCAGCTCCTGCAGTTCGAGGCCGGTGTGCGCCGTGCCCTGGATGGGAGCGCATCCATGCCCAGCGACAGAGAGGGTTCCGCACCATGAACGCATCAACCGTCCCGGACCGCCCCGCGTTCGACCCGCACGGCGTCGCCGTCGAGTTGAGCCCCGAGGCGAAGACGTTCAACTGGCTGCTCGACTCCTTCACCACCAGCACCGCCGGAGTCCGGGAGGCCGTCGCCGTCTCCTCCGACGGCCTGCTGATGGCGATGTCGGCCATCAAGGACCGGGCTGACGCCGAACGGCTCTCCGCGCTGACCGCGGGGATGACCAGCATGGCCATGAGCGCCGGTTCCTGGCGGTCGCTGGGCACGCTCAACCGGATCATCGTCGACCTGACCGACGGCTACCTGTTGGTCACCTCGGTCAGCGCCGGATCGATGCTCGGTGTCATCGCCGAACGCTCCGCGAACCTCGGGACGGTGGCGTACGAGATGACGCTCTTCGCCACCCGGGCGGGAAGCGCCCTGACGCCGCAGCTCATCGCGGAGCTGAAGAACGCCGTGCAGACCGACGGGGTGCGGTGAGTCAGAGCAACGCCGGGAGCGGGGCGGACACGGACACACCGTGGTCCGCCCGGCTCCGCCCCTATCTGCGGACGCCGACGCCCGACGCCCGAGCACTGCCACCGACGCCCGGGTCGACGCCCGCCTCGGCCCTGCGCCCCTTCGTCCTGACCACCGGACGGGTGGCGGAGGCGGACCGGACGATCAGCCTGGAGACCCAGGTGGTACGCGCGTCCCCGGGGCCGCCGGGGGAGGCGTCGCCGCTGTCGGCGCTGACCCCGGAGCAGCGCAGCATCCTGACGATCTGCGCCGAGCCGCTCTCCCTGGCGGAGATCTCCGCTCAACTGCGACTGCACCTGGGCGTGACGCGGGTCCTCGTCGGAGATCTGCTGACCGGCGGGCAGCTGAGCGTGCACAGCCACCGTCTCGACGAGTCCGCCGACCCCGACATTCTCCTGCGGGTGCTCGACGGCCTGCGCGCGCTCTGCTGAACGTCAGCCAACCCGATTGAACCCGGCAGCCGGGAGCCCCGTCGTACCCACCGAGTCAGCGAACGGATCTGCTGTCGAGGGGAGCAATGGGCACCGAGGTCGTCAACCCGGAAGGCCAGCCGGGGCACGAGGCGGAGCCGGTCGACGCGTTCCCGGACGACCCGGACGATCACGAGATTGATCGGTACCGTGGCTTCCGACGGGCGCGGACCAGCCGGCTGGGGACGCGCGAGCGGTGGCTGCTGGTAGCCAGCCTGCTCGGTGCGGCACTGGTACTGCTCATCGGCGTCGGCCCGCGATCCGCGGTGCCGTGGCAGCAGAAGGGGGCGCCAGCCTGGCCCGGCGCCGATCAGCCGGCCGAGCTGACGACGAGTCCGGGCGGGGTGCAGCCCGGGACGCCGACCCCCGTCGCCCCGTCGCCGGGCACGAGCGCCACGCCGACCCCGACGCCGTCACCCGGCGGCACACCCTCGCCCACCGTCTCCACCACGATCCGTCCGACGGCCACCGTCACTCCGGTGGTGACCCGTGCCGCCCCGACCTCCACCCGCCCGACCCAGCCGTTCACCCCGATGCTCATCCAGGCCGAGGATCCCCGCAACGAGCTGCGGGGCGGCGCCCAGGTGGTCGCGTGCGGGCGGTGCGACGCGGGCGCGCGGGTGCGCTACATCGGCGGACCCAACCAGCTGGTCGTACGCGCGACGATGCCGGTCGCGGGGGTGCGCACGGTGACCGTCACGTATGAAAGCGACGGCCGCCGGTCTCTGCTGATCCGCGTGAACAACGCCGCCCCGATGGTCCACTGGGTCAGCGGCGGGGGCGACTGGGAGATCCCGGCGACCTTCTCGTTCTCCACCTACCTGCCGGCCGGCCCGGTGGAGCTGACGTTCTATCAGGAGGCGGACCCGGCGCCGGACGTGGACAGCGTCGCGATCGGTTGACCCGGTAGCGGGGCCCGCACGCGGGGGATGCTGCCGTGGCCACCACCGCGACGGGTCTGACCGGCGACACGGGGCTGACCGTCCGAAGAGCGATGACGTACGGTGACTCGACCGGCCGCCTGCGCCGTTCGTTGGCGGCGGCCCGGCGGCCGTCACACGGGGGAGGTTTGATGGCGGAGTTTCCGATGGGGGAGTTCGGCGCGTCCACCGAGGAGTTCGTGGCGTCCTGGGCGGCGGGCATCTCCGCGCAGGCCGCCAAGACGCAGGCGCTGTCGGACCGGGTGGCGTCGATGTCGGCGACCGCCGAGGGCGCGCACGGCGCGGTGCGGGTGACCGTCGCCTCGACCGGCGCCATGACCGACCTGGTGCTCGACGACCGGGTGCTGCACTGGCGGGCGGACGAGATCGCCGCCGCGGTGCTGGCGGTGATGCGACAGGCGCAGGGCCGGCTCGCCGCGCAGGTCGCGGAGGCCGCGGCGGAGACCGTCGGCGCCGACTCCGAGACCGCCCGGGCCGTCGTCGGCAGCTACGCGACACGCTTCCCCGAGGTGCCCGAGGATGACGATCCCGGGTACGGCGGCTGGGGTGGCCGTGGGCGCTGAGGCACGCGGCTTCGAGGTCACCGCGACGGCGTTGACCGGGCACGCCCGCTCGGTGGGCCGGATCGCCGCCGAGGTCGGCACCGCCCACGACGCGGCGGCCCACGTCCGGGTGGGCGCCGACGCGTACGGGCAGCTGCCCGCCTGCCAGGCGATCCCGTTCCTGCTGGACTTCCTGCAGCAGCCGGCGGTGGAGGCGCTGGCTGCGGCGCAGGAGGCGCTGCACAGCGCCGCCCGAGCACTCGAGGACACAGTGGACGCCTACCACCGCACCGAGGCGAAGGTGTCCGCGTCCTTCCACCGGTTGCGGCCATGAGCACCGACGCGGCGAACCCGCTGATCGCGGCCCGGCAGGACACCACCACCGGATACAGCGGCATCGGCATCGTCGAGAGCCTCGTCGACCTGCGCAACGGCATCGAGAGCGGGTCGTGGATCGACCTGACCATCGGCGGCGTCGGCACGTCGATGGAGGTGCTGGTGACCTGCGTCGACCCGATCGGGTCGGTCGTCTCCTGGGGGGTCGCCTGGCTGATCGAGCACGTCAAGCCCCTCTCCGACGCGCTGGACTGGCTCGCCGGCGACCCGGACCAGATCACCGCGTACGCGCAGACCTGGCACAACGTCTCCCGGCACGTCGCCGGCCAGGCCACCGCCCTGTCCGAGGCGGTGCGCACCGAGCTCGCCACCTGGACCGGCCCCGCGTCCGAGGCGTACCGCCGCTACAGCGAGCAGCACCTGCGCCACCTCACCGGCATGGCGGACTCCGCCGACCTGATCGGCACCGTCGTCGAGGGCGCGGGCCTGCTCGTCGCCCTGGTCCGGGAGCTGGTGCGGGACCTGATCGCCGACTTCGTCTCGATCCTCGCCGTCCGGCTCTGGGAGTGGCTCGCCGAAGCCGGCCTCACCCTGGGCGCGGCGACCCCGTGGGTGGCCACGCAGGTCTCCGCGCTGGTCGCCAAGTGGGCCGCGAAGATCGGCGGGCTGCTGCTCGCCCTGGGCCGCAGCATCCAACGGCTGCGACCCATCCTGTCCAAGCTCGGCGAGCTGCTCGACACCCTGCGTGCGGCGCTGCACGGCCTGCGGCGTACGCCTGGCGGAGCCGACACCCCCGACCTGCCCGCGCCGGCCCCGCGGCCCGGCGGCTACCCCGACCCCGCCGGTGGCGGCCCGCAGCGACCGCCGTGGGCCGTGCCCGACGGGCCGCGCGGGGAGTCCGCGCCGGCCGGCGGCCCCGCGCAGAGCGGACCGTCGGGGGAGCCGACGCCCGACGCCGGTCCGGCGCACCCCGTCGACGAGCCCGCCGAACCCGACGGCGCCGACACGCCGGGGGCCGGGTCCCACACCGAGCCGGGCGTGCCCGATCATGCCAGCGAGGCCGAGCTGCGACTGCTCGGCAGGGAGGTGCAGAGCATGGTCGAGCTCGACCCCGGTGGGCACGTCAACGACGCCTACGACGTCACGTTCACCGACGGCACGCACGGCGTGTACAAGCCCAACGTGCCGGAGAACGAGTTCGTCCAGGTGCGCTCCACGATCCCCGAGAACCAGCTCGCCGCCCGGGAGGTCGCCGCCGCCCGACTCAACGAGGACCTCGGCTTCGACCTGGTGCCGACGACCGCCGCCTGGGACGGCCCGCACGGGCCCGGCTCGATGCAGGAGTTCGTGGAGGACGCCAGCCCCGGCCTTCCCGTCACCGACTACACGGTCCGCGAACGCGAGCAGATGGCGGTGCTGGACTACATCAGCGGCAACACCGACCGGCACATGGGTAACTACCTGACCGGCCCCGACGGTCGCCTGGTCGCCATCGACCACGGCTACTCGTTCCCCGAGTCGAACGCCGAACCGCTGCGCTCGGACTTCGTCCAGCAGCTGACCAACCAGCAGCTCAGCCCCGAGACGATGGCCCGGATCCAGGCCACCGACCCGGCCGTGCTGGCCGACCGGCTGCGCGCCACCGGGCTCAGCGAACAGGCGGTGGCCGGCGCCATGGACCGCTTCAACGAGGTGCGCAGCCGCGGCATGATCACCGGCGAGGCGTGGCGGGCGTTCCGCTAGCCCGCGACGACCGACGACCGTGGCACGACAAGGAGGTAGGCATGACCGAGCAGGCACCGACCCGGGTGGCGCTGTACACCTTCGCCCAGCACACCAGCCGGCGGGTGGCCGAGTTCCGCTGGCAACCGGGCCAGCCGGTGTCGCTGGACATCCTCGACCCGAAGTGGGGTGCCCTGGCGCGGGACTTCTACGACAACGGCGTGCCGGCCGGCGCGGAGCGGGTGCCCCCGCACGCCGGCCCGGACTTCATGCGGGCCCTGCTGCAGCGCTTTCGGATGAGCTACTACAAGTTCGTCGACGAGAGTGACTGAGCCGTCGGGCTTCACCGGTACGACCGCCTGATCCCGCTGAACCGCGATCCTGCAGGCGTTCCTGGTGCTGCACCGCGTCGAGAACGCGGCCTACGCAGGATAAGAGGGATCGTTGTTACACGGACGGGTCCCAGGCGATGAGCTGGTCGAAGATGCGACGATCGCCGTCCAGCTCCAGCTTCGGAGAATCCGGCGGTATGCGGCCGTAGAAGAACAGGACCAGGTCACTGGCCGTGCCCCGGGCGGAGACGTCGACCGTGTCCGGGTCATCGCTGGCAGCCGGCCCGCCGAGGCGGGTGGCCCAGGCGCCGTCGCGGGACAGCCGAAGGCGTCACGAGCGGCCCTCGGTGGCGTAGTACTCGACGACGGCGGGTTCGTGCGGCCAGGCGACATCCGTCGAGCAGAGGGTGAACTGGCAGTCGTCGAAACCGTCGAGGGCGACCTCGTCCGGCAGCGGCTCCGGGTTTCCCATGGTGAGTTGGACGTCGTAGGTGTGCACCGCGATCTCGGCGACCTGGCGCCGAGCCCATGCACCGGAGGTTTGCGGTGACTGCGAGTCACCCCACCACGTCCAACAACCGCGGTCTGGGCCGGCCTCGCGCAGCGCGCTCGTCAGTCGCTCGACGGACTCGGTCCACCAGGCCAGGAGAGCCTCGCGTTCCCGAGGCGCACCCGTGCCGTCCTCCCAAGCGGACTTCTCCGGGGGCGCGTCCGCAGGTCCTGCGGCGACGATGGCGGCCGACTTGCGGCGGCCCACGCCCACGTGTTGCACGAGATCGAACAGCGTCCGCCCGGGATGGGTCGGCACCGGCATGTCGAGGCTGGGCGCCGCAGCGACCGCGGCGCGGAAGGCGGTCGACCGTTCGTCGATCAGCCGCAGATGATCAGAGAACGTGAGAAGGTCATGCACCGCGGCTTTCTATCACTGTGCTCCGGCATCCGGACAGCGATTTCATAGCCGACGCGGCGGGCGCCGCGGCACTGGCGCGCCAGGGTTCCACCTGCCGTGACCCGCACCGTCACGATGAAAAAGGGTTGAATAGTTCATTCTCGACAATCAGCGCGCGGGCTCGCTGCTTTACAGCTGATGTCAAGGGCCTGCTAGGCTGGGGCGTGAGGGCGGAGGTGCACCGATGAACGGCGAACCGACAGGTGACCACGGCCTCGTGGACGGCAGGCCCGTGTGGGGCGAGGTGTCGACCGCAGTTCACGTGGCCATCGTCCGTCAGCTCGTGCGTGACGTCGGGGCGCGTCTGCTCGATCCGCTGGACCGGCTGCTGGGGATGGACGGCGACGACCCGCCCGCGTCCGAGGCGCTCCGCGCTCGGCTGCAGATCGCCGCCGAGGTGTGGGCGGCGCAGGTGCTCGGCCCGGACGAACGGCTCGCCGCGGAGACCGCCAGGCGCTTGGTCGCCGAGATCTACCAGTCCGGTGACGTCTTCGCGCCGCCGTTCGAGTGGTGGCGTACGCCGTTCGGGGCGCTCGTGGCGCGCCGGGTCGGCCATCCGGCCGCCGAGGCGGTCTCGCTGGCGGTGGCGAGTGCGATGCTCGGCATCACTCGGCAGGGCGTCCACGATCTTGTCAAGCGCGGCAAGCTGCGGCGGGACGAGGCGGGCGGCGGCGTCCTGGTGAGTTCGGTCCGGGATCGACTCACGCAGTTGTCGGACGTTTCATCCTGCAGGCGCTGATGGGATTCGGATGGCGCTGACGGGTCTTCCTCCGGAGTTCTCGAGAGACGATTGGGGCCGCCGAGCCACGGCTATTCTCGAAGCCGATAGGACGGTCGAGAAGGCGACGCCCCTGATTCGATTCTCCCCTGCCGGTGATTCGTCTGTGGCGATGTTTGTGAAGGACGAGTCGGTGCGCCCCACGGGCAGTGTCAAATACCGTTTCGCGCGCAGCCTCTTCCTGCACGCCCTCTCCCGCGGGGTCATCCAGCGGGGGACGCCGCTGGTGGAGGCGACCAGCGGGAACATGGCGGTCGCGGAGGCGCACTTCGCCCGGATGCTGGGGCTGCCGTTCACCGCGGTCGTACCGGGTAAGTCGTCGCCAGACCGCATCGCCCGGATCGTCGCGCATGGCGGGGCCGCCTACCGGGTCGATCCGCCGCTGGCCGTGTACGAGAACGCCGAGCGGCTGGCCGGCGAGTCGAACGGGCACTACCTGGACTGCCTGTCCTCGCTCGGGCCGGCCATCGACGCCGACCTCGACAACGGCGTGCCCGGCCTGCCCGACGAAATCCTGCGCGACTTCGCGGCCCAGGGTCAGCCGGAGCCCGCCTGGATCGTGACCGGCGCCGGCACCGGGGCCACCTCCCGGGCGATCGGCCGCCACCTACGGCGGCACGGGCACGCCACCCGGCTCGCGGTCGTCGACGCGGAGAATTCGGCGTATTTCCCTGGCTGGGCAACCGCGTGCCGGGACTACGCGACCGGGATGCCGTCGCGTATCGAGGGCATCGGGCGGCCGCGGATGGAGCCGGCCTTCGATCCGGACGTCGTCGATCTGATCATCCCGGTACCAGACGCCTCGAGCGTGGCCGCCATGCGATTTCTCGCCCGGGCAGGCGGCGTGGCCGCCGGACCGTCCACCGGCGCCTGCCTGTGGGGCGCGTGTCACCTGATGAACCGCCTGAGTCAGGCGGGCGAGTCGGGTGCGGTGGTCATCGTGGCGGCCGATGGTGCCGAGCCGTACCGTCGCTCCTACTACGACGACGAGTGGGTCGCCGGGAAGCGCTGGGACCTTACCGAGCCCACGCTGCGCTTGGAGCGTTTCATGCGGACCGGCTACTGGGACGGTTCCCGATGAGACCGGTGCCCGCGCCAGTCTGCTGAACGTTCAACCGGCAGAGGCTTCCGCGCGGGAAGCCCGTGTGAAGGAGACCGGGCGAGGCGTTGGGGGCTGTTACCTAGGGCGTGTCTCCTGGATCTTGGGTGCAGATTCGGCTATCCACGTCTGTCGTGAGTGGGCGGTTTGAACTGACCGAGGTCGAGTACGCGCGGA
>NZ_JBITMV010000041.1:0-20809 GCF_044466625.1 Micromonospora sp. NPDC049366
CTCGAACAGATCGCCGCCGCCGCGGCCACCGGCCTTCCAACAGCACAAAGCTAAACAAAATCAAGAAACTGTCTCAGTTGACTTGACAGGTTCCGACCCTGCTCGGCCACCTCGACCTCGACACCACCCGCGGCTACACCGCCGTCTTCCCCGAACAGGTCATCCAAGCCCACCGCAAGATGGTCGAGTACCGCCGCGGCCTGCGCGACTCCCACGAGTACCGCACCGTGGCCCCCGACGAATGGGCCGACTTCGAGAAGCACTTTCAACTGCGCCGCGTCGCCCTCGGCGACTACTTCCGGCCCTACGGCACACCCTGCGTCCACGAGCATGCCTGCGTCCGATGCCCGTTCCTGCGCCTCGACCCCGCCCAGACACCGCGCCTGGACACCATCGAAGCCAACACCAACGACCGGCTCACTGAAGCCCGGGGGAAACAGTGGCTGGGCGAGGTCGCCGCACTCGAGGAAAGCCTGCGACACATCCGCGACAAACGTGCTCAGCTCCCAACACCCGCCACGCCCCCATGACCTGCCGCAATGGGCGAACTGCGCAGGTACGGCAAGCGGGAGCGGATCCGCACAGGCCATCTGCGGGAGGTGACCGGTTACGCCGGCTGGCGGTCGATGGACAACGCCGAGTGGAGGGGGGACCTTGACGATTTCCTGTTCGCCTACGAGCACCCGGCGTGCCATGACCGTGTCGCTGACGCTTCGGGCGCGCCGGAGCCGTTCGACCTTACGAAGCTGGCATAGCGGCGGGGTGGCATACCCAGGATCCGTTTGAAGGCGGTGTTAAACGCGTGCTCGGACTCGTAACCCAGGGAGCCGGCGATCCGTGCGATGGTGTCGTCGCCGTGCTGGAGCCGCTCTGCGGCGAGCATCATCCGCCAGCGGGCCAGGTACGCGATTGGGGTCTCTCCGGCGCGGGCCCGGAACCGTTCGGCGAACGTGGACCGTGACATGCCGGCGGTCGTGGCGAGTTCCCGCACGGTCCAGGAGTGGGCCGGGTCGGCGTGCATCGCGGAGAGCGCTGCGTGCATTCGGGGGTCCGCGAGCGCGGCGAACCAGCCGACGTCCTCGCGGGCGTGTCCGGTCAGATACAGGCGCAGAGCCTGGACCAGCATCATCTGCGCGAGTTGCTGGGCGATCAGGGCCGAGCCGGGACGCGGCTCGCGGAGCTCCTCCATCATCAGCTCGATCGACCAGCGCAACCGGGCCCGGTCACCGGATGTCTCGACCAGCATCAGCGGCGGCAGGTTCCGCAGCAGCAGCTCGACGTGCGGGCTGCCGGCCTCGAAGCGGCTGCCCACCAGGTAGACGTCACCTCCGCCCTGGTACGTGACGACCTCGCCGCTGCGGTCCGGGTCGAGGACCGCCGACGCGAGCGCCGGCTCGACGTCCGTCCCGCTGCCGATCACGGCGGTCCGGCCGGTGGGAAGTACGAAGCAGGCGTTCTCCGGCACGAGCACCGGCGCATCGCCGGCCACGGTCAGCCAGCAGGAACCTTTGACGACCGCGTAGCACTTGATCCGGCCGGCCAGGTCGTCGAGCTCCAGCGCCCAGTCGCCACCGGCGTCGAACCCGGCAGTGATGTAGCTGCGTGGCTTCAGCAGCGCCAACACGTCGCTGAGCGGGTCCACCACGCCTCCCGGACGATCGCGAACAAAACACCGACTCTTGAGTATAGAGAGTACGCCCTTTGCGGCCTAAGTTCGGATCATGACAACGATTGGTTTCATCGGCAGCGGACGGATCGGCGGTGCCCTCGCGCAGCTGGCCGTCGCCGCCGGACACGACGTCGTACTGAGCAACAGCCGCGAACCGCAGAGCCTGCGGGAGCTCGTGGCCCGGCTGGGCTCCCGGTCGCACGCGGCGAGCGCCGCCGAGGCCGCTGCCGCCGCCGACCTGGTCGTCGTGACCATCCCGATTCGCGCATACCGGCAGAC
The DNA here is from genome assembly GCF_044466625.1 of Micromonospora sp. NPDC049366. NCBI lineage: Bacteria > Bacillati > Actinomycetota > Actinomycetes > Micromonosporales > Micromonosporaceae > Micromonospora > Micromonospora sp. NPDC049366. Next base: position 1,949 of record NZ_JBITMV010000041.1, read on the forward strand.
GCCGGTCGAACCGCTACGCGGCCGGGTCGTGATCGACACGCTCAACTACGACCCGGCACGCCAGGGCGCCGTCCCCGAGATCGAGGCCAGCGACATCCCACCGCACCTGCTGCTGCAGGCACACCTACCGGACGCGTACGTGGTCAAGGCGTTCAACACCGTGTTCTTCCAGCACTTACCGCAACTCGCCCGGCAGGCCGGCGCACCCGATCGCAGCGCCGTACCCATCGCGGGCGACCACGCGCCGGCCAAGACGGCGGTCGCCGCCCTGATCGACTCGCTCGGCTTCGACGCCTACGACGTGGGACCGCTCGCTGAGAGCCGCCGGTTCGCCCCCGGCACCCCCGCACAACTGGCCTATCTCAATCCCGACGGCATGTTCGCCGCACCCGCCCGCCCCGCTTCCGCAGCCGATCTGGCCGCGCTTCTCGACAAGGCGAACTGACCATGAAGGCAGCGGTCGTCACCGCATACGGAACCGCCCCGCGATACCTGGAGTTCCCCGATCCGCAGCCGTCCAACGAGCACGAGATCGTCGTCGACGTACTGGCCGTCGGCCTGCACCCCAGGGTCCGCATGCAGGCCGACGGCTCGCACTACACCAGCGCTGGCACCAGCCTGCCGCTCGTGCCCGGCATCGACGGCGTCGGACGCGACGCCGGCGGCCGGCTCTGGTACTTCATGACGCTGAACGGCAGGTATGGCTCGATGGCCGAACGCGCGGTCATCGACACCCGGCACAGCGTCGTCCTGCCCGCCCACACCGACCCATTGACCATGGCCGCGACGCTGAACTGCGTGATCGCCTCCTGGCTGGCGCTCACCCAGCGGATCACGATGCAGCCAGGACAGAACGTGCTGGTCCTCGGCGCTACCGGCGGTACCGGCAGCATGGCGGTACAGGTCGCCCGCCAACATGGCGCCAACCAAGTGGCCGCCGTGGGACGCGACCCCGGCCGCCTCGCGGCGCTCCCCGGCGCCACCGCCACCGCCCGGATCAGCGACTCGGAGACGATCGCCCGGATCGGCTCCGCAATCGACATCGTGCTCGACTTCGTTTGGGGAGATCCGGCCGCTGAGGTGATGGCCGCACTGGTCGCCGGGCGCGCCGACCCGACACGCCCACTCATCTGGATAAATCTCGGCGAGATGGCTGGGCCACGAGCGACGCTGCCGGCCGGCGCGCTGCGCTCGACGAGGCTGCAGATCATCGGCAGCGGCCAAGGATCGCTGACCGGTGCCACCATGACGGCCGAAATCCCCGCCGTCGCCGCCGCGATCGCCCACGGCACTTACACCGTGGAACCCCACCCCGTCCCACTTCACGACATCGAGCGCGCGTGGTCACTCCCGGTCGACAGCAGCAGGCGCATCGTCATCAGCCGACTCTGACCGCACACCAACCGACGACGGGGTCCTCGTGCCGTTCCTCGCCGGGTTGCTGATCCGCTTACGGGCCTCACGCAACTCGGCCGACTCACTGCCGCTGACACCCGGCCTGGCCCCGGCATCGATGTCGGCCTGGCGCATCCACTTGAACAACGTCATCGGGTGAACCCCGAAGTCCTTCGCGATCTGCTCGACCGTCACACCCGGATCACGATCACGGGCCACCCGCACGACGTCATCGCGGAACTCACGGGGGTAGGGCTTGGGCACAGCGACATCCTTCCAGCCCGCCACCAGGGCAAGCCATCTCAGATGTCACCTATCCTTCACCGTCCCTTTGTTGAGGTCACCAGTCCTCCCAAGAGACGTGGCTCGACCTCAAGCAGCGGCCGTCTAGCAGGAGCGCGACCCGGTATCGGCCCGTGCCCACCAGCTTCTGATACACCTGCTCCCCCACTTCCACCTCACGCCCCTTCTCGGTGGCGAGGTCGAGGAGGAAGGGGTGACTGAGCCACGGCTCTTCGTCGTCTGGGCGGTGGCTCACCCACACCTTGAACCCCTCAGTGTTGGCCAAGAACGTCGGCCAACCGTCCGTGACGTCGCGGAACCGGACGCCGAACAACTCGGCCAGCTCAAGAACCAGCGGGTCGAGGTGGCCGCCACCGACACCGTCGACGCGGCCTAGCAGCAGCTGCACATCCATGGCACCCTCCATTGCCCCAACAACCAAAGAAGTCGATCCCGTCGCAGTCGAGGCCCGTCCCAATGTTTTGCAGGGGATCATTCCATCGTTCATCGTCGGAGTCCGTCCCGAAGACCGCGATCTGTGTCAGACGGGTTGCCCCCTTCTGGTGCTCATGGTTGTGCGCCAGCCACCGCCGAACGTGTCGGCGTCCACGCCCACCACCCGAGCAGGCCGTGAGCGTCGGTGGTGATCGAGAAGGCCTCCCCGGTGCGTCCAGCGCGGTCGGTGACGGTACCTGCCGCTGAGCATGCCTGTACCAGCGATTACCAGACGTCCAACATCCGCGCTATAAGCCCTGCGAGCACGAAGGCCGCCAGGCTGAGCTGAACAAGGCCTGCGCCACGGCGGGCTTGCGGGCGGGCCGGCTCGTAGTAGAAACCCTCCGAAAAGGCCTCCGGCCTACCCTCGTACATATCCCGTGGGCGGCTTTTCCACCTGTGGTAGAGGAACAGGTTAACAAAACCGGCGATGGCGAGGGCCACGAAGACATAGGCAAGGAACCAGGTCACGCGGAGGCCCCTCCGGACGCATGACGGACCCTACTGACGGAGGCTGTGCCGACCATGGCACCTCTTCACCCTGGACCGATGCTGCACCACAACCTAGTACTAATGCGGCAGGTCTTCGACGTCTGATCTGCACACATCCAGCCGGGCCCCTGTTCACAGCATGCGGGTCAGTTCATGCATCGTGGCGAACCGCGCATCCGGGTGTGGTGGTGGCAGCCGCAGGAGGTTCCGGCGTCGCGGTCGCGTTGTTGACTGCCCAGCCAGATCCTGGCGTGTTCGCGCGTCGGGTGATCAACGAACGCAACGATCGCATCGACTGGAAGACAGGGTGCGCCGATAAGAAGCTCCCTCAACTGGGTGCGGCGGCGAGGCCTTGGAGAGCCTCCGGGTGGCGGAGGTGACGCAGCCCGATGCCGTCAACGCGCGCCAGCATCGTGCTGGCGGCGAAGTGCGGTAGTCGTTCGACGGTGAGCGTTTCCAACCAGAGTCACTGCAGTGTGGGCAGCGCGCCTGGGTCAGGGCGACTGCTCGTCCGTTGCTGGCCGGAGCCGGTCCCACTGCGGGTCGAAGCAGATCAAACCGTGCTCTGCCGCCATCCTGGCCGCCTCGGCCGACACCTCCTCGCACATGCTGTACCTCATGCCGAAGTAGATGATGGGACCAGAGGCGTTACCGATCAGGGGACCGTCAGACCACGGGCTGACGTCCTCCTCGTCCTCGGTCATGTCGATCCACCGCCCAAGGAGGGCATGGACATACGCCTGGATGCGCGGTGTCGGAGGTGTCTCGTCCTCCGCGTCGATGTACGTGCCGTACAGCTGCTGGAAGACCCGACCCCCCTCCCCATCGTCCATGGGCACGTCGCCCTCCCACACCGCCAAGTCGTAACTCATCCGGGGAGTGTGCCATTACCCGGATGTCACAGGAGGCTGCCGCAGGTCCTTGCATCCGGCCCGGATGCGGTATCGCTGCCGCCACACGGGAATGATTTAGCGCTTGTTAGGCCATCTGCCGTCTGGCCAGGGGTTATGCGCGAAGGCGCCGCAGCGACGCGCTTCATCGGTCCGCGCATGTTCCGGATGACCGCCTGACCGGCCCGCCGGCAGGGATCGTCCTTGAAGTTTGCGATCGGCGAGGGCTATCGTCTCGCGAATGCCAGATGATCCACTGGATTCAGATAAGCCGCGCGAAGGCCTGGCCCGGGGCCTGCGCGCGGCGCTCATCTGGATCTCTATCGGACTGCCGGCGATCGGGGTCCACTACCTCGTCTGGGAGGCGACCGGCGGCTACTGGCTCGGGTATCTGGCGGGTTCCGTCCTGCCCGTCGCGGTGACGCCATGGCTCGCCCCTCGGGTTTCCTACCGCCGTCGGGACGCGCTGATCACCGCGATCGCATGGCCATACATGACGGGCCTGATCGCGTCACGATTGGCGTTGTTGCCGTACCGGGACTGGGCACCCCGGACAGACGAGGTACGCCGCTCGGACAGACCCACGCCCCCGATGCGCCGCTGAAGATCGCATCTGCCCCGCCGTCAAGAACCGCCGGATCCAGACCTGAAGCAGAGCATGGAGCCCCGGCTCACCTACCAGCGGCAGCAGCGCCCAACGCCTGCTCGCACAGCCTTTCGGTCTGCCATCGCTGCTCACTGGCTCGCAAGGTTTCACGGCGTCTTGTGCTCCCCGTGTGCCCGGAGCCTTCGGGCCGACTCCTGGCGGCATCGATCGGGACTGGTTCACCTACAGTCGGCTCGTGGAATTCGGGACCTTCGCCGGCTTCGGTCTGCTGCTCTGTGGGGGATTTTCCTGTCTGTTCCTCATCGCCGTCGTAGGGCTGATCGCGGCCTGGTGGAAGCCCAAGGGCTGACAGGGCAGGAACGAATCCCCAGGCGGTGAACCGCAGGGTTGGCCAAAGACCGCGCAAGAGCAGCGGAGATCCCTCCACCTGTGGAGCGCCGTGGACTGACGGGAGAGGATCTATGCGTGGATCCAACACCGTTGCACTGGGCATCACGCCGGTATTTGACGAGACGATACGAGGAACTTCGGAGGGAGTATGGCCGGCTGCCCAACGATGGCCACCAAGCCGACTCCACCCAATCCGGGGAACATCAGCAGCTCAACCCACCGAACTACAGAACACCTGACCACGAAAACGGCTCACTTGACTTGACAGGTTCCGACCAAGCTGCGCTCGTTCGGGGCGCTGGAGGGGTCTTGGATCGCTCGCCCAGACCTGCGCCTCGCCGGCCGCTGCACCGCTGGCCGCATCCAGGGTTCGCTACGAACGCGAGGCGGGCGGGCCGGGAGGTGACCCCCGATCCGCCCGCCTCGCGCGGCCGGCCTCAGCCGGCGTCGAAGATGTTAGCCACCTCTCGGGCGCTCAGCAGACCCTGGAAGACCCGGACCTGGTCGATGTCCCCCTGCAGAAAACTGTTGACCGCCAGCCCGCCAATGTTCAGCGGCCCGGTCGAGTCCCAACCAGTCGCGCCGGTCGGCTTGAAGCTCTGTGGGACGCCGTCCACATAGAGCGTCACCCGCCCCATGCCGGCGTCAAACGTGCCGACGAGGTGCACCCAGGTGTTGATCTCCGCCGGCGCGTCCGAAATCGCACCGAACCAGTTCAGGCCACCACTACCGTTCGGATTTGAGATGGTGAAGACCCACTTGCTACCGCCGTAGTAGAGCTTCATGGCCGAGCCCGCCCCGCCGCCCTGCTGGACGACGGTTTGGTCGCTCGTGCCGGCGCTGGTCAGGTAGACCCACGCGGACACCGACAGCGAGGCGTCGGTACGCAGCACTCGGGTGGAGGTTGCCGCCTGCCCCGCGACGCCATCCAGTTCGAGCATCTCGTTTCCGTCATGACCACCGTAGACGAAGGCCGAGGTGGGTGGCGTGTTGGCCCAGCCGGAGTCCAGCGTCAGGGGCCGGCCGAAGTACGCGGTGTCCGTGACGCTGTCGCAGAAGCAGTCCGCGCCGCCGTTGAAGTCCCAGTTCGCGATCTCGGTCGCGGCCAGGATACCGGGCATGGCCGGGACGCCGTTGGCGACGTCGGCGTCCGTCCCGCTCAGGTCGTCGACGGTGATCACTCGGTTCCAGACGCGTACGTCGGCGATGTCACCGAAGAACGCGTCCGAGGTGCCGCCGTTCCACCAACCGCGCCCGATGCTCAGCGGCCCGGTTGCCTGCCACGGCGTCGCTGACCGCGGCGTCTCTTGCACGAGGGTGCCGTTGACGTACAGCCGCACGACCTTTTCGCCCGCGTCGTGGACTGCGGTCAGGTGCACCCACTTGTTCAGATCTGCGGCCGTGATGGTGGCAGCGCTGGAGGCGTCGACGCCGCCGCCCGAGGAGGCACTGGTGCTCATCATCATGAAGGACCAGTGGACCGTCCCGTTGATGTACCGCGCACCGAGGTAGAAGCCGCCGGCTCCGCCAGAGGTCGATCCGTCCTGGCCGATCGCGGTCATGTTGCCGGTGCGGATCTCGCTCATCTTCAGCCAGGCCGCGACGCTGAACGACTTCGACGTATCCAAGGCAGGCACTGTCTCGCTGGCCGCTCGGTACGAGTCGAAGTGTGCCGCTTTCGCGCCGACGATGCGGGAGTCCTGAACCCACGTCGGCGCGGGGTTGCTCAGCGTCAGGGCGTTGCCGCTGACCTGATCGGTCCAGTTGTGCCCGCGGATGTCGTCCAGCGGCAGGTTGACGATCGCCGCGGACGGGGCACCCACCATGAACGTGTGGGGCTTGGTCGGGCCGGGCGTGCCGGCAGTGTCCTTGGCGTACACGTACAGCGTGTTGAGGCCGTAGCGCGGCGGGGTCAGCTGGAGTACCGGTGACGGCTTGCCGGCCGCCACGGTGACCGTCTTGGTGGGCGGGTTGGTCCAGCCGTAGGTGTACGAGGTAACGTCCTGCCCCGTCGTGCCGGAGACGCTGAACGCGAAGTCCCCGGAAACGCCCGGGCCACCGTGCGCGGTGGTGCCGGCCGGGTAAGCGACGGAGCTGACGTTCGGCGCCGGCGGCGCTGACGCGTTGATGGTGAAATCACACCAGCTGGACCACGGTGAGGAGTAGTGCCCGTCGCTCGTGATCACCTGGAACGAGTACTTCTTACCCTCTGCGACGGCGCCGAGGGGCAGGGTGATCGATCCGGTGTTTCCGGCCGGTTTGGCCGGCCCGGCCACCTGGGTGACCGTGCCGGTCGCCAGGTCCTTCCAGGCGAAGGTAGCGGTGAGCGTGTCGGCGGTGTCGGCGTCGTTGTACCGCGCCGAGAGCACCGGCGAGGTCGTCCCGACCACGCCGCCGCAGGCCACCCCGGAGTACGGGCTGAGGTTGCTTGGCGCCGTCGGCACCGTGTCGAAGGTGACGGAGAGCGCGGGCGCACCGTGTCCGCCCGTGTTCGACGTGGTGTAGAACTTCTTCCACCGGTCCTGGGAACTCTCGTATTCGTTTGACTCATTGCAGGCGCAGAGCCCGACCGGATAGGTGCTCCACGAGCCGTTGGCGGCCTTCTGCACGTCGTTCTTCAGGGTCGTTCCCGTGAAGCTCACCAGCATGTCCGGCTGGGCCGAACCACAGCCACCGGCCTTGTTGGCGTGGGATGCCGCCGAGTCGAGCCAGACCGCGCTCGAACCCAGCGGGCGGGTCGACCACGACATGCGGGCGCCGTTGCTGACCGTGATGGCCCCACCGGTCGGCCGGTACATGTGGGTCCAGGTGTCGTCACAGGACCAGGAGTGGTAGAGCCAGATGTTCGCCGACGCGCTGAGGATCTTGCGGTTCGTGCCCTTCCAGGTCAGCGAGCCCGACGTGCTCGGGAAGTCGTAGAACGTGCGGTAGCGCACGCCGTCGTAGGGGTTGCTGCCGACCCAGCCGAGCTTGCCGACGTCCCAGTTCGAGTTCATCGTGTTGGCGTACGCCCACTTGGATGCCGCCGGTGCGATGGCCGGGTCGATGAAGACCGGGTAGACCGTCTTGGCGCTGGTCAGCATCGCCGCGTCCGGCGTGAGTTCCAGGTCACCGGCGGTGCTGATCCCGACAGCGAGCTGACTCGACCGGGCCGAGAGGCCGGGTCGGACCGCCGTGGAGATCAGTTCCTCGGACGGCGCGGCGCGGAGGTTGTCGGCCGCGACTCCGGGCAGCACCTCGCCGGCTGCGGTGGGGTCGACGGTGGAGTCCCAGACCGAGGCAGAGGCCGTGCTCGCGATCTGCCGGCCGGCGGTGTCGGTGAAGCCGACGCGGCCGTCGCTGGTGCCCCTCGCCTTGACGTCGCCGCCGACCCTGAAGTTGATCTTCTTGAGCGCCGGGTTGGTCGCCGCCTTGGCATTCTTGACGATGAGCACGTGCTGGAAACCGGTCGCCGTGGCGGTCATCGCCAGGTCCACGCCCGGCAGCACCTCGGCGTAGCGGGCGGTCGAGCCCTCCAGCGTCGGCGCCGGAAGCTTCCCCGGCCACGCCATGGTGAACTTCTCACCCCGCGCGGTGAGCGTCACGAGCGGACCGGTGCCGCCGGCCGAGAACCGCACATCGGTGGTGACCGCACGGGGCGCGACGCCGTCGCCTCCGACTGCGGTCAGCGTGGTGTCCACATCCGCCCAGGACCCGTCAGTGCGGTGCACCCAGCGTGGGGAGGCGCTGGTTATCAGCGTGGTGGTGCCGTCGGGATTGGCGAATCCCTGCCCGTACTCGCTGCGGGCCGACATGATCTCGACCTTCGCGCCACACGCGGCGGCGGCGCGGCTGGCCGCCGTGGAATCCGCGGTGGAGCCCGGGCAGCTGACGGAGTCGCCGGTCTCCGCCGCCGCAGGCGTCGTCGTGAGCATCGACGCGATGGTGCACAGAGCTATGGCCGCCGCCAGTTGGGGCGGTGTCGCCCCACTCGGCGCACGGCCTCGCCGCATCCGGTTCATGGCAACCCTTCGACGTGAGTGAGCGATGTGTTTTCCGGCAAGAGCCTCAGGGCAACCGGCACCGGCGTCACCACAACGGCGACGACCTAAACAGGCCTGGCCGATAGTTGCCACATCAGCGACGCGGGCCCGGGCCGGTCCGCTTCGGGTCACCAGCTCAATGGCACGACCCGCCAGCGCCGCAACACCGGAATCCGCTCCACGGCGCGCAGACAGACCACGTATGCCGTGATGTCGGCGACGGCCTGGTCCACGGCGAGGGTGAACACGGCCACCTCGATCCGGCCGGTACCAACGCAGGCGTGCAGGTGCTGCACGGCGTCGGCGGGGGTCGCGTGCGGCCAGAGCAGATCGGTCACGACGGCAGGGGTGAGTGCCCCGCCGCCGGCCGGCGGCGGAACCAGGCTGATCAGGGACATCAACATGGCCATTGCCAACGGGCCGGGAAGGGGCGCAGGGGCGGGGGGATCGGAGCGCGACAACGAGTCACCACCGCTGCTCTGCCCCTCTTCGCCATCGGCACCATCCAGGCCAATGGTGACGACAAGCCGATCCGTGGTCACCCGGTGAGGGCTGTCCTGATCTGGCGCGGCCGGTTGCGGCCAAGCGAAGACCACTCCTGGATCACCGGCCGGTGCACCGGCGAGAATGAATGTCTACGGGGACAGAGGGAGACCAAGTGCTGGAGTCGGTGGGCCTGACGACCAAGGTCGAGGCCGTTTACGTGGCGATGATCCAAAATCCCACCTGGGGAGTCGAGGAGCTGGCGGCCGGGCTACGGATCAGTGAGGAGGCCGTTCGTAGCGCGCTCAACGCGATGGCCGAGCAGGCGCTGGTCCGTCCCCGCGACGCCGCCTCGCCGTCCCTGGCCGCGGTCAGTCCGCACGCGGGGCTGCTCTCCCTGCTGGCGAAGGCGGAAGCCGATCTGGTGACCCGGCAGGGCCAACTGGAGGCAGCGCGTGCCGCGATCGCCTCGCTCGCCGCAGTCCACGACGCCAGCCGGGAACGCGACGAGATCGTTCGACTCGACGGCCCGACCGCGGTCCAGGAGCGGCTGACGGAGCTGTCGGCGAGCGTCGTGAGCGAGTGCCTCGTACTCAGAACCGATCTCGGTCTGAACCCCGAGGCGTTGCAGTTCGATCGGCATCTGAAGGAGCGGGCCCTGGCCCGTGGCGTGGCGCTACGGGAGATTTGCCCGGACAGCGCCCGCCACCGGCCCCACATGCAGGCGTACGCCAAGTGGCTGGCGACAAATGGCGTCTCCGCCCGGACGGTGCCCGATGTGCCGATCCGCCTGCTCGTCGCGGACCGGTCGGTGGCGCTGGTCCCAGCCGACGTCGAGCACCCCGGCCGGGGCGCGTTGGAGATCCGGAGTGCGGGTGCGGTCGCTGCGCTGCGGCTGCTCTTCGAGCAGGTCTGGAACAGCGGGACACCGTTCGGCCAGCGGCCGGAGGCCGGCGACGGCGGGCTCACCCCGCAGATCCGCGCCTTGCTGCACCTGTTCGACGCCGGTCACACCGACGAGTCGGCCGGCCGGAAGCTCGGCTTCTCCGCGCGCACCGTGCGTCGGGTGGTGGCCGAGCTTACCGACCGGCTCGGGGTGAGCAGCCGCTTTCAGGCGGGCGCCGAGGCGGTCCGCCAAGGCTGGATCTGATCAGATCGGCTCCTCGAAGTTCTCCCGCATGGAGATCATCACCTCAGCGCAGACCGGATGACCCGCCGGGCAGGGGGTACCGTCGATCGCCGACGGCCAGATGGTCAATCCCCCCTTGTCGTACGTCCAGCACGCCACCCCCGGGCCGTTGTCGCAGTTCGCGTGGTGGCTCCAGCCGGCCGCCACGATCTGCTTGTCCAGCTCGCGAACCGCCGTGTCCACCGCACTGTAGGCCTGGTAGTGGCGTTCCCAGCGCAGCTTCCCCCGGGATCGCTCGGCCACCGGCGCGCCCCGCAGCCGCCAACCCGCCGGGATGGTGATCTCGTCGAGCCGGGCCTGGCCGATGGCGAGCAACTCCTCGACCGACCGCTTCTCGGGCGGCGGGCCACCGCACGCCGACACGAGCGTGACAGCCGTGAGGGCGAGGGCTGCCGACCAGCGCCCATAGAACCCCATCACACGCCTCCTTCTCTGTTCCCGGATCCGGGCCGGCCACGGTGGCCGGCCCGGATCATCAACGAACGATACGTCTCACCGAGGCCCGGTGGGGTCTGCCGAGTCGGCGCCCGACCTACCCCACCGGCCGGTCACCAGCCGAACCAACTGGAAAGGACCGATCGGATGGCGGCGAAAATTCCACCGAGCGACGGCGGTGGCGACACCGGTGGCTTCGGCTTGCGGAGGCTGATGGTCTCCTTCCAGACGATCTTCTGGTGCTTGGGAGCACCAGGTCCCTTGGTGAACTTGCTGTTCACCCACCTGCCCACCTTCTCGTCCCACTCCTGGCTGTAACCACCGAGGAAGGGAGCGGTGTGGGTACCGGAGTTCATGTCGCTCTCGTTGTCGACCTCGAAGATGACCGTCGCCGTGCCGGCCTTCCGGTCGATCGACTCCACCCTCCATGTGAGGTCGTACGAGCCGAGGAAGAACGCCGTCTCGTTGTGCTTGATGTCGTCGATCAGGTGATCGGTGTTGAGCTGGTAGGACAGCGTCTTGGGCGGCCCGTCGTACTCCGGCGTGTACGTCTTGTTGCCCTTGAGGATCTGCTCGGCGATCATCTCGCGAGCCTTCTGCACATGACCGTGCTGCTGAAGCTGCTTGGTCATCTTGTTGTCGTTGTCCAGGGTCCGGTCATCGGGGCCGGTGCCGCTGACCCACTCCCAGCCGCACCGCACCGGGCTCGGGTCGCTCGGCGTACCCATGACCGCCGTGGTGACCGCCCGCTCCTTGTGGTAGATGTCGCTCCAGGCGCCGCCGTAGTTGCTGGACATGTACCCGAGGCCGTTGTCCACCGCCTTGGCCCCCCGGTCGAGCGCCGAGGTCACCGTGCCCGCCGTCTTGCCGAACGCGTAGATACCCGCCTTCCACGCCGGCGCGAACCCGGGGATGTTGCAGACCGGGCAACTGTCCATACCGGTGGGGTCGGAGAGGGTGACGGGGGTGTTGTCGGCGTAGCTGTACCCGTTCCAGCTCGCCGGCTTGTTGGGATCGAAGACCGGGTCGACCGAGATGAAGCGACCGAGGGCGGCGTCGAAGTACCGCGCCCCGATGTGCACCAACCCGGTCGGGTCGTTGTCGCCGCCGACGAAGCCGCGCTCGCTGCTCCAAGGGACCACGGCGCCGCGGGCCCCGCCGTACGGGGTCTGGCGCCGCTGGACGATCGCCTGGTTGCCGGCGTTGATCGCGACCTGCTGGGTGCCCTGGGCGTCGGTGACCAGCCAGGTCAGCGGCCCACCCGTGCTGACCACGGCGCAGTCTTGCCCGGCCCAGCTGTAGAACCGGGTGGCGGTGACCGCGCCGGTCGCCTTGGTGCGCCGCACCTCCTGGCCGGGCAGGTAGAGCGTGGTGCCGGTGGCGTCGGTACGCAGCAGTCGGGTCCCCTCCGCGCTGTAGACGTTGCCCGTCACGGTGGTGCCCTCGGTCACCGAGGTGAGGTGGTTCTCCGCGTCCCAGTCGAGCTTCTGGGCCCCGCTGGCACCCGGCCGGGCGGTCATGCTGCCGTTGCCGTCGTAGCCGTACGAGTCGGTGCGGTTGACGCCCGGGCCGCTGACCGTCACGGTCGTGACCGCGTGCGGCCGGGCCGCCGTCGCCGCCGGGTAGTCGTACGTGGCGGTGGTGTCCCCGGTCGACGCGTGGACCGTCTGCGTCTTGCGGTTGCCGGCCGCGTCGAACGTCCAGGAGTGCCAGTACGGGGCCGGGCCACCGAGCCCCGCCGAGGCCGCCACGACCGAACAGTCGCCGTTACCCGGAGTCCAGGCCTCGGTCAGGCGCTGCTGGAAGTCGTACGTGAAGCACTGGGTGTCGGCCGTCTTTCCGGCCGGGGTGTCGGCGAGTCGGGTGATGTTGCCCGCCGGGTCGTACGTGACGTTCACGTCCGCCACGGCCTGTGGGCTCAGTTGCCGGACCGTCTGGATCCGGGTCAGCCGGCGGGTTACCTCGTCGTAGTTGTAGCCGCGCTGCACCCAGTTGCCGGAGGTCGTCTGGAACTGGATGAAGCTGGTCTCACCGAACGCCGTGTAGTCGGTGTTGGCGACGTACTGACCGAAGCCGGGCACGTTGGTCTGCAACTGCTCGGCCTGGCCGGTCGCGTCGTCGTAGGTGTAGGTGAGCGTTTCGGCGCCGAGGCCGCCCACATTCGGGTACGACATGGTCGCCAGCGACCCGTCCACCTTGTAGCTACGGGTGGTGCTGTAGGTCCCCGCCAGGCCGGTCACCGACGCCGGGATGGTGATGTCCTCGCCCGTGGGCTGGTAGAGCGGCGTGTAGCCGCGCACCCTCGTCTGGTATTCGTCGTTCCCGACCCACCGGCTGGACGAGGCCAACTGTCCCTTGCCCCGCGTCGGGTCGTAGGCCCAGCTCAGCATCTTCGGCCCGGTGGTGGAGCCGAGGTACTGCGCCGTCTTGCGGCCGATCGAGTCGTAGGTCAGGACGAGCTTCTGGCCCTTGGCGTCGGTCATCCAGTCGAGGTCGCCGTTGTCGTCGAAGTGCACGGTCGAGGCGCCCTTGTCCGGGTCGACGGCGCCGACCTGGCGACCCATCAGGTCGTACTGGTAGCTCCAGGCGCTGCCCGCGTTGTCGATCGTCTGATCCTGGTTGCCGCGCGCGTCGTAGTGATACTTCTGCAGGTCGTAGGTGCTGCGGTCGTCACTGCCCACGTCGGCGGGGTCGTGGTACTCGCGTACCTCGACCACGCGGCCCTGCCCGTCGGTGACGGAGGTGGTAGCCACCCCGCCCTTCGGCGGGACGACCGAGATGCGGTCACCCCCGTAGCTGGTCGTGGTCCGCCACTTCTCGGCACCGGAGGACCTGACCGTTACGGCGGTCTGCCGACCGGCCCGGTCGTACTCGTTGGCCGTCTGGACCTTCGGCTGCCAGTCCAGGATCGTGAAGAGCGTCGTCGACGGCTGCACGGTGGCGTCGAAGTAGGTGCTGGTCAGTGCCGTCCGGCCAGCCGCGTCGTACTTGGTCTCGGTGAAGACGGTGCCGACGTTACCGGCAGCCATCGACATCTGCTGGGTCTGCCGCGGGCGCAGCAGCCCGTCGTACAGCGCGTGGCTGGTGACGTAGTTGCCGTTGGCGTTGAGCTTCCTGGTGGTGACCGAGTTCATTCCGCCGGACGCCCGGTTGACGTAGACGTACTCGGTGCTGGGCTGAGTCGGGTAGGTGGCCTTCGCGTGGTTCGGCAGCCACAGCTTGGTGATCCGACCGAGCCCGTCGTAGCTGATGTCGGTCCGCCAGTTGTTGATGTCGATCTTCGCGGTGGCCTTGCCGTAGCCCGGGTCCAGCTCGCTGGTCGACACCCAGCCGAGTGCGTTGGTCTCGGTGAGCTTGGTGACCGGTCCGCCGCCGGCCGGGGTGTACGCGGTCACCGTGTGGTTGCCGCGCTGATCACCCTCGTCCGTCTTGCGGCCGTACGCGTCGTAGGCGTACGTCTGGGTGGTGAGCCACGACGATCCACCGGTCGAGCTCCACGACTTGGCCCGCTCGTTGCGGGTCGTGTTGCCCTTCGTCGGCGCCACTCCGTAGGCCTGCCCGTCGAAGCTCGAGCGGACGTCGGAGATGACGTCCGCCTCTCGCGTCGGGGACTGGCCACAGGCCAGGGCGTACGTCTCCACCCGGCCCGCCAGGCCCAGCATGTTCGCTGCCGGGTTGCGCGAGTAGGTGGTCTTGGTGCACTGCTCGTCCCCGCTGACCGCGGTGTCACCGTGGTCGTTGAGCTGCGTCTCCATGCCGTACGAGTCGTAGGTGTGGTCCGCCCGGGTGACCTTCCGGCCGCCGGCCGCCAGCACGGTCGCGTTCCACGTGGTCGCGGTGCCCATGTGGCGGGCGTACGTGGTGGAGCCACCGATGGTGCGGGTGGCCGTGGGGCCGGACTGCCACGGAGTGGAGAACTCGGTGGAGACGGGCGCCGACTCGACGCCGTTGAAGACGGTGTTCTGCCGCAACGTGCCGGAGAAGGCGTCCTCGTCGTTCACCGCCGGCGCGTCGGCGCTGTCGCTGGTGTCGCCGTCGCCGTTGCCGTCGATGGCCGGCAGCTTGTCCGTCCGGGTGCCACCGGAGCCGTCCTGGTCGCCGTACATGCCGCGGAAGAACACGGCCTCGCTGAGCGTCTGCTTGCCCTGGCCGGGCTCACCGACCCGGGTGTTGACCTGCCGGTAGCCCCGGAAGTCGGACCAGGTGCGTAGCTTGTCCCTGGTGATGCCGTCGTCGTCGGTGTGATGCCAGGCCGGCGTGCCGACGTACTCGTAGCTGGTGGTGACGTCCGGCGCGCCGACCGCGTTTGCGCAGTCGGGGCCGGTGGCGGTGACGCAGTCCGCCTGGGTCACGGTCGATACGAGGTACCGGTGGAAGTACTCCGTCCTGATCGTCTTGTCCCACTGCTGCTCCTTCACCGGGTAGCAGCGCTTGGTGTTGTTCTGCGGCGACGAGGGCAGGTTGCTCGGCGTGCACTCCGGGCTGGTGTACCGCACGCTGAGCTTCAGGCCGGCGTCGGTCCAGATGGTGCTGATCCGCATCCAGTTCATCGCCGGCTTGCCGTCGGTCGCGGTGTCGACCCGGTTGGTGAGCTGGACCCAGTCGAAGTTGACGTCCGGCATGGTCACCGTGCCGGCGTTCTTACCGGAGTGCGAGATGGCTTCCAGCCACATGCCCGCCCGGGTGCCGTCGCCCGGGTCCGGCCAGGTGTGGGTGAGCGTCCAGCTCTCCACGTCGCGGTACTTGCCGTCGGCAGCGCTCCACACCATGGTGGTGATCTGGGAGAGCCGCTTGGTGCTCCAGAATGTCGGGCTGAGTTGGTCGTCGGTGCAGCTCGTCGACGAGGTGCAGGACTGGTCCCAGGGCACGTCGGGCCAGTGCGCCTGGTCGTGCGTGCCGCAGCTCGACATGCAGCGATCGGCGGAGGTGAAGACCACGCTCATCGGTGCCGGCGTGGCGGTGTTCGCCGTGTCCGTGCCGGAGCGGTTGTCCGTGCCGTAGTCGATGCGTTCGAGTGTGCCGCCCCGGGTGTAGGTCTCCACGTCGGTCTTCTTGCTGTTGCGCCCGTAGTTGTTCGTCTCCGACTTGTAGTAGAGCGACATCGTGTTGCCGTGCCGGTCGACGACGTAGTCGAGGTTCCAGCGCCAGGCCTGGTCGCAGAACGAGTCGATGAAGGCGGTGGCGTGGCAGGCCTCGCCGGAGTGGTTGCCGGCCACCGGAGCGGTCCAGACCGAGTTGGTGGTCTTGTTCGCCGGGGCGGTGCCGGTGTAGCCCGGCAGCCGGTTCAGCCCGAAGTAGAACTGGTTGCCCTCGGCGGTGGTCACCCGCCAGTACTCGTTGTTGTTGTCGCCGTTGGTGGTGTTCGTCAGGCGCTCGATCTTGGAGTTGTCGTCACCCTTGAGCCGCCAGGCTCCGGTGCTCGCATCCTTGATCATCTCACCGCCGGCGCCGTTGAGCGACAGCGTCGCGTTGTCGGTGCCCCAGCAGAGGTCGCCGCTGTCCTCGGTGTTGTTCGCGCCGGAGTTCTCCCGGTCGTCCGAGCACGGCGCGTACCGACGCTCGATGAAGCCCGGCCAGTACTCGAAGCCTTCGCCGATCCAGGACGGCTGGTTATTCGTGGTCTCGCCGCGTCCGTCCATGGACGCCGAGGAGTAGGCCAACGACATCTGCGGGGCCGGTCCGCCCAGCGCCGGCGGGCTGCGCAACGGGTACGTCCAGGAGAACGCGCCCGAGTTGCCGCCGGCCGACCAGGTGGACGACGCCTGCAGCGGTGTCGCGCTGTAGTCGCCGGAGTTGCCGCTGGGGCCGGCCGCCACCGCCAGCAACGTCGTCGTCCGTGCTGTCGAGGTGAACTTGTCGGCCGACGCCGACGGGATCGTGATCTCGGCGGTCACCCGCCGACTCGCGGTGTCGTTGCGCGATGCCAGCGCGACGCCCTGGCAACCCGGGGCCTCCGGTGTGGTCAACGCGCACTCGGGCAACTTGACCAGGCGCAGCCGGTTGGCCCAGTCTCCACCGTACGCGGTCGCGAAGCCCGCGTAGTCGATGCTGACCGCAGTCTTGATCGGCGTGGCGCCGGCATCCGCCCGCGCCACTCGCACCAGCACCTTGTCCTGTAGACCGGCCGGCGCCTTGGCCCGGTCGAGCAGGTCGACGCCGAGGCTGGCATGGGCCGCCCGGGCCGGGGCGTCGGCGGCCCGAACGGTGACCGGAGTGCGGCCGGCGCGGATGGCCACCCCGGCATCACCCAGTCGAGCGATCGCGCGCTCGGGAGCCGGCCACACCGGAGCGGGCACGCGTTCGCGGCCTGCGCCCTGCGACAGATCGGCGGGACGAGTCGGGCTAATGATCTTGCGGCCGTGGATCGACTCCAGGTCACCGGGCTTGACCGGCATCGGTCCCGCGGCGACCGGACTGACCGGCGCGACGGCCAGCGAGCCGGTCGCCAGCAGCATGACGGCCGCCAGGTAGCCGAGCCGGCGTAGGTGCCGGGTCAACCAGCCCTTGGGCACGCGGCCACCGCGATGCGGACGGCGGTGCATTGACTACCTCCATAGAGCGAGCAAAGGGAATGTTTCGACCCCGCTGGAGCGCAGAAGGTAGTGAATGCAGTTCGAGCAACGGCTGTCCCCGTTCCCGCGCTCAGCGACGTCGGCAGATGAAGGGTGTCAATTCGCAGCTGCCCCGTCACCGGCCGCGGGATGAGAGGAAGGTGGCTGAACGCTTCCACTCAGCCGAGCGGGACGGACTCCTGCCCCGGCTGGGGGGCCCCGAGCCAGCCGCGCTCAACCGTACGGATGCCCGCCTGGAAGCGGCTGCGGGCATCCAACCGGTCCATCAATAGGGCGACCCTGCGGCGAACCGTGCTCAGGGAGACACCCAGTCGGCGCGCGACCAATCCGTCGGTGTGGCCCTCGGCGAGCATCCGAAGCATCTGCCGTTGCACCGGATCCAGATCGTCCTTCGTTCCGCCGATCGGGTGGTCGAGCGGCACCGAGTCGAACCACAACTCGTCGAAGAGCGCGCAGGCCACCGCAACCACGCCCGAGTTGGTGACCTCCAGCATTCCGACCTCGGCCGCGCCGGGATCGACGGGCAGCAGGGCGGTGGCGCGATCGAACACAGCCATCGGCATCGGGGCTGCCGGCACGGTGCGCACCTCGTGGCCGGCCGCCACCAGGTGCCGCGCGCGGGCAAGCAGGTCGCCGTCGTACCGGATGCTGGCCTGCACCAGATGCCGCACAACGACGCCCTCCGGCACCTCGACGTCATGGCCGCGATGCGGCGTCATGTGCAGAATCTCCCGGCGGGCGAGCAGACCAAGCTCAGCCATCCGAGCATCGATCGCGTCAAGACCGTCGAGCCGACGGGCGGGCTCGACCGCCGCCAGGCCTCCATGAGCGGTCATGGCCATCACTGCGGCTCGCGTCGCCTCGATCTGCTGCCGGCGGGCGACGACCTCCGCCTCGGCGCTAGCCAGTAGCGCGGACAGGCCGACCGCCGGCGACACCGGCACCCACCGGGACTCCCGCTCGGTCACCAAGGCGAGCTCGGCCAGTTGCTGCTGGGCCGCCTTCAACTGCTGCCTGGAGAGCTTGAGATGGGCGGTGATCTGGTTGCCGTCCCAGTACGGGTGTGCCAGCAGGACCCGATAGACCGCCTCGGCCTCGGCGCTAAGCCCGAGTAACTCCAGCACGACCGATCCCCCTGCCACCCACGCAAACGTTCGACTGGCGGCGATTGTGGCACCGGCCCTACAGAAACGGAAGCGTGCTTTATCCCTCAAGCACGGAGGTGAAGTCGTCCCCTCAGGGTCGCTGGGAGCATGTCGATTTCCATCTCTGGACGTGCGGTGGATCGAGGTAGTGAGCTGGTGATTCAGTCGGCGTAGGCGAGGACTAGACGGTCTATTCCAAGGGGTACGGGGCAGCAAACAAGAGCGAGGGTGTCCATGATCGACGTTGCTGAGCAACGAGCCTCGGCGACGCGGCCGGACGACTGTCCGCGCCCGGCGGCCGGCGACCTTCCTCGTCTGGGCCGGTTGCTGTCGCCGTTGCTGTCGACAGCCGGCCACTGCAACCAACGGGGCGGCCTGGCATTCGGCGGCGAAGGCCCGGGAGGTGTATTGAGCGCCGTGGTCCGTGTGCATGATCGCCCCGTGCAGGCTGCCCCGGGTCCGCT
>NZ_JBITMV010000042.1:0-19348 GCF_044466625.1 Micromonospora sp. NPDC049366
AGCAAGCCGCCTGACATCAACAACCATCAACCCGGCTCCGCTACGCTGCGCCGGGTGCTGCCGCCTGCCCACTCACTGATCGATTTTCGGGTCAGTCCTGCCGGACATTCGACCGGCGGGACCGACAGAGCTTCACTGCTGGGCGGCGAGATGCCGCTCGCTGCGGGGCGACACGCTGAACCTGTGGCGGGATGACCGCCTGGGCTTGGTGGGTCAGCGCACCACCGGACAGGACGCCCCGTCGACCAGGGGGGAGGTTGGCGCAGGCGGCGGTGCTTTCGGCGGGACCGGGGCCGATGATGATCAGGCGATGGAGGTCGGGGACGGGAGGCTCCCGCTCGGAGGGAACGCCCGCCGGAGGTGACCGGCGGGCGTGCGGCGGGTGGGTCAGGCGGCGGTGGGCAGCTCGGCGAGGAGCTTCTCGACCCGGGCGCGAATCTCGTCGCGGATCGGCCGCACGGCCTCGACGTCCTTGCCGGCGGGGTCTTCGAGCTTCCAGTCCTCGTAGCGCTTGCCGGGGAAGACGGGGCAGGCGTCGCCGCAGCCCATGGTGACGATGACGTCCGACGACTCCGCCGTCTCGTACTCGAGGAGCTTGGGCGTCTGGTCCGTGATGTCGATGCCGACCTCCCGCATGGCCTCGACGGCGGCAGGGTTGACGGCGTCGGCGGGAGCGGAGCCGGCGGAGCGAACCTCGACGGCGTCACCGGCGAGGTGGCGCAGCCAGCCGGCGGCCATCTGGGATCGGCCGGCGTTGTGGACGCAGACGAACAGGACGCTGGGCTTCTCGCTCATGAGGTGCCTTTCGGGTACGCGGTGGAGGGTGAGGACGGTGGTGGGGTGTGTTGTTGCGGCCGACGACCCGTGTCGGCCCGGTCGTACGGCCGGTTGCTCGGGTCGTCACGATGGTCGGCGCGGTGGACGTACGGTCGAGGTGTCATGGGCGATATCCCGTGGCCGCGTCCTCGCTGGCGGGGATGACGACCTGGTCAGCCGCACGGCCGGCGTCGGGGTAGAGGGCGGCCAGCAGGCCGACGCCGATCGCGAGGCCCGCCACCTGGGCGAGCACGAAGCCCGGCACGGAGGTAGGTGCGATGCCGGCGAAGGTGTCGGTGAAGGTCCGCCCGATAGTGACTGCCGGGTTGGCGAACGAGGTGGATGAGGTGAACCAGTAGGCCGCGCCGATGTAGGCGCCGACGGCGGCGGGCGCGACGGCGGCGCGGCCGGAGCGGGCGAGGGCGAAGACCAGCAGGATGAGGCCGGTGGTGGCGACGACTTCGCCGAGCCAGAGGTGACCCGCGGACCGATCCTTGCCGGCGAAGTCGACGGCGGCCAGATCGAACATGAGGTTCGCCAGCACCGATCCGGCGATCGCGCCGAGGATCTGGGCCGTCACGTAGCCGGCGAGGTCGCGGACGCTCAGCCCGGTGCCGGCGCGGCGGCCGAGGAACCAGTCGGCTGTGGAGACGACCGGGTTGAAGTGGGCACCGGAGAGCGGGCCGAAGATCAGGATCAGTGCGGCGAGGGCGAACGCGGTGGCGATCGAATTCTCCAGCAGTTGGAGACCGACGTCGCCGGGGGAGAGGGTCGTGGCCATGATGCCGGAGCCGACCACGGCGGTGACCAGCAGTGCGGTGCCGGTGAACTCGGCCAGCAGTCGCCGCTGGAGGGGGATGCTCATCAATCTGGTCTCTCCCATGATGGTGCTGTCCTGCCGTGGGGCAGCGACGGTTATCGACTGGTGGGGAAGCGCAGTTCCTCGAGGAGACGACGGACGCGACGCTCGATCTCGTCGCGTATCGACCGGACGCCGGACAGGTCGAGGCCGGCCGGGTCGTCCAGGTCCCAGTTCTCGTACCGCATGCCGGGGAAGACCGGGCAGGCATCGCCGCAGCCCATCGTGATCACCACATCCGCGGCGCGGACGACCTCGTCGGTCCACGGCTTGGGGAACTCCTGCGAGATGTCGATGCCCCGTTCGGCCATTGCCATGATGGCGGCGGGGTTGACCTCGACGCCGGGTTCGCTGCCGCCGGACCAGGCCACGGCCTTCTCGCCGGCGAGGTCGGTGAAGAAGCCCAGGGCCATCTGGGAGCGACCGGCGTTGTGGGTGCAGAGGAACAGCACGACGGGACGGCCGTCGCGGTGGTGACCCTCGACCCGGGCGAGAGCCTGCAGACGCTGTCGGGCGAAGCGCTCCGCCAGCAGCGGAAGGTAGTTGGAGATGCTGGCGGCGGTGGCGAACTGGTCGTGGCTCGAGTGCAGGAACCGCTCGATCGTCTCGGTGCCGTAGACGCCACGGAACTCTTCGGCGAGTCGGATCGCGGCGGTGTGCAGCGCGAGTTGCTGGTCGAGGGCGATCTCCTGGTGAACCTCGGGACTGACGTCGGTCATCGGGTGCCTCTCAAGCTGGTCGTGGGCGCCAGGCGGTCGACCCGGTCGGCGAGATCGGCGTAGGCGGCTTCGAACGCCGCGTCGGAACCGACCCGGACCGGGTCCGGCACGGACCAGTGCAGCCGCGGCCGTACCGGTCCGGTGAGTTCCTCGTGGGCGTTGTCGCAGACGGCGATGACCAGATCGCCGGCGCGGACCACGTCGTCGACGTGCGCGGTGGCGGCCGCATCGAGGTGGAGATCATGGCGGTGCGCGACGGCGAGCGCGCGGGGGTGGACCCGTGCGGCCGGCTTCGTGCCCGCCGACGCGGAGTCGCCGTTGGTGCGTCGCCTCCACAACGCCGCAGCCAGCTGCGACCGTGCCGAGTTGTGCGTGCAGACGAAGACCACCCGGCCCACCTCCGCCAGCGACGGAGGAGTGAGCGCGGACAACGCTTCCGGCCGAAGCCGCAGGTAGGTGCGTCGCCGGTCGCCCTCCGACCGGCTGCGTACGACGAGGCCGGCCTCGGCGAGCACCTTGACGTGGTGGGCGACCAAATTGGTCGGCATGTCGAGGTTGTGTGCGATCTCTCCGGGCGAGGCGTCGCCCAGGGTGAGCGCGTCCACGATCGCCAAGCGGGCCGGGTCGCCCAGTGCGGCGTGGACGCGCGCCCGCTCAGCCAGTGAAGATTCAACGTCCATTGACTCAACTATCGCTGAGTAATCCGACAGATGTCAAGCGGTGCCGGGGAGACGTGCCGGCGGAAGCGTGTCAACGACTCTCGGTCGGTCTTGCCCGCCTCAGCAGCAGGTCGCGAGGTAGGACTGCAGCTCCGCCAGTGCCGCGAGGGCGCCCTGCCGGTCGGCGCGGTAGTAAACCGTCTTGCCGTCGCGCCGTGAGGTCACCACCCGTCCGCGCCGCAGCAGCATCAGTTGCTGTGAGGCTGTGGCCTGGCTGATTCCGACGCGTTCGGCCACCTCGCCAACGGACAGCTCGGAGCCCTGGGCGAACAGCAGCATGATCCGCTGACGCGTCGGGCTCCCCAGGGCCTTGAGGAAATCCTGCGTCTGCGGTGCCAGGCCGGCGGGCGCATCCGTAACGCCGGTGGTCGAGGATGCCGCCGTCGACCGTCCGGACGCTGCCTGATTCATGCTGCCCACCTTCCCCTACCTTCATCATATTGTCATTCAACAAAATGACGATATGATCGTGGCGTGACCACCCCAACCGAACCCGTGATCATCGTGGGCGGCGGTCAATCCGGCCTCGCCGCCGCCCGTGCCGCCCAGCACGCCGGCCTTCGCCCCCTGGTTCTGACTGCCGGCGTCGAGCCGGTCGGATCCTGGCCCGATTACTACGACAACCTCACCCTGTTCTCCCCGGCCCGATACAGTTCGCTGCCCGGCCTGCTCTTTGGCGGGGGAGAGCCGGACCGGTATCCGGCCCGCGACGAGGTCGTCGCCTACCTGCGCCGCTACGCGGACGGCCTGGACGCCGAGATCCGCACCGGTGTACGCGTCACCGCGGTCGAGGTGAGGTCTGGCGGCGGTTACCTCGTCCGTACCGCCACCGGCGAGGAGATGTCAGCCGCCGGGATCGTGGCGGCTAGCGGTTCCTTCGGCAACCCGTACCGGCCCCGCCTTCCTGGGCAGGCCGACTATGCGGGCGATCTGCGGCACGTCGCCCGGTACCGGCGGCCCGACCCCTACACGGGCAAGCGAGTCGTCGTTGTCGGCGCGGGCAACTCGGCCGTGCAGGTCGCCTACGAACTCGCGGCCCGTGCCCGGGTCACCCTGGCCACCCGGGCGCCCGTCCAGTTCATGCCGCAGCGCATCCGCGGCCGGGACTTGCACTACTGGCTGCGTGTCACCGGCACCGACCGGCTGCCCGCCGCGGTGCTCACCCGCCTGATCCGGCACGCCGCCGTGCTCGATACCGGCGTCTACCGCGACGCCCTCGCCTCGGG
Source organism: Micromonospora sp. NPDC049366 (assembly GCF_044466625.1). Lineage (NCBI taxonomy): Bacteria > Bacillati > Actinomycetota > Actinomycetes > Micromonosporales > Micromonosporaceae > Micromonospora > Micromonospora sp. NPDC049366. The sequence continues at coordinate 4,340 of NZ_JBITMV010000042.1, forward strand.
CCTGGTGGAACGCCGGGAGATGTTCACCGCCTTCACGTCCGAGGGCGTGCTCTGGAGCGACGGCACGTCCGAACCGGTCGACGCCGTCATCTTCGCCACCGGTTACCGGCCCGACGTCGCCTACCTGGCCCCGCTGGAAACCCTGGACCGCGGTGTTCCGCGACAGGTCGGCGGGATCTCCACCACGCATCCTGGGCTTGTCTACCTCGGGCTGGAGTTTCAGCGCACGTTCTCGTCGAACACCCTGCGTGGTGTCGGCCGCGACGCCGCGCACGTCGTGGCCACCCTCGCCGCACAGGTGCAGGGGTTCGGGCGGCGGGGACCAGGAGGGGTGGGGAGGGTCACGCGGCGCTCGGCGGCGGGTACGGGCGAATGACCGAGCGGGAAGCTGCCGCCTCCGGTGGTGGGATGGGTGCCGTGGACCCCGATTCTGTTCCGCCGCAGGCTCGGTGACCCTCGGGAGAGGATGTCCCGGTAAGTGGTCAGGCTGTTGCCGCCGACTCGACGTTCAACAATGCCGCCAACTGGCGCAGGATGCCTGGCCGAGCCCGGTAGTAGACCCACGTGCCGCGACGTTCGGAATCCACCAGGCCCGCCTCGCGCAACGTCTTGAGGTGATGCGAGATCGTCGGGCCGGTGAGGTCGAAGGCCGGGGTGAGATCGCAGACGCACGCCTCGCCGCCGTCGGCCGAGGCGATCATCGACATCAGCTGGAGCCGCACGGGGTCACCGAGAGCCTTGAACGCCGGCGCGAGGACGGTAGCTGTCTCCGCCGGCACCCGGCTCTTCGCCAGCGGTGGGCAGCAGGGGGTCTCGGCGTTCAGGTCGATCACGGTGAGCGGCGCGGCTTGATTCGACATTCCTCTAGGTTGACAGCTCTCTAAGCAGCGTGCAAGTCTCTGATTAGACGAGCGTCGAGACAGCTGCTTGCGGGAGGGGGGCCGGCATGTCCGGCAAGGCCCAACGGTCCATCACGCCGCCCGCTAGACTTCCATCGTCAATCGGCGATAAACGATAGAAGGAGATGATGGTGGCCGATCTGCTCGACCGGACGACCGCGCGGACGTACGCGTCCTGGTTCCGGGCCCTCGCCGACCCGACCCGGGTGCAGATTGTCGAGTACCTCGCCCGGCAGGCCAGGCCGATGAGCGTGGGGGAGATCGTTGCCGCCGTCGGGCTGGCCCAGTCCACCATCTCCCAACATCTGAAGATCCTGACCGAGGTGCGGTTCGTGCTCGTCGAACCCGTCGGCACCGCCCGCCTCTACCGCGTCAACGACGCCTGCGTCAGCTGCTTCCCCTCCGCCGCCGACGTCGTCATGGGCCGTCCGGCCCCCACCCTGATCGGAGTCTGCTGATGGCCGGCATCACCATCCGTCCGATGGACGCGGACGACGCGGGCCGTGTCCTCGCGATCTACCAGGCTGGCCTCGACGGCGGAAACGCCAGCTTCGAGACCACCGCCCCCACCTGGGCGGAATTCGATGAGGCCAAGCTGCCTGACCACCGACTCGTGGCCGTCGATGCGGACGGCGCCGTGGTGGGGTGGGTGGCGGTCTCGCCGACGTCGAGCCGGGCGGTCTACGCCGGGGTGGTGGAGCACTCCGTCTACGTCGACCCGGCCGCCCAGGGGCGCGGCGTGGCGCGGTTGCTGCTGGACACACTGATCGCCTCCACCCAGTCCGCCGGCATCTGGACCATCCAGTCCGGCGTCTTCCCGGAGAACGCCGCCAGCCTCACCCTGCATGAGCGGGCCGGTTTCCGTGTGATCGGCATCCGTGAGCGGGTTGGTCGGCACCACGGCCGGTGGCGCGACGTCGTCCTACTCGAGCGCCGCAGCCCGATCATCACCTGAGGCAACTCTGGCGCCGCTTGCCTCAGCACGACCGCGCCCTTCTGATTCGACAGTTATCAACGCAGAGGAGTTTTCGATGAGCGTCCTGGACCAGTTGCCCGTCGTGGTGATCGGCGCGGGCCCGGTGGGGTTGGCCGCCAGCGCCCACCTGCACGAGCGGGGCCTACCCTTCCTAGTCCTGGAGGCCGGTGACAGCGCCGGCGCGGCGGTGCGGCAGTGGGGGCACGTGCGGGTGTTCTCCCCGTGGCGGTACAACATCGACCCGGCCGCGCGCCGGCTGCTCGACGACGCCGGCTGGGTCGCCCCGGCCGAGGACGCGCTACCGACCGGCGGGGACCTGGTCGCCGCTTACCTCCAGCCCCTCGCGGAACTGCCACAGCTCAAGCCCCACCTGCGCTACGGCGCCCGCGTGGAGGCGATCAGCCGCCTCGGCCTCGACCGGCTGCGCACCGCAGGCCGAGAGCAGGCCCCGTTCCTGATCCGACTCGCCGACGGCGACGAACTGCTCGCCCGGGCCGTCATCGACGCATCCGGCACCTGGGGCACCCCCAACGTCCTCGGCGCCTCCGGCCTGCCGGCCAGTGGCGAAGAGACGGCCGGCGCATACCTGGAGCACGCCCTGCCGGACGTGCTCGGTGTGGACCGGGACCGCTTCGCCGGCCGGCACACCCTCGTCGTCGGCGCCGGCCACTCCGCCGCCAACACCCTGCTCTCGTTGGCCGAGCTGGCCGCCACGGAGTCGGGCACCGAGGTGACCTGGGCGATCCGCTCAGCCAGTCCGGCCCGTACCTACGGCGGCGGAGACGCCGACGCGCTGCCCGCCCGCGGCGCGCTCGGCTCCCGCCTACGCGAACACGTCGAAGCCGGTCGCATCCGACTGCTCACCGGCTTCTCCGTGCACGCGCTCACCCCGGCCGACGACCGGGTCGCCGTGGTCGTCCGGCACGCCGACGGCGACGAGGAATCGGTCGTGGTGGACCGGATCGTCGCCGCTACCGGCTTCCGCCCCGACCATGCGATCACGGCCGAGCTGCGCCTGGACCTCGACCCGGTCATGGGCGCCACCCGGGCGCTCGCCCCACTGATCGACCCGAACGAGCACTCCTGTGGCACCGTGCCGCCGCACGGCGTCGACGAGCTCGCACACCCCGAGGTCGGCTACTACGCCGTCGGCATGAAGAGCTACGGCCGCGCGTCGACGTTCCTCATGGCCACCGGCTACGAGCAGGCTCGCTCCGTTGTCGCCGCCCTCGCCGGGGACTGGGCCGCCGCCCGCGACGTCGAGCTCGACCTGCCCGAAACCGGGGTCTGCAACAGCAACCCCGCCGACTCCACCGGCAGCGACAGCTGCTGCGGCCCCGCGCCCGCCGCCGAAGCCTCCGGCCGCGGCCTCGCCACCGGCATCTCCGGCGGCCTGCTGTCCGCGCCGCTGAACCTCGTCAGCACCACCACCGCCCCCACCGACGGGCAGGCCGGCGGCTGCTGCGCCAGCCGATGACCAGCAACGTGAACACGGTGCCCGCCGACCCCACGGTCGGCGGGCACCACCATCACGGCACGCGCGTCGTCGCTGCCCTCGCCATCACCTCGACCGTTGGCTACGGCACCCTCTACTGCGCCTACGCGTTCTCCTGGCTCCGATAACCGCCAGCCTCGGCGCCTCCACCACCGCCGTCACCGGAGCGCTCATCGCCAGCGTCCTCGCCGGAGCCCTCATGGCCCTCCCCGTCGGACGATGGCTCGATCACCGCCACCGCTCTGGTCGTCGCCTGGCCCCAGATCCACGCCACCTGGCAGGGGCATCGACGGCCGAGCGGGAACCCTATCTCCTGGACCGGCGAGCGGTGGCCCGGCGCCCATCGGTGCGCCGCCGCCGCTGACCTCGACGCGCACGGGGCCACGCTCGGATTCGACCTGGCGACGCGGGGTCCGCAACGCCGCTCCGGGAGCGGCGTAGTCACGTGGAGAACGTCTGCGGGGCCGAGCGGCATCAACGTCCGTCGTCCCGTGCCGCTCGCGAGTACACCGCTCCGATCACCGGCCGGGACCAATTGAGCTCGTCGTTGTCGTGGTGGCGCTCCGCGACCAACTGCAGCAGGCGGGTCCAGACCTGGGCCTGACGCCATTGCGCGAACCGCCGGTAGACGGTCGGCCAGGACACTCCGAAGCTCTCGGGGATCTGCCGCCACGCGCGGTCGGTGCGGGCGACGTACACGATCGCCGCCAGCACCTGTCGGTCGTCCGCGCGGCGCCGGCCGCCACCCTGCGGCCGGCGTACGACCGTGACCGGCACGATCTGGCGGAACAGCTCCCACAGGGCATCCGGTACGAGATGGTGGACGAGATCCGGTCTGGTCTGCCTGAGCGAATTCATGCTGTCCTGGCCCGTTGAGTGACGACGATGCAACAGAGGACGACGGCCGCGGTCAGCGGCACCATGGCACTGAGGTGCTCGCCCAGCAGCAGGACCGCCCACACCAGGGTCAGCAGCGGCTGGGCGAGTTGGAGCTGGCTCGCGCGCGCTACCCCGATGAGGCCCATGCCGCGATACCAGACCACGAACCCGCCGAACTGAGAGATGGCCGCGATGTACGCCATGCCGCCGATGGCCTCGGCCGTCAGGCGCACCGGTTCCTGCGGAAGCGCGACCGCGCACACGGCGAGGCTGACCGGTGCCGCGAGGACGACGCCCCACGCGATGACCTGCCAGCCGGGCATGTGCGCGGAGAGCCGCCCGCCTTCGGCGTAGCCGGCGGCGCAGACCAGCAACGCGCCGAACAGGTAGAGGTCGGCGATCGTGGGCCGGCCGTGGTTCTGCGAGATGGTGAACGCGATGACGGTGGCAGCGCCGATCGACGCCGCCGCCCAGAACAGCTTCGACGGGCGGCGCCCGGTGCGCAGCGCGGAGATCGTCGCGGTGGCCATGGGCAGCGCCCCGATGACAACGGCGGAGTGGGCCGTGGTCGAGGTCTGCAGAGCGAACGTGGTGAGCAGCGGAAAGCCGATCACGCAGCCGGCTGCCACCACGGCGAGGGCTGGCCAGTCGCTGGTGGCCGGCAACGGCGCGCGGGTGGCGAGGAGAGCGGTGAGCGCGATGACCGCGGCGAGGACACCGCGAACTCCGGTGGCGCTCCACGGCCCGAACCCGTCGAGCGCCCAGTGTGTCGCCGGGAAGCTGAACGAGAAGCTCAGCACGCCGAGCGCGGCGAACACCGTCCCGCTCGCGAGTGGTGATATCCGGACCAGGGTGATAGCGCTATTCTCCGTACTCATGTCAAACAGTAGCAGTTCCCGCCTCCTGGCGGAGTCCATCGCCCAGGAGATAGCGCTACTGCCGGAAGGCGCTCGCATCGCGACCCACCGTGAGCTGGTGCGGCGCTTCGCCGCGAGCGGCACCACCGTCTCCGCGGCGCTGGCGCTGCTCGCCCAGCGTGGACTCATCGCAGCCCGCCCCGGCGCCGGGACGTACCGCACGGCGGCCCGCCCGGTAGCACCCACCGGGGACACGTCCTGGCAGGAGGCGGCCCTCGACCCGGCGGGGACGGAAGGAGCGCTCGGCGCCCTGCGCGACTTCCAGGCGCCTGCGCTGCTGCAGACACTGTCGACGTCCGGGCCGGACATCGTCGACCTCAACGGTGGCTACCTCCATCCCGGGCTACAGCCGCTGGGCGCCCTGGCCACCGCGATGTCGCGCGCGGCCAGACGCACCCAGGCGTGGGACCGCCCGCCCGCCGGCGGGCTGCCCGAGCTGCGCGACTGGTTCGCCGCCGACATCGGTGGCGGCCTCGGACGTCATGACATCCTGGTGTGCGCGGCGGGGCAGAGTGCGCTGGCCATCGCGCTGCGCGCGCTCGCCCAGCCGGGAGATCCGGTCCTGCTGGAGTCGCCGACCTATCCGGGCGCCATTGCGGCCGCCCGTGCGGCGGGCCTGCGGCCGGTGCCGGTCCCCATGGACGCCGACGGTCTGCGTTCGGATCATCTCGACCGGGCCCTCGCGCGCACCCGGGCGCGCGTCATCATCGTCCAGCCGCTGTTCCAGAACCCCACCGGGGCGAGCGTCTCGGTGGCCCGGCAGGAGGAGATCCGGGCCATCGCCCGCCGCCACGGCGCCTTCGTCATCGAGGACGACTTCGCCCGGCACATGGCGCATGCCGACGCCTCCGCCGCGCCGCCGCCGATGGTCGCCGACGACCCGGACGGCACGATCGTCCACATCCGATCGCTGACCAAGGTGACCTCGCCGAACCTGCGGGTCGCCGCGATCGCGGCCCGCGGCCCCGTCCTGGCCCGACTTCGGTCCGCGCACGTCATCGACCAGCTGTTCGTGCCCGCCCCGCTGCAGCTGACCGCGCTGGAGGTGGTGACCGCCCCCGGCTGGAGGCGGGCCCTCACAGCGCTCAGCGTCGCCCTGGCGCACCGTCGCGAGGTGGCCACCGAAGCCGTCCTGGCGGCCTTCGGCGACCACTCGCTCGCCCGTCGCCCCCGCGGCGGTTACCACCTGTGGGTGTCGCTGCCGGCGCACCTCGACGAGCATCAACTGGTCCCCGCCGCTCTCGCCACGGGCGTCGCCATCACACCCGGCACGAACTTCTCCGCCACCGGCAACAGCCTCCGACATGTCCGGCTCAGCTACGTCGCGGCACCGTCGGCCTCCGGCGTCGACGACGCCATCCGCCGGCTCGCACCGCTGCTCATCGAGCACTGACGCCCAGCCGCTCGGCGATGGCCTCCGCGAAGCGCGTCGGCCCGTGGTCGGTGAACGGCAGGTTCAGCGACGGCTCGCACAGCTCAAGCTCCAACACGATGGGCGCGCCGTCGGAGCCGCGGATCACATCGACCCGGGCGTAGACCAGCGGACGGTCCAGCCCGAGCTGCGCGCCGGCCGCAGCCAGCGCCGCCGAGGCCACGGCGCGTTCATCGTCCTCGGCCGTCCGGGGCGTGCGGCTGTCGAACGTGGGGACGTTGACCGTGCCGTCCGGCATGAGCATCGGGCTCTTGCGGATGGCATGGCTGTAGACCCCGCCGAAATAGATCAGGTCCGTCTCACCGTCACGGTCGACCGATTCGAGGTACGGCTGGAGCAGCGCGACCAGGCCCTCGGAGTGCAGCCGTGCGACGTGGGCGGCCGCGTCGGCCGCGCGGGAGCGGGAGAAACGCTGGACATCCTTCGAGTAGGCACCCACCGTGGGCTTGACGACGAACTCCGCGGCCTCGGAATGACCGTCGAGGAACTGCCGTACCGCCGCCGACGGGTCACCACCCGGCCGGACGAACGTGCTCGGTACCACCGGCACGCCGCGGGCGGCGAGATCGGCCATGTACAGCTTGTTGAGGCTCCACCGCACCACCGGCAGCGGGTTGTGGAGATCCGTCACCGCCGCGACGCGCTCACACCAGGCGAGGAAGGCGGGCAGGCGGTCCACGTATGACCACGGGGATCGCAGCAGCACCGCGTCGAACCCCGACCAGTCGACGGCCGGATCCTCCCAGTCACACACCTCCGCGACGAGCCCGGCGGCCCGGCAGGCGTCAAGCAGCAGAGCCATGTCGTAGTCGATCGGAAGGCTGACCTCATCGGTGACCAGAGCGAGTCTGCTCATTGTCGGAAACCCCTTCACCATGGGAGTGATTCGCCGAGGTGCAGATAGCTGCCGCTCGGCCCGTCGGCGCCGATCAGGGCCATCTCGACGCTCGTCTTCGCGCCGACGGCGACCTCCAGGTCGCCCGCGCCGTCGTTCAGGTCCGTCTTGGTGTAGCCCGGATGCACCGAGTTGACCTTGATCGGCGTGTCGCGCAGCTCGTAGGCCAGGTGCACCGTCCAGGAGTTCACCGCGCTCTTCGAGGCGCTGTAGGCGGGCAGCGACTTGAAGGCGTCGCTGTACACGTATGAGGTCGGGTCGCTCTGCTTGGACAGCGACCCCAACAGACTGGAGACGTTGACGATGCGGCCCGCCGTGGATCGACGGATGAGCGGCAGGAAAGCCATCGTGACCTCGACGACCCCGAACAGGTTGGTGTCGAAGGTCTGGCGCCACTGCTCCATGGGCTGCTCGGAGGGCCGCTTGCCGTACTCCTCGACGCGGATGCCCGCGTTGTTGACCAGGATGTCCAGCCGGCCGTACGTCTCGCCGACCAGGTCGGCGGCCGCGGCGATGGTGTCCGGCGCGGTGACGTCCAGCACGAGCGGCGCGACGTCGAGGCCCAAGCTTCGCAGGCTCGCCGTGGCTTCCGTCACCGCCTCCCGGCGGCGGCCGGCGACCAGGGTGTGGACGCCGTTCTCGGCCAGCTGCCGGGCGATCTCGTGACCGATGCCGCGGTTGGCCCCGGTGACGAGCGCTATCTTCGAGGGAATCGGGGACAAGGCTTACTCCTCACTACCAGATCAGTGACAGGAACTTGGCGATCGGTGGGCCGATGCGGGCGACGTCCACCAGGAAAGCGTCATGCCCCTCGTCGGACTCCAGCGCCCTGAACTGGACCTCCGTGCCGCCCGTGCGGAGGCCGTCCGCGATCTGGCGTTGTTGGTGCAGCGGGAACAGCGTGTCGGTCTCCACCCCGATCACCAGTGCGGCCTCCAGGCTCAGCCGCGCCAGCGCCGCGTCCGGGGTGCCACCGCATGATTCGCCGAGGTCGAACAGGTCGATGCACCTGCTGAGGTAGAGGTAACTGTTGGGATCGAAGCGGTGTGCGAAGCGGTCCGCGTGTGCCTGGAGATAGCCCTCGACCCGGAATTCGGGGTCGAAGGGGCGGTTCTCCGTCCGGCGTCTCCCGGTGAGCCGGGCACGGCCGAAGCGTTGATCCCACTCCCGGGCCGAGCGGTAGGTCATCATGCCGAGCTTGCGTGCGAGGCGCATCCCGGACCGCGGGTAGTGCAGGGCGTCATCGCGGTAGCGCCCGTGCGACCACCGGGGGTCGGAGCGAATCGCCTCGCGCTGCAGTGAGCGGACGGCGATCGCGTAGGGCAGTGCGTGCACCGCCCCGGAGATGTTGATGAGGTTGCGCGCCAGGCCGGGATGGCGAACCAGGAGCGAGAGCGCGCTCATCCCGCCCATGGACGCCCCCACGACGCAGGCGAGAGTGTCGACCTCCAGAGCCCGCACCAGAACCGCGGCCGCGTCGGCGATGTCCTCGATGGACAGCTGCGGAAACGTCATCCCGTACGGCTCACCGGTGGCGGGGTCGACGGAGGCCGGTCCGGTGGAACCCTTGCAGCTGCCCAGGGCGTTCACGCAGATCACGTACCACCTGTCCGTGTCGATCGGCCGACCCGGCCCCACCATGTGCTCCCACCAGCCGGGAGTGGGGTCCTCATCGTGCGCGGTGACGTGCGCGTCGGGGGACATGCCGGTGAGGACCAGCACGACGTTGTCGCGCGCCTCGTTCACGCGCCCCACGGCCTCGTACGCGACCCGCGCTCCGTCGAGCACGCCGCCGCGCTTCATGGTGAAGCCGTCGGGCAGTGTGATGAAGCGCGTGGCCGGCGGAATGAACTCCCTCATCCGCGGTCCCGATCAGGCGGTGCCGGAGCCGGCGTCCTGGGCGGCGAGCCACTCGTCATCCGACTCCTCGTTCATGCCGTCGAACAGGAAGGTGGACAGGTAGCGCTCACCGGTGTCGGGAAGCATCGCGAGCAGCACCGAACCCTCCGGCGCCGTCTGCGCGGTCCGCAGCGCCGTGGCCAGGGTCGCGCCGGCCGATATGCCGACGAAGATGCCCTCCTCGGCGGCGAGGCGGCGTGCGGTGTCGCGCGCCACGACCTCGTCCATCGTCACGAGTTCGTCGATGACGGTCTGGTCGAGGACGCTGGGCACGAAGTTGGGGGCCAGACCCTGGATCTGGTGCACGTTCCATTCCTTGCCGGCCAGGACGGCGGCGTTCTCGGGCTCCAGGACGACGACGCGTACGTCGGGGCGCGCCAGCTTCAGCATCTGGCCGACGCCGGTCAGCGTGCCGGTGGTGCCGAAGCCGGTGACGAAGTAGTCCAGGCGTTTGCCCGCGAAGTCGCCGAGGATCTCGGCAGCGGTGGTCTCCCGGTGGTATGCCGGATTGGCCGGGTTGTCGAACTGCCGGGCCCGGAACCAGCCGTGTTTCTCGGCCAGTTCGTCGGCGATCTGGTTGCCGCCGCTGCTGCCGAGTGCGCCGGGGAAGAGGATCACCTTCCCGCCGTACGCGCGGATGAGCTTGCGCCGCTCCCTGGAGTAGGTGTCGCCCATGACCGCCACGAACCGGTAGCCGCGGGCGGCGGCCACCATCGCGAAGGCGATGCCGACGTTACCCGAGGTGCATTCCACGATCGTGTCGCCGGGCTTGAGCAGGCCCTTGGCCTCGGCGTTGAGGATCACGCCCAGGGCGAGGCGGTCTTTGACCGAACCTCCGGGGTTGAACGACTCGACCTTCACATACACCGTGGTGTGCGCCGGGGCCATCCGGTGGAGCCGGACGATCGGGGTGCGGCCGATCGTGTCGAGGATGCTGTCATAGAGGGGCATTGCGCGAACCGTCCTTCGACGTCAGGCCGCGGCGAACGCGGGGGAGACCATGTCAAGGATCACGGCGAGGGCCTGCTCGATCTGCTTCTCGTCCGCCGGGGCGTTGAACTCGGCCAGCTCCACGCCGATCAGCCGTTGCCTCGGGATGGCGTCGAAGATCGCCCGGATCTGCGCGGGCAGCAGGCCGTCGGCCACCGTGTAGTCCGCCGGGACCGCGCCCGGGTCCATGACGTCCCAGTCGATGTGGACCCATACCGGTGCCTCACCGACGGCGGCCAGGACGTTCTCCGCCGTCGTCTGGTCGGGAGGGAGGACACGTACCCCAGCGGTGTCGATGAGCTTCCGCTCGTCCGGGTCGACGTCGCGGGTGCCGACCAGGATCGCCTGCTCGGGCTTCAGCCCGGCGCCGTGGCCGCTGTCCCACAGGCCACAGGCGCCGGACAACACCATGCCGCCGAGGTAGCCGGTCCCCGTCGTGTCCGGGGTGTTGAAGTCGCCGTGCGCGTCGATGTAGAGCACGACGGCGTCCGGAAACCGTCGGGCGACGACGGGCAGCGTGGCGAGGCTGACGGAGCACGTGTTGTTCAGCAGCACCGGGAGGTTCCCGCGGTCGAGGCTCGTGGTGACCGCTTCCGCCATCGCATTCAGCGTCTGGCGGGCCTGGGGCAGGCTCTGAGTCCAGTCGTCGTTCACCGCCGGGGCCGGCGTTCCGATGTACTGCGCGGAGAGCCCGTAGCGCTCCGCCAGGGCCCGCCCGGTACGAGCAGCGCCCTCGATCATCCGCGCCGCCCGGTCCGCTACCCGTCCCTGGGAGACGATGAGGTCGATCATCAAGATGCATCCTTTCTGGCTGGGTCATGGTTGTGGCCGCCGGAGACCGAGGCGGTGTCGTGCTGGCCCAACGCGAACGGGCACCGGTCAGCCCGCTCGTCGGCGTCCTCGGCGAGGCTGTACTGAAGCCACTCGAGTGCACCGCTGCCGTAGGAACTCAGGTGCGGCGAGTGGGGAGCGCCGTCGTAGCGGTCGATGCGGCCGCGGATGTTGGCGCGTACCTTGCGGCCGCTGGGCGTGTCACCGGCGAAGACGTCGAACCGCGCACGCGGATTGATGACAATGACGAAGTGGCCGCCGAGATTGCGGCTGCGCCGCTTCCGGTATGCCGGGCTGCTCATGTTGCAGAAGAGGGCCATGCCGTTGAAGCACATCGACCACCCGGGTGAGTCGGGATCCGCCGGCACCTCGTCGGGCCAGGGGGCGGGGTCGAGGTCGTGGAGGTCGGTGAGGATTCGCCAGCCGAAGGCGTGGTAGTCCTCGACGGTGCGGGCCCGCACCGCATCGGCCGCGAACGCCACCACCAGGGGGCTCGCGGTGTCGAGGCGACCGTCCCAGCAGGTGGCGAGATCGACGTAGCGCTTGAGCCCTTCGGCAAGGCGTCTGATGCCCTTTTGGTCGGCACTGTCGACGAAGATGAAATTGACGACCCGTTTCCTGAATGCGTTCCTCGAAAAAATGCAGGGGAATGCGGGGTCGTGGAGCCGGGAACTGATATCGTCAAATGCGGCGCGATGCCAACCTCGGGCCTGCTCGGCCACCTGCTCCTGCGTCAAAAGTATTTCTTCCCCGTGAGACATGTCCAATCCGGACGGTCCTTCCCCGTAAATGGTCCCGGCGCACGCCATCCCCACGGACCCGATTCTGCGCATGCGGAATCGCGGCCCGCGGCGAGTCGATCTACGGCCGTCGCAAAGGCGGTGCAGCAAAAGGTTCGAGTGAGGGCGACTGGTGGAGGTCTTGAGGCCGACACCGTCGTCGGTTCGATGCCAGGTCGGCTGGGTTGTCGACCGGGTGCGCGGCACCGCATGCGACACATTCATTGGGCCGCATCCACCGGGGGGCGATTAACCGACACCCGGAGGGCGAGCGATTACAGGACCGTTTCGTCGTTGCCTTCGACAGGAGAAATCCTGGCCCATCTGGCCCGGGCCGTCAACCCGTCTGGGTGCCGCCGGGCATGTTTATTTTGGTGGCCGGTACGCGATGTCCGATTCCTTCAGACATCGGCACCGGTCAGCGCAGCCGATCTTCGAGGCGGACGTTCATCGCGGCCACAAGGGTTATCTCGGCGCAGGGCGGCAACCGGTATGCCAGCGATGGAAGCCTGATGAATCGGGCCCGGCAGTTGCGTGATCACATTGTCGGCGCGGTCAGGTGGGAATCGCCGGTTCGTCAATTACCGGGGTGCAGGACTGTCGGCGAGCAGTTCGCCGACGGCGCCGAGGTCGGCGGATGGCCTCATCGATGCGTGCGGTCCGACGGGGTGCCCACAACGTGGTGCGGGTCCGGGGCGGCGCGCCACCCCGTCTCCGACCCGGCCAGGTGGGGCAGGCCCCGCGTCTTCGCTGCGTGCGGCTGATCGGGTCCGAGGACGTGCCGACACTGACCGTCGTGCGCAGGTGCGGTGGGCTGCGGCGGGTACCCTCGGTTGGTGTTTTCGCCTCAGGGTCCGTCTCTGCGGGAACTCTGCGTCCAGGCGTTCTCTTCGGTCGAGCGCGGCTATGACCTGCTGGCTCCGAAGTTCGACCACACGCCCTTTCGTACGCCGGACAGCTACCTCGGCGCGACCGCCGACGCGCTTGCCGAGCTCGGGCCGTTCGACCGGGGGTTGGACGTGTGCTGCGGCACCGGCGCGGGCCTGGTGGTCCTCAGGTCCGTGTGCCGCGCAGGCATCACGGGCGTGGACTTCAGCGCTGGCATGCTCACGCAGGCGCGCAGCGCCCACCCGGACGCCACGTGGGTTCAGGCCGACGCTCGGGCCCTGCCGTTCAGCGAACACTTCGACCTGGCGGTCAGCTTCGGGGCGCTCGGGCATTTCCTGCCCACCGAGCGGCCGGCGCTCTTCGAGGGGATCTACCGCGCGCTGCGGCGGGGCGGGGTCTTCGCCTTTCCGATCGGTGCGCCGCCGCCGCTGACCTCGACCGCGCACTGGGCCACGCTCGGGTTCGACCTGGCGATGCGGGTCCGCAACGCCGTGTGGCGGCCCCCGTTCGTCATGTACTACCGCACCAGCCCGCTGCCCGCCGTCCGCGACGACCTGACAGCGGCCGGCTTCACCGTGACGACACCCGCCCTGACCGCTCTGGGACAGCGCCGCGACGGCAGCCCACGATGCCGGCTCATCCTCGCGCGCAAGCCGACAGACCCGCACTGAAGATGCCGTACCGCCGGCTGGCCGCTCGGCGACGATGCCGGTTGCTGCGGGCCCTGGCCCCGGGTCGGCCGCCGCGGTGTCCGTCGGCGCCGCCTTCGGCGGCGCCGACGGACGATGGACCCCCGCCAACCTTGACTGTGCGGCGAAAGGGGCTGCCGTGCGTCATCGTGCCCCGGTATTTCACAGGGCACGAGGTCGACCGGGTTTCATCACCTGATACGACCAGTGGGTGACTGGCCGCTCAGCAGGCGCGAGGGATCAGTCCCGGTTGGCGTACCACCACGATCCAGCACCCGCGTTCGCCGTGGTGCCACCCGTGTAGACCTTCCAGCCCGGGTTGTCCGTCGCGCTGGCCTTGAAGCTGCCCATGCTGAACGACGTTCCGGAGCTGTTGAAGATGCCCACGACCTCGATCTGCGTCGTGTTGCGGGGAATGTCGTCCTTCAGGCAGGTTCCCGGGAACACGACATAGGTCGTGATACCCGTGCCCGTGTAGGAGAGGTAGGACGCGTAGTTGCCCTGCGAGCAGAGCTGCACCCGCCCCTGACCCATCGCCGCGGCGGCCGGCCCGCTCGTCGCGGCGAGCGTCGCCGCCGTGAGCATGCCCGCCGCGGCGACACCCGTCGCCACCTTCTTGACTGCCGTGCTGATACCCATTCCAACCTCACTGTTCAAGGTGTTTCGTGACATCGGACGCGTGCCACCGGGGTGGCATCCGTGCCGGCGGACGGCGTGTAACCCCACGCCCCCAGGCTCCACGACGCATACGCCTTCCCTCCGGTTCAAACCGAGAGCTCCGGTCTATGTGGAGACCGGGCGATCCCACGATGACGGAACGGGCCGCCACTGAGGTTGTCGTGGGAGGGCTGCGCAGGCCGTAGCGGCGAACGCGGGTGCCCGCCCCGGGAATCCGGTCGGCACGGGCCGGCAGAGCGCTTCCGGCAGCCCGGGCGCACAATCCAGATACTGGCCCAGCCGCCCGAAGGGTGGCGGGACACGGTGGACATCGCCGGTGGAAGGCAGCCATCGGCGCCTCGGCTCCGACGTCGACACCAGGTCGACCCATTGCCCTACACAGGGCAGCGGAGGGTGGCGCTGCGGCTGCCCGCCCGAAGGCACCGGTCAATTCCGGTGGCGGTCCTGATGGCCGGCGCCCTGCCGGCGCAGGCCCCGGGCTCCACCCGGCAGCCGCACCCGCCGCGGCGACGCAGAACGTCCAGACCAACGCGGCCAACCCGCGTCTGCCCTGGTGGGAGTCGCGTTCGCTGCGTCCGGTCGGTGGGCCGCAGCCGGGCTTGCCCTTTCCGGGTCCCCGCACGCTGCCGTGCTGGTGCCCTTCGTGGGCATGCGGGGCGGGGCCGGACTAGGGCGTGTCTCCTGGATCTTGGGTGCAGATTCGGCTATCCACGTCTGTCGTGAGTGGGCGGTTTGAACTGACCGAGGTCGAGTACGCGCGGA
>NZ_JBITMV010000043.1:0-17773 GCF_044466625.1 Micromonospora sp. NPDC049366
GCGCAGGCGTACCGGGCGGACGCGTTGTTCGACGCCCATCGTGATGACCCGGAGTTCGGCTACCGGTTCCTGGCCGATGAGGCCCGCGCTGCCGGCCAGCCGATGGTCGAGCGCACCGCCTGGAAGATCTGTTCCGGTATGGGCTGGTTCAGCGCGTTCAGCAAGCGCAAGCGTCGGGGCAAGGGCGGCAAGCCAGGCCCACCAGTGCACGACGACCTGGTCCAGCGGGACTTCACCGCCCACGGCCCGAATCGGTTGTGGCTGGCCGACATCACCGAGCACCGCACCGCCGAAGGCAAGCTGTACCTGTGCGCGATCAAGGACGTGTGGTCCAACCGGATCGTCGGCTACTCCATCGACTCACGGATGAAGTCGAGGCTGGCCGTCAACGCCCTGCACAACGCCGTAGCCCGCCGCGGTGACGTAGCCGGCTGCGTGCTGCACACCGACCGCGGGTCGCAATTCCGCAGCCGGAAATTCGTCCGAGCCCTCCACCAGCACCACATGATCGGATCGATGGGCCGCGTCGGCGCCGCCGGCGACAACGCCGCCATGGAGTCGTTCTTCGGCCTGCTGCAGAACAACGTCCTCGACCGCCGAACCTGGACGACCCGCCAGCAACTGAGGACCGCGATCGTGACCTGGATCGAACGGACCTACCACCGCCGTCGACGCCAACGACCGCTGTCCCGGTTGACCCCTATCGAGTACGAGACCATCATGACCCCACCGGCCAGTCAGGCCGCGTGACTGAAACTGTCACCTATCGGTGCAGCAGACCCCTGCGTGTCGGGGGTCCGTTGCATGATCGTGCCTGTTATATGGCTCGATCTAGTGAGGTGACGGCGTCACGTGCGAACGAGGTCTGACTACACCCTTCGTGTCCTGATCGAGAAGATCATGGAACTTGGCGTCTCGGACCATGTCCGAAATCTCCTTCAGGATGCCTTGCGGCACATGGGCGACCGGAGCCCATACCGCGGCGGCAAGGAATTGACGGATCTGCTCCGCTACGCGGAGGGTGCCGCACGCGAGGAGGAAGATCCGCTCACGAGCGGGCGCATCGAGGACGCGCTGGCCTACGCGATGAACGCAATGCTCCGCCCAGACGTCGAGATCAAGTATCAGCTGTTCCCAGGGTCTCGGTATGGCGAACTGCGATACCTTCGAGGCACCTTCGACAACTTGGGCAACCTGGTCCAGTTGGCGGTGCGCCAACTGTTGAAGGAGAATCCATCCGCCTCTGCCGCCGACGTCCAGGCGTGCATCACGGAGTTCTTCGACTCCGCACGGAGCGTCTCGGAAGACGAGGAGCAGCCCGGGCATTATCGGGTGCTTCGCGGCGGGCGAGAGACGTCAGCTTGGTTGCGCGATGTGCTGGCCAACCGGCTGACTATCGAGGAGCCGACGGCGCCGATCAACGGCACTGTCTACCTGGACCCAGCAGAGGTCGGTCGGCTGAGCGTGGCAGAGCTAACACGGCTGGCGGAAATCAGGCTTCGAAAGGCCGGCCTACAACAGATGACGAGCGTCGTGAACAATCCCCACAGCTCTGAGCGGGACCTGCAAGGCGCATTACAGAGGAATCTCTGGATATTCGGTAGCTCGTATTTGCCCGACCTCGGCCGTCGTCGGCTCGTCGCCGGGAGCGAGTTGGACATTCCCCTGCTCCGGCCGGACGGCTCGCTGCACGTGGTGGAGCTGAAGCGGGCGAACGTGCGGATCATGACTCATCAGCGCAAGGGCCTGATCCCCAATGGTGAGGTGCACCGTGCGGTGGGTCAGGTGATGAACTACCTGCTCGCGCTCGACGAAGACCGCACACGCATCCTCGACCAGCACGCCGTGGATGTGCGCGGGCTGGGGCAACGGTGGTGGTAGGTCATCCCCGCTTCCAGCCTGACCTGGACGAGGCAGACATGAACGAGGTGCTGCGGACCTACAGCAGCCACCTCGCTCGGATTGAGGTCATCACCTACAAGCAACTGCTCGACGGAGCGAGCAACGCACTCGGGATCGCTGAAGCCGAGGCCGCTAGCCGCAGGCAGACCAGCAACGACGCGACGTCCAGCTACCTCGGCGGTTGAAGATTCGCACCCCTCGCCTGCCGCTGCGGTCCGACCGGCCTGCGGGGTTGCACGCCTAGGTTCGCTAAGCGTCGGTGTGCGGCCCGCATCGTCGGAACAACCGTCCCGTACAGGTATGGGGTGCTGGTCAGCCGCCCCCAGTGGTCGGTCAACCTCATCGCGGACGGATGGGTGAACGCGGCGACGAGCGTCTCGACGCCAGCGATGCGGGCCTGCTCCAGGTTGGGTGCGACCGGGCGCCGGCGGGTCATGAGCGTCGTGAGCGCCTTGTAGACCTCGACGCCCTGGACGACGCAGAGGGTCGGCTCGAGGATCTGGATCGTGGCGGCCATGTGCGGCGCGCAGTTCCGGCTCATCGTCGGATTGCCCAACGACTTGCTCGTGCCCCTGACCACGGCGGAGCAGAGGCGCATGTTGGCCATGGCATAGGTGTCGAACAGGTGCACCGGCGAACGAACGCCGCTCAGACGGAGCAGTTCGCCGGCCCGATCAGGCCCGGGCTCGCGCCCGACGGCGAGCCGCAGCGCGCTCGTGACACCCCGCATGTGTGGGTTCCGGGCGGTGAACGCCAGGCTGGCAGACTGCATCACCTCGGCGTGGCGCTGCCGGAGCGTCACACCTTCTCGCGCCCGTCCGGTCTCCATGGCGATGACCAGAGTGCGGATCGCCACACCATCGAGCGTCAGGTCGTAGTGGTGGCCGACGTGTGAGAGTTGGCCCGCGGCAAACGCTCCCTCCGGTTGGGACGCCCGACGTCTGCCCAACACACTCTGCCGGCAGCTACCGAGCTTTCGGCAAACGCATTGCCCGGACGTTCCCAGGACCTGCTCGGTCATGTATCGATTGAGGTCCTCGATGCGACGGGCAGTGGCGGCGGTATCAGCGGCGAGGGTCATGGCAGGAAGCCAATCGACGCATGTGCGGCAGCAGTTGCAGCCCGGGGAGCGGGCGCATTCAGCAGGCCAGGTCGTTCGCACTCGGCTGAGCTGAGCGCGTTGCGGAGGAGTGCGGTCTCCTTGGCGCTGGGCGGTCCGGCGGAACCGCTGTGCCACTCGACGACCAACCGCTGCCTCGATGGCAGGCCGTACGTTCGCACCGCCCGACTCGGCACGGTCGACCCGTAAGGCGTTCCGCCTGCCCCCAGCGCCCCTGTTGGCGGCAGCCCAAGCGCCGCGGCGACGTCGTTCCACGGCTTGCCGAACGCGAACACGTCCCGCACCGGCAACTCCGCGATCGGCTGCCACACGAACTGTTCGATGATCTCCGGCGGCGGCCGCAGCGGGGCGGTGATGGACTTCGAATGCCAGGGGTAACACTCGAAGATCAACAGGTCGCCATGACCAGCGTCCGGATCTTGCAGCCAATTGCGGGTGAAGCGGAGACGCGTCTGGTAGTACCGGTTGGGACCCATGGTGTCCGTCCACGGCGGGCGGTTGTATGGGCCTGTGGTCATCCACCTGCTGTACGAACCCGCCGCACGGATCTCGGCGGCGAAGATCCCATCCCTCGACTGGAAACGTGGCCGATACTCGCCGGGGTTGAGCCCGAGCACCACCATGCGGGGCGTATGGGTCAGGCCAGAGAGGTCTCCCTGGAACGGCTCGGGAAAGCCATCGCGGGTCACCTGGCCGAGCCCGATGCCCAGGTAGGAATCGAACCAGGCCGGTAGCGGGTGCGGCAGTGGATCGGCGCCGTCCAGCCAGGCGGCTACATGGGTATCCCAGAAGGCCGCGACGCGCTCACGTGCGGTGGTCGTCATGTCGAGAAGTTAGCGAGAGGCAACTGGTCAAACCAGCGACCACCACGGAGAATCCGCCGAGTGACGGAGAAGTTGCACCAGTTGGCGGCGATGCTCCAGGAACGCGACGACCTCGACGCCAGGATCGCAGCCGTGACCGGCCGCTCAGCCCGACAGGGCGACATCGGGGAGTTCGTCGCCGCCCAGGTGTTCGACATCGAGCTGGCCGGCACGGCCACACAGGCTGGTTATGACGGCACATTCCGATCCGGTCCGCTCGCCGGCCGGACGGTGAACGTCAAGACCTACGGTGACTCGTTCGCCGGCCTCGACATCAGCCCGCACGAGTGCGACCACTACCTCATTCTGAGCGGCCCGCAGCGGCCGGTCGGGGCAGTGCGGCATCACCGGTGGCGGATATCCGCCGCGTACCTTCTCGACAGCCGCCGGCTGATCGAGGCCCTCACCGCGAGGGGTGTGAAGATCGGCATCGCGACGAGCATCCGTCGAGACGAACTGAAGGCCGCCCAGATCTTCCCGATCGCCGGCCCGAAGCCACCTATACGTCTCACCCAGGAGCAAGCCGCGCTGCTCTCGCTGTTCGCGTAACCACGCGGGCAAAAGGGAGTCGGCAAACTGGCCTTCAGACTGATCGATGGCGATGGGGTCAGCCGTCCTTGACACGCAATCGCCCATTGGCATACTTGGCGGTGCCCGCTTCCCCGGCGCGCCTTCACGTCAGATGCGGTGATCCATGGACGACATGTCGGCAGCAGGCCTGGCCGCCGCAGCGAGCGCTGCTCTGATCCAGGCCATGGCCTCGGACCTGTGGCTCAACGTGAAGGATCGGGCGGCGCGCATTCTTGGTCGTGACAAGGCCGGCACGGCGAATCGGGTGGACCGCGCACTCGAGGAGTCGCGCGAGCGCCTCCTCGGTACCGCACAGGAGGCCAGGGACCAGATCTCCGTCGTGGAGGCGGCTCGGTGGGCGGGCTGGGTACAGGCTCGGTTGGACGACGACGCAGCCTTCGCCGGCGCAATAACGGAGTTGATCACCGTGCTCGAGCGGTCAGGCGTCACCGTCGACACTTCGGTCACCGTGCGGCAGAACGTCACCGCCGGCCGGGACGCATACACGGCGGGCCGGGACCTCACCGTTGGTCGGCCTGAAGCAGGACCATGAGCGGCGCGTGACAGTGCACCGACAGGACCTCGACGCGCGACGGGACGGCTACGTCGCCGGCAGGGACCTGCACCTACACCTACCGGGGCAACAGCTCAGCCTCTACCCGGAGGAACGCTTCACCACACCGTTGACGTACGACCGCGCGCGGCCCATCTTCCTGCAATACCTGAACCCGGAGATCCGATCCTGCTACGGCCGGCCGCAGGCTGCCCGTTTCACCGAAACGGACCTGTCCCAGGTGCTGCACGCCACGCGGTTGGCGGTGCTCGCCACCGACGAAGAACTGATCCTTCCCGCGTCGTACCTGTTCGAGGTGCCGATTTTGTCGGTCTTCCTCACCAGGATCGGGGCACTCGTCGCCCGTGGCGTCGTCCACTACTCCTCACACATCGCCGACCTCGATTCGTACGTCGAACACAAGGCCGTCGAATACCGCGGAGACGTGCGCAACCCCTACGACCTGACGCCGCACCGCAGTCTCACTGACGGCCTTGTCTGGCGGCCCCGCTATGCGCAGAACACGGCCACCGACATCACGGAGAGTTGGCGTGGCGCACTGCAGGCCGACGGTCAACTGGCCGGCACCCTCGCCAGCGTCTCGCGCCGATGGCCCGCTCGAGCCGGTGACGTGGAGACGCACCTGCGGGAGGTGCCGGAGCGGCTCGAGGGGCGGGCGTTCGTCGGTCGATTCGTCCGCGCCACAGTCCCCGTCACGCTGCGGGCCGATGAGCGAACCCGGGTCGACATGTTCCTGTCCCGCGAATACCTGGCAAGCTATCTGCGCGACCTCGACGCCGCCATCGTCGCCGACTTCGAGTTCGGCGACTTCTCTTGTGGGATCCGTCAGATGCAGTCGTCGCTCGCTGACCGGGTGCTGTCCGCCCGCTCCTTCGACCTCGGCCTGCGTTGGCTCGGCATCTACGATTTCGTCCACAAGGGCGCCCGGTGGCGCGACCTGCTCTCGCTCCGTGCGACGCCCGAATTCGGCGCTGTCGCCACGGCCGCGCAGCACCCGGTGCTCCGAGCCCGGCTCCGCGAGGCGGTGATCCGTGGTCGTAAGCGCATCCGTTTCCACACTGCGACGACGACCCAGCAGGCACACAGCGTCGTTTCGATCGTCGCCAACAACCTCGACGTCACGTTGAACCAGACAGGCCCTGACCGAAGGACACGATGATGCTCATCTCCGTCTACTGCTCTGGATCAATCATCAAGGGCGCCGGTGACCAGCAACGTCTCTGCTGGACCGACGTGGAGCGCAAGGAGGTCGCTAACGGCGCCGCTCCCTGTGACGTCGTCTTCCTCAACCCCGACGACCCGATACCGGACGCCGGTAACACGCTCGGGCAGTTCGGCCGCGACATGTACCAGGTGATGGTAGCCACGGCTGTCATCGTCGACGCGCGCGTACGGCGTGGGATCGGCATCGGCGTGGAGATGGCAGCGGCGGTCGCGATGGGGACGCCGGTAATCGTGGTCGCTCCCCGCAACTCGCAGTACCGCAGCGATGTCCTGGAATATCGGGGTGTGCGGGTGACCGATTACGTGCATCCTCACGTGGCGGCGCTGGCGACTGAGGTGGTCGACGATTTCACCGCCGCCGGAAGGGCGCTCGTGGCCCTAGCCCGTCGACCCAGGGCGGCCCAACCACGTCCCGAGTGGCTGTCGGCCGCGCTCACCGAGTACAAGGAGCATGTGCTCGACATGGACACGCCGATGCTTCAAGCACTGCAACGTATCGAGGCCGGCGCCCCGCGAGCGACCAGCACGACGGCATGATCGGGGACACCGGGTCGAGCGTCGTCGAGTCGATCAGCTCGCGGACGGGGGTGAGGGGCCTCCACCTCGTACACAATTCGCATTTGGAGACGTTACTGTTCGACCGCAACCTCACAGAGCTACCGTTTCGGCGGGCCTGCCTCGCCAGCAGCCGGGAGTTCGTACGACACATCCGAGACGAACTCGACGGCGCGGATCTCGCCGAACTGACCATCCTGAGCAAGGGTCTTGTCTACCAACTGGCGGAGGCGGTTGCCCTCGAAGCGGGGCGGAACCTACCCGCCAACCTGGTCTCCACCAGCAGGGTGGCCGTCGCGTCGGACGACGTCACCGTCGACGTCTCCTACGCGCGTTTCGACGCCGGTGGCTCGACACTGCTGATTGGCGACACTGTCGCCTCCGGCGCGACCATTGTCGCCGCGCTGAGTGAATACCAACGGTTCCACCCGGTCCGTCAGGTGTACCTGCTGTCGTACGCCGGTGCCGTCAACGGCGCGGCACGAATCGCCGACTACTGTGCCGCCAACGGCATCGACTGCACGATGCTCTTCGGGCTGGCCGCGTTCGGGCTCGCCGACAACGGCTTCGACCTGTCGTTCCTGCATCCCGCGACCGTCACCTGGGACGCCTACCGCGAGCGGGCGAGGCGGCAGTTCGCCGGCAAGCCCGTCTCGGCCGTCGGGTGGGACTTCGGTTCGCAAGCCCTGGCACCCGACAAGTACCGGCAGCTCTGCTGGGTCGAGGCCGACGTGTGGGGGCTGCACGGCTCACCGGCGCTCGCCGTCGCCCGCGCTCCCGAAAGCCTGGACGCACTCGCCCATGAGGCACCGGCGTACGCGGGCAAGGGCCCGCAGGCGCCCGGCAATGACGCGTCGCGAATGGTGCAGGGCCCGCCCTCTCAGGTCACTCCCGGCACGGCGTCAGGCGGTGACCGCGCTGCGGTGGGCGTTGACGACCCAGGCGTCCGGTAGCGGAATCCATTCGTTGTCGCCTACCGGCACCACCGTGGCGTCCAGCCTCGGCAACAGGGCTGGGTCCTCCATCGGGCACAGCAACCAGAGCTGCCCAGCACCACCCCGTGCCGCGTCCGCCAACGCGAAGAGCCGCTGCATCGCCCGGTAGCGGGCCAGCACCGCCGCGTCGTGCAACAGTAGCGGACCCGCGCCGTCACCGAGGTCCGCACGCAGCGCCGGGGCGGTCAGTTGCCACGCCCGCTCGACGTACTCCCCCAACTTGATCGCCGGCCGCGTGTTCGGCGCCGCGTTGTCGGCGCTGAGCACCGTCTCCCAAGTCGGCTTCGGCGTCTCGTCGACCAGCGCGTGCAGGTGGTGCAGGAAACGGGCAGCGACGTTCACCGGCCGGGCACCGAATCGCCGAGCCAATTCATCCTGCGCGAGCGGATACCGCGAGAGTCGTACCGTCAGGGCTCGGAAGCCACCGGCAGCGAGTGCGCCGGTCAGCCGTTCCTCGGCGCGCATCGCCGCCGCCAGCTCAGGCGACTCCGCCGTCCAGCGGCTCGGGGGCGCGGTGGCGGACGGCCGACGCTGCACGATCGACATGGACGACGACCCGCCGCGCGGCGGTGGCGGCACGTAGCGGTCGCGATCCCACCGCAGCTCGAAACCAGCCTCTGCCAGCAGCCTGTCCAGCTTCGGATGTGGCGGGAGAGGCACCAACTCCGGGAAGCGTGTCGTGACCCGCTGGGCGACCTGCTCCGGGGTCAGACCGCGCCGGCCCTCCGGGGTGGTCGCCGGGGGTACCACCCCGGCTTGGGCGAGCCGCAGGGCCCGCACCGGATCCAGGTCGCGCGGATAGAGCTCCAGACGCGCGGTCGCGGCGGCCTTCTCGGAGGCAACCGCGGCGAGCTGCACTCGCCGCCGCTCGTCGATCGCGTCGGCCGCACCACCGGGCGCAGTTACCGCCGCCAGGGTACGCAGCACCGTCGCCGGGCTGGGCAGCACCTCGCTGGCGGCCAGCCTGTCCGCGGCCTTGCCGAGCGCGTCGGCGTAGTCGAGCAACGCCGGCGCGGCTGGCGTGTCGGGGCCGTCGTCCTCACCGGCCTCGAGCGCCACCAGCAGCCGTGCGCCGTGCCGGCGGAGAAGCAACCGGGGCTCGTCGGCGAGGGCGTCGACCTCCACAGCGGCCCGGACCGCGGCGAGCGCGACCGCGTGCCGCAGAGCGTCGCCGGTGCGTACCGAACCCCGGCTGCCGAGCAGCGCCGTGGCTAACTCGCCGACGCCCATGACCCGACCGCCGTCGCGCAACAGCTCGATGAGCTGCGTACGCACGCTGCCGACCACCGGAAGGTCGTGCCAGCGCTTGCGCTGCTTGCCGAGGATCTGCGCCACTCGCGCGGCGCTGACCCCGAGCGCGGCGGCGACCTGCGGCTGCTGCGGCCAGGACGGCAGCCCGGGCAGCACGCCGGAATCGTCGGGCAGGTGCAGCAACAGGCGGGTCGCCTCGATCTCAGTGCCGTTGCGGCCGTTCTTCGCGGGGGTCAGAAGTGTGGCGACCGCGTCGAGGCCGACGCGTACCAGATCTGCGTCGCCAGTGCTGGTCTCCGTCGCCGCCTCGGCGGTCGCCGCCTTGCGAGCGGCGGAGGTGGCGGCGATGATTTCCCGCTCACCGAGGCGTGCGCGCCAGTCCTTGACTCGGCGTTGCAGCTCTCGGCGCGTCTTCGCGCCGAGGCCGGGAAGGGTGGCGAGCCGGTTGGCCACGGTGAGCAGCTCACCGACGTTGTTGGCGTTGAGTCGATGGGCCGCGGAGACCGCACGTGGAGTGAGCCCGGCGGCTTCCAGGGCGGTGGCGCGGGTCGACTTGCCGGCCGCCTCGTCCCTGGCCGCTTCGGCGAGGGCCTCGTCAAGATCGTCGGCTTCGGTCTCGGGATGGTCCGTGCCGACGGGCGTGCTCGCGTCAGAACGGCGGAAGACCTGGTGCCAGGCGTCGCGCATGTCTTTCAGCGCCCCGAACCGCCTGCGGTGATCGCGGTGCAGGGCCTGCCCGAAGAAGGCGACCAGATCATCGCGGATCGCCGGGTCGAACGCCTCGACCGCCAGCACCGGCGGCCCTTCGGTGAGCTGCGGCTCCGTGCCCCCGTCGCCCCAGACGGGCAGCTCGCCCGAAGCCATCTCGTGCAGGGTGACCGCAAGGGCGTACCACTCGGCGTGCTTGTCATAGACCGGACGGTTCGCGGTGCCGAGGAAGGGGTCGAGATAGCGGGGTGTTCCGGCGTTGATTTCCTTGACCGACACGCCGGCCAGCGAAAAATCGAACAGCACCAGCTGTCGCGTCCGGTTGGGGCGGATCCGGATGGCGATGTTGTCCGGCTTGATGTCGCGGTGATAGACCCCCTCGCCCTCCAGGTAATCGAGGGCACCGAACAGGTAGTCGCTGTAGGTCTCCAACTCGTCGACGGTGAGGCGACCGTCGTCGCGCAGCTTCCGGGCCAGCGTGTGGTCACCGGCGTGCTCGAGCACGACGACGGTGCGGGTGCCGAGCTGCAACGGCTCAGGTCGCGCCAGCCGGATCACCCGTGAGTCGGTGAGCGGGGCGAGCACCCGCGCCTCGTGCGCGAGCCGAGCGGCCTTCTCGTCGGAGAGGCCAACCTTGAGCACCTCGTCCTTGCCGGTGCGCTCGTTCTGGGCGAGGAAAGCCCGGCAGGTCGAGCCCGTGCCCAGCCTCTTCGTGATCTTCCATTCGCCGACACGGTCACCGCCGCGCGCTTCCAGCGGGTCAACCTGCTCAGGCTCCAGGTCGTCCGGGTGTCGTGACCCGGGTGACGGTGCGGTCAGCTCGTCCTCGACGACCTGAAGCATCTCGATGAATTCGGCGATGGTCGTGAGACGCTGGGCCGGTACCGGTGCGGTGGCTGCCTGGATCAGCTCGTCGGCGAACTCACTGATCCCGTCGGCGACCGCGGCGGCCCGCAGACCGTTATCCCGGGTGAGCCGGGCCAGCAACTCTGGTCGCTTCGCCGCCGGTGGCTGGCCGGTGAGCACCAGGTATGACAACGCGCCCAGGCCGAAGACGTCCATCGCGACCGGGTCGGGTTGCGGGGTGCTCAGCTCGGGCGCGAGGTACGCCTCGGCCGAGAGTTCGATGTGCGAAGCGGCGTGGGACGAGAGGGCCATGGGTTCCGCGCTGGTGCCGCCGCTGCTGTCGACGCCTCGGGTGGCCGCCTGCCAGTCGCTGAGTTGAAGCTGCGGCGTCAGCCAGGCCTCGTCCTCGCTGCCGCCCTTCCTCCGCCTTCCCGGGCTGACCAACACGCTACGGGCTGACAGGGCCCGGTGGTGCAGCCGCCGACGGTGCGCGTACGCCACCGTCTCCGCGAGCTGGCGGATCATCGCGAGCCGGCCGAGCGGGTCCAGCCGGTCGCCGTACTGGGCCATGTAGTGGTCCAGACGGATCGACCGCGGGTCGTACCGGAAGATCAACGCGGGACCGGCCTCGTGCTGCTCCATCGCGTCGACCCGCACGATGCCGGGATGGCTGATGCCGTGCAGCACCTGCATCTCGCGTCGAGCGGCACGTTCGATGCTCGCCCGCTCGTCCTTCAGCGCGTTGTGCTCGACCAGATAGATGCGAATCCGTCGGTGCTCGCGCTCCAGGTCGCGGTGCCGGGCGCGGTGGTCCTGCCACGTGGGCCCGAGGTCGAACGGTCGCGGTTCCAACTCCCACGACCCGATCTGGTAGTGCCGCCGGCTACGCGCGATCCCGATCTCGGCCAGCAGGTCGGGCAGCGCCGCCGACACCTCCCTGGTGATCCGCTGGCGTTCGTCCTGCGGCGGGCGCCGCAGCAGGGCGCTGATCGCCGGCAGCGGGCCGGGCTGGTGACCGGGTGCTGGCTCCGGGCCGTAGATGCCGTGCAGGTGATGCTCGGAGAGCTCGACGCGCAGGCCGGGCTTGGACAGGAACACCGCAGCCTGCACGAACGGAATCCTGATTGAATGTCCCCGGCGTCGGGCCGCGGCGGCCTGCAGCAGGGACTTCAGCTTTTTGGCCTTGGCGTCGGCCAAGTGCAGCGGGTTGTCGAAGGTGCGGGTGCTGTTCGGCCCGTGCTGGATCCAGTTCGAGCCGCTGGAGGTCAGCCGGCCGTTGAGGCTCTTGATTTCGATCAGGTAGAGGCCACCTGGCCCCGCGACCAGCAGGTCGACCTCGTAGGGGTGCCCTGTCTGGGCCGTGAAGGTGAAGTTCGACCACGCGCGAAACGGCTCGGTATCGGGCAGGAGCGCCTGGACGTGCGCCAGCGCCTCCCGCTCGTGCGCGAACTGCGACGGGGTAATCGTCGTCCACCGGCCCTCCTGCATGTCAGAGATCCTAAGGGTGACGGGCCCTTCGTCCTGACTGCACCACCGGCGCATGTTTCCCGCGACGATCCGGCACAGCTAGGAGACTTTCGGGGAGGCGTGCGGGCCGTTCCCGTTGATCCCGACATCCGGCGCACTGTCCGCTTGGTCCTTGAGAATGTCGTTCAGCAGGTTGATGATCTCAGCGGCCTCGTGCTCTTCGAGCGGCTCACCGACTCGACCACTACGACTGAGGGCCTCCTCAAGCCTTGCTGCCAAATGGTCGATATTCGTCCGCTCTTCCTTGAGCACGTACTGATCAAGGACTTTGGCGAGTTCCTTGTCGCTGAGCAGGAGCGCCGCGTGGGCCAGCGGGTCGCGACGCAAACGACCGATCAATGTGATCCAGCGTTGAGTTACCTGATCCGTCAGCTGTATCCGTCGCAGTGTCAACTCGTGCTCACTCTCCGCTCGCAGACGCTGCAGGTGTGCGTGGCGGAGTTCTGACCTCACGTCCTCGTCCAGCCGAACGCGAACCTCCGGCTTGCAGCGCAAGACGACGTCACGGCGCTCGTACCGACGATATGCACGGGACAGCAGCCGGTTGAGTTGAATCTCGAGCGAGCATGCCTGGTGCGGGTGGAAGTGTCGGGCCAGATCTGCCGCCTGGTGCTCGACATCGCGGCGAGCCAGGTCGGCGAACTGCATCGACCACGCACCGAGTTGGTCCTCACGGAGCCCTTCGGAATACCAGGTGAACATCACGTCGATGTGGAACGAGAAGACGTACCCTCGGGCGGGAACGACGATTGGTCGGGGATGGCGCCGACGCTGAGTGAGGTCGGGTGCGGGTGGGCCCTGGAAGCGAGCAGCGGCAGCACGGATGCGATCTGCCAGCCGGCCCAGCTTGGGCCGAGCGTTGGACTGGTTCGAGCCGCTCGGGCCGACACTATCGGTGGTCATCGTCGCTCCCATCAAGCTGCGGAGATCGGCTCGTCGAGCCGCGCGAAAGCCAGTAGGTGAGTCGGGAACGGACGGCCGGATCCGCAGCGAGCCGCCGGGCTAGCCCATGCATCGGCTCGGCCAGCCGAATTTCGACAGCGGCCATCTTCAACCAGCCGGCGAGGTGACGCCATGCTGCTACCGAAAATCGGGGGTCGAGCAAAACAAAACGCCAAAGTAACGCCAGGTGGTCCACCTGTGTCGGACCCACGTTCAATAGCGTTAGCAACTCCTCATGACGCGCGGCGGACTCGACACGTTCGACCCATTCCAGGAAGGCCTGCGCGGCGTGTGTGCGCAAGGCGGGGTTGTTGCTGTCAAGCCACCACGACAGCATCCCGATCGTCCAGGAATTGCCAATCGTCCCAAACAGCCGGTCGACCGCGTTCGACACACTGTCCGCGTGCCGGCCGGCGGCATTGGCGGCCACGATGGTGAGCGCTCGTGCGGCTTGACTGGGGTGACGCGAGACGTAGCCTAAACCCCAGACCATTGCCGCGGTGTCTCGTTCGAGCGAGGAAGCCGATCGGGCCAGGCCCTCGATTTCGGCATTGACGAGAGCCCGCACTCGGCGGTGGGCCCCTATGCCCAGGCTGTGGCTGCCGTCGAGGTTCGCAGTCGCCACCATGGCCGCCGCCGCGGTCTGCCTTACTCGCCGTCTCCGGTCACGAGCCCAACGCCGAATCACTCGGGAGTAGACATGGTCGAAGTCATGGAGGGCGAAAATCCCTGCGGCAACGGCGGCGCACTCGCTGAAGCCTGGCTCCGGATGGGACGCGAGTTCGTCGACCCACTCCACCAGCGCGACGCGGCTGTTGTCGAAGTCATTCCAGGCGACGTCGAGTATCGCCGCGACCACCCCCGCATCCACCTGCGCGACCCTCGTCGCCCGTTGCGTCGTGCTCTCCTCGCCGGCCAGCTTGTGCCAATTCGAACAAAGGTTTTGGCCAAGTAGACCGGGCAGGTCGTTCAGCAGGGCGGGTCGACCGATGACCGGCTCCGCGAAAAGGCGGTCGAGCTTGCCCAGCAACAACCCGGCACCGTCGGAAACACTCGCCATAGGTTGACCGGCGAAGACGGCATAGGCGATACGAAGTGCGCGCCGAAGTTGTATCGACCGGTTCTGATAACCCTCGTCTGCACCCTCGGTCAGCAAGAGGATCCGTCGCGCCTCTTCCCGCCGCCGCAGGCTCTCTGACGGAAGCATGGCTGCGACTGCCGGCCCTCTCGGCAACTCTGCCGCGATCCGCTCCGCATATTGTGCGCACTCTCCCGGAGATTGCATTAACGCTATTGACCTACTAACCGACTCTGTCAGCAATTCCGAAATGTACGCCTCGCGGCAACTTCCCGCACAGGCCCGGCAGTTCGCCACACACTTGTTGTCCAGGTATAGATTAAGATGCCGGCGGAATATCTCCACGGATGCGGCGGGCGGCTGGTGAAAAAGCTCGGCACGATGGAGGTCATCGTCTGGCGTTCTGAGGTCGCGGATGACGATGGCGCTGGAGTCCCGCTCCTCGAAAATCGGCTCGAGATTTCGGAGCACATCGGGCAACTGCCTGTCGACAATTCTGATAATGTAGCAAAATCCTTTCTCAATGACTTCGGGGTCTTCTCGGAGGTAAGGCACGACGTCAGCCCCGGGCGGCGAGATTCTCCTGACTCGGTCGGTTGACCGGTGTTCTGCGAGCGCGACACACGCCGCCGTCATCCGGCCAGTTTTGGGCAGCCCCGCGATGCCGACTATTCGATTGCGCCTCAGGCGCTGCTGCAGGTCACTGAAGTACCGGGGAGGGATGAAAGTTCGGCATCTACCGGTCAAGTCGGAAACAGGGTCAGCGAAGATCAGCTTCTTGCGTTCGCCGTGACCAAGGTTGATGTTGCCGATAACGGTCGCGTGGTCGCCGAAGGCGCTCGGACCGGCGCTGGAGAGGTCGTCGAACTGGAAACTGCTACGCGACTGCTTGAGTAGGAGGCGCAGCGTGGGATGCTCATAGAGCGACCCCACACGACCGTCTTCATCCAGATCTTCGTCGCCAGAGGCAGCCGGGTCGGGCTGCCGTTGCTGGTCTCCCTGCGCTCCCTCACCCTTTTCCCGGCGCTCACCCTCTCGACCATCGGGTGGGGCCTCGGGCGAGCCTCGCCCCTGCTCGGCCTTTCGCTCCTCCGACGATTCCCCAGACCCGGTCGACGGCGTGCTCGTCGACGCATGCGAACTGTCGGTCATCGCCACGATGTCCCGTCACCCCTGGATGGATCCGCATTCCCCACCACTCGGGCATGGTCACCGAAGACGGTGGGCCCGTGATTCGTGACGGCGCCGAAACTGAAGCTGCTTCCGTTTGTCGCCGGCGGTTCAAGCCACGGCACCTGATCGGGGGAGCCGGGGGGCGGCGTGTCTCGAGCGAGCGATGAGGGTGGCCCCGTCAGGTTGAAGTCCTCGTCCGGCACAAAAATCCAGGCATCCTCAGCGAAGGACTTGACACGCACCTCGACCCGGCCGTAACGCTCCTTCCGTATACCGCTGTACGACTGGCTCACCACCTCACGAAAGATCGTGGAGGAGACGATCACGACAACGGCCGCCTGTGGGAATCTCTTCAACGCGTCCTTCAAGGGGTCCGCGTCAACCAGCCGGGCCGCGGTCACCACAGCGGATCCGGCGTAACCGTTCGCCGTCGTGGTGATGAGGCCCTGGTGGATCGCGACACGTAGCCGGACCTCTGCACGTGGCGCAACATAACGGTTGTGATCATGCAAGACCCGGTCCATGGCAGGCACGAGGTCGGCGATGATCCTGGGCTCGGAAATCCCTGGGGGGAAGAGCGCGAGCTCGCCGTCGCCCGTTGGCTGGATCTCCCAGCATGCACGCTCGAGTCCGCACTGCTCTGCCGCCCGCTGCATGATGTCCCGGAAATCGGTTTGGACTCGCGCCTGCCCGGCGTCGTCATGTCGGCTGTAGCGCTCCATGTCCACGGCCATGATCAGCCGTCGGCTCGGCTGGGGTATCGCCATCTTGCCCCTCCTGACAACTGAATCCTGAGGCCATGTCACTTATAGCGATAGCCGCCGACGGGAAAGCCATCAAAATACGGGTTGTCCGGAAGTTGATCGGCAGGGCTGTCAGAAAGCCGGTAAACCGTACTTGGACGAGGTACGCCACCGTCCACGCAGCTTCACTCAAGGCATGACGATCTCTCCGGCGAACCCAGAGCGAGACGATTGGCCACGTGAGGGTGTAGACATAGCCCTTCAAGCTGTGCGCCTTCATCAGGATTCGATCCAGCACGCCGACACGAAGATCGCTCGGCTGGCCAGCGCGCAAGGCGCGTTGGCGGCACTCATGCTCAGCACTTCACAGGCTCCAGTCACCTTTGTCCCGCGTTCGTCCGCAGCCCTGGTCGCCTGGTGTGTCCTTGTGGTCTTCCTGATCACCCTTGTTGTTGCGGCCCGATACCTCGCGCTGGGCTTTCAACCCCGTACGTCCGGACCCCCCTCGCCCAACAGATTTGGGTTTCCGTCGGCAGTCCCGGCGTCAACCGCTGCGGCGCTTCACCATGAGCACGGCGAGCCGCCGGAAGCCTGGACGTTGGTGACCCTGCTGGCCGGCGTCGCCCTCGAGAAGCACCAGCGGGTGAGGGACTCCATGCCGTGGACTTTCGCCGCTGGCTGCGCTGCGGCCGCGTGGATCGTCCTCACCGCCTTCCTGAGATAACGCCGGCCACCTTCTGTCGGGCCCGGGCATCAGAAACAATCCATCCGCCGGCTAATCGATGTCATCTGCGGCAACACGAGGACCTTGACGAACGGGGGCTGTGATGGGTCGCCAGTATCACCGGTCGACGATGGATCAAGACTGGCCAGTCGGCACACTGCTCGGTTGTCTGGATCCAGACGTCAGAGCCGAGTTCCTCACACTGGGAACCAACGTCCCGGTCAAGCCCGGAGATCACATCCTCCGCGAGGGTGCACCCGGCAATCACATGATCCTCCTCCGCGAGGCGGTGGCGAAGGTGACGGTCAACGTGGCGGGTGGGCGACAAGCGTTGCTGGCCATCCGGGTGTCAGGCGACCTAGTGGGCGAGATCTCCGCTCTCAACGACACGCCCAGGACGGCCACGGTCACGAGCTGTGGTGCAGGCTCGATCAGTGTCATCTACAAACGCGATTGGCAGCCGTTCTTCCATCGTCGTCCAGAGGCGGCGCTCGCCCTGGCGCGCACGACCGCAGCTCGCTTCCGGTGGGCAAATCGGCGCCGAGTCGACTTCGCGTCGTACCCGGCGAGAGTGCGTCTGGCGCGGATCCTGGCCGAACTGGCCGCGGTCCACGGGCAGGCCGTCGACGCCGGGCACACCGTGGGGGTCGCGTTGACACAACAGGAGTTGGCATCCTTGTGCGGCGCGGCAGAACCCACGGTAGAGAAGGCGCTTCGTGAACTCCGCGAGGCGGAGGTGCTCCAAACGGGCTATCGACAGATCATCGTGAGGGATCTGGACGCTCTACGACTCCTCGCTCGCATGCAAGGCAGCGGTCAGCATTGGACAGGCCGAGGTCTCTAGCACCGGTGTGCTCGCTCGTCGTAACGCGGTGGGCGGGCACGCAACTTCACGGGGCTAGTCGCATCCTGTTTGGGCTGGTTGGTGGCTCTTGACGTGGCGGTGTGAGGTGTTTTCTCGCTGGCTGGGTGGTTGTT
>NZ_JBITMV010000044.1:0-16908 GCF_044466625.1 Micromonospora sp. NPDC049366
TCACCGATCACCTACGAGAAGAGCACCCGGCCAGCGCCAGCTACGCTGGCCCCGGCCGCATAACCCCCGTGTCCAGGATCAGGGGTCAAGCCCCCAATGACTGCGCCGAGGTTCAGGTGGGGTAAGCGCACTGGTTGGACGCCGGTTACGCGTACCAGCAACGCGTCGCAGCGAGAGGAGCTGACGTTGATGACAGCGATCGGCCCGTCGGCTGCGGCGGGCAGCAGCGCCTTGACCCGGGGCGGGCGTAGGAAGTCGGCGAAGCCGTCGAGACCTCGAACTTTCGCGAGGATCTGATCACGCTCACGGGCGAGGGCCATCCGTCGCTCGGTGGTCAAATAGGCGTCAGTGTCTGGTATACGCACGGGTGAGTCCTGCCTTGTTTGTACCGGCGACTACGGTGGCGTTGCCGCAGGTGCATGCGTTCATAAGTCGCTCACCGCCCGCGACAACCGCGCCAGTTCCTCCACAAGATCCAGGAAAAGCGGGTTGTCGACGAACAACACAGTCAGGTCGGCGGGGATGCCCGGCGTCGACCGTAACGAATCCTCCACCTCGGCCCTGCTTGGAGCCTCCATCGTGAGCAGCAAAGCGGCTCCGCTCTCCGGCCACGCGCGGCAGACGGTGTCCATGCATCGCACAGCCAGCTGCATGTCGTGGAAGACGAGGATGTGAGGTCGGTCGTTGGCCCGGACGGTGAGGAATTCTCCCGAGGTCAACCCGATGAGGTGGTATCTCATTACGAGCGTTCCTCTGAGTCGAGCAGGGCGTTCAGCTGCCTCAACCGGGCCGCGAGTCCCGGTTCGTGTACCGCCAGCAGCGCTATGTCGTCGCTTGTGTCCATAACCTGCTGCCAAAGGACTGCGCGGCCGCTCTCCAGCAGTTCGATGGCGTCGTCGGGTCGCTCCGCGGCAAGCGCCGCAGCCGCTGCCGTGCTGGCCAGGCCCGTCCAGTCTTCCAGCATGCTTTCCCGGTCAGACCGGATCAGTCCGCGGCTGGCAGCCATGGGCAGTAGGCCGACGGCGGTGTGAAACGCGGCGATTGATGCGTTGTAATCCTCGATGCGCACGGCTACGGCGCCCCACATGCGCGCGGCGAGCACCCGAACCCTGACCGGCGCGAGTGTTGAGGTGGCGACTTCCTGCCAAATCTGCAGCGCTTCCGCCAGGTGCCGATCGCCGTCAGGGGCAACACGGTGGCGCCGGTACAGGGCATCGGCGAGCGCCCACCGTCGTCCTGCCAAGGCGGGATGGTTCGCGGCGGTCAGCGTGACAGACTCGCGGAAAAGGTCGGTGACCTCGTCAAGTTCGGATGCGGTGAGCGAATCGTCAAGCTTGGCCACGGCAAGTCGGGCGGTGGCGAGGTTGTGTAGGTATCGAGCGGCGTTTGCGCTATTCCGCGGCTGCAGCTCGACGGACTGATACAGGATGTCGACCGCTTCCCGGTAGTCGTTGCGCCGGAAGCCTGCGACGTTGCGGTCAGCGTCGCCTCGCACCTGCAGCAGAATCGCCAGGTTCGACAGGTGCAGCGCCCGAGTGGAATCAGAGGCGTCCTGCGGCTCTGCAGCTACAGCGGCGCGGCCGAGTTCCACGGCGAGGTCGAGATGCACCAAGTCGTCGGTGCGGTCGGCCTGACGCAAGTACGCCAGGGAGAGGTGGCTGAGCGCGTGAGCGTGACCGGTGTCCCCGGTGCCGGCCACGGCGATGGCCGCCCGTCCGACCGCGACGGCCACGTCGAGGTCACCGGAGTCGCCGAGGTGTTCATAGCGGGTGCGGTGGGCGGCGCCGAGATGGGACAGAATGTGGGCGGTGATCCCGGAGGTCGCCTCGGCAGCGGCCAAGGCACGCCTGCCGAGGCGGATGGCCTGGTCCAGGTCGGCGGGATCGCCTGCTTGCTCGAACCTCGTCCGCAGGTCGACGGAGTCCCGGAAGGTGCGATACGCCCAGCTGGGATCATCGCGGGGGGTGACATCGAAGGCCGGCGTCGCATGGGTGTCGCCATCAGGTGAATCATCGCCCTCGGCCGGGGACGACTGCTGGTGGACGACGAGTGCCAGCAGTGCCAGCGCCCGCGCGTGTTCGACGTGTCCGGGCGGCGCGGCGTCGGCAGCGGCCCGGTGCATGGCTGCGGCGGCGTCGAAATCGGCAGGGTCACCGCTGCGTTCGTGCCGTACCGACAGGTCCGCGCCCAGGTGGTTGAGGCTACGGGCCAGGCGCCAACCGCGGACGGGCCCGTCGGCGACGATGGACCGGTCGAGATCGATGATCTCGTTCAGGTCGGCGGGAGATCTGAGCCGTTCCCACCGATAACGCAGAACGTCGCGCAGGGTGGTCAACGCCATGATGCGCCCGATGTGACCGACCGGCGTAACCGCCAGCGCGTCCCGGGCGACCTGCAACGCTTCTGCTTCCACGGCGGCGTCGCCGCCGCCGTGCCGCAGGCGAGCGAGCAGAGTCCCGGCCAGGGTCGCCAGTTCTTGCGGCCGCAGATGCGGGGCAACATGATCAGTCAAGCCACGTGCCAGGGCGATGGCCTCATCGATGTCATCTTCGCGCCCGTCCATCTGAAACCGGTATCGCAGGGCGATGGCGAGCCGTTGACGGTCTACCCCGTCCTGCATCATGTCGTCAGCGGGCACCGCGACGGCCTCGCGATACAGGGTGACCGCCTCGTCGATGTCACGGCGCCCGTCCTGCGTGCCCGATCGTGACCTCATTCGCGTTACAAGCGCCGCGGCCAGGTTGGACCGGTATTCGCGCTGGGCCGGCGGGTTTTGCTCGGCCAGAATCACCGCCCGGCGGCCCCGACGGATCGCCTCGTCAATATCCGACCGGTCACCGGTCAGCTCGTAGCGTTGCCGCAAGGCGACCGAGAGGTTGGAAATCGCGCCCACACGTGCGTTCGAGGTACTCACGGCCGGATCATCGGCCACTTCCCGGAACACGGCGATGGCCTCGTCGAGGTCCGCGACCGCCCCCGTTGTCTCGTACCGTACGCGGAGGCCCGCGCCCAGGTTGTTTCGGCACAGGGACCACATGAGCTGATCGTGAGGCGTCTCCCTTACGGCGGTGCGGGCAACCTCGATGGCCTCCGACAGAGCGTCGACGTCCCCGGTCTGAAAGAAGCGGTCGTTCAGACCTGCCGAAAGGTCCGCCAGGAGGGCTGAACGCTCCACGGTTCCTGCACTGGCGATGCCGACACCGATCCGCGCTCGCGTGATCAGCTGGTTACGCAGCGCGACGCTGCCCGTTTCCCTTACGGCTGCCAGCATGTCGCCGACGTCGCGGCTCCACGCGGTCGCACCGATGCTCAGCGCATGCTGCCGTGCGAGCTCCTCGGCCAGACGCCGGTCGTCTTCGGCAAGAACATCCGCGTCGGCGAAGTACGCTGCCATCAGGCAGGTGATCCCCGACAATAGATCAACATCGGCGTCGCCCAGCTGGTGCCGCGCAAGGTAATACTCGGCCAGCACGGCGGCAAGTTCGGCGTCAAGACCGTACCGGTCTCCTCCGTAGCCAAGCTTCAGCGCCGACTTGTACAAGCCCGCCGCGAGGTCAGTGATCTCCGAGCTGAGAAGTTCGGCGTGGTCACCGCTGCGGGCACGGCTGATGCTGTCGATCAGACGGTCAACTCCGCCTACCGTGCTCACGGCCCCTCCACCAGTATGGGCAGCGGCGACACTGCCGAGTGTTAGACCCTGTGCGCAACCTCTTGGCCGTCCGCAGGATGCATGACGACCTCTGATCAATCGGCTCGACGTCATGCTCGGCCTGACGAAGGAAGAGGCCGACAGCCCATCCTTTACCAGCGGACCATGACGGTCCCGATGCAGTACAGCTCTGGGCTTGTCGGAAACCTGTCTGT
Organism: Micromonospora sp. NPDC049366; assembly: GCF_044466625.1. Classification (NCBI taxonomy): domain Bacteria; kingdom Bacillati; phylum Actinomycetota; class Actinomycetes; order Micromonosporales; family Micromonosporaceae; genus Micromonospora; species Micromonospora sp. NPDC049366. The sequence goes on from NZ_JBITMV010000044.1 coordinate 3,865, forward strand.
CCTGTCAGTCTGCGATTGACCGCCGAAACTGAGACGTCCCGGCTCTGATCACTTGCATCAGGACCGGACGCGGCAGCCGCTGCCGATGTCGGTGATGACACCGGCACGGTCATATCAAGGCTGTGCGCAGGACCGCTTATCCGCCTCTGGCGCCCATCGGTCGGTAGTGCGCTCGGGCCTGGCACTGTGGTGGAATTCGCCTGGCGGCGACCCTGGGTACGCCATCCGCCGCGGCCGGAAAGCTCGGCGAGCTCGTCGACATCCAACTGGCCAAGGTAACGCGGCATTTCGACACAGGTATCACTCCGCCTGGAGTTTCGCCACCGACGATCACCGCCATGTCATCAACGTTCAGAGCTGGACAACTAAAGCCTCCGAGCGGTGTGCGTTAGCACGGCGTCGATCTGTGATCGGCTGTCTAAGCGGACACGTTGCGCCAGCTTGACGCGGATACGCCACCGCGTTCCTGCCGGCTCTCATCGAGCGACGCGGCTACTGCGAAGTCGGCTGGCGAGGGCAATGGTCGCCTCCTGGGGTTCGGCGTCGAGGTCGACCAGGGCTTTGGTCAGGGCGCGTAGGAGGGTACGGATGCCGTCGGGATCGCCGAGGGCGTGGCGCGCATGCATGGCGCGGGTGTAGAGGGCCTCGTTGTAGCGGTCCAGTGCGATGGCTTTGTCGAGCAGGTCGGATGCGGTCTGCGGTTCGGAGTCGATGAGGTCGTCTGCCAGCAGCAGATGCGCTTCGGTGCCCCAGCGGCGCACGGTCTCCCGATGCGGCGGAAGCCATTCGTAGTCCTGGCCGTCCGCCAGCGGCGCGCTGTAGAGGCCGCAAGCGGCAGTGAGTAGTTCGCGGCGGCGGGGGCCGGTGGCGATGGTGGCGGCGTGGAGCAGGTCGCGCAGTGTCCAGACGTCGACGTCGACGGTGGTGGGGTCGAGCCGGTATCGTCCGCCGCCCTTGACCAGGTAGGCGTTTCTCACGTCGGGGGTGGAGGCACGACCGAGCACGTGTCGCAGGTTGCTGGCGTTGGTGTGGACGCGTTGGTCGGCTTGGCTGAGGCGGGCGTCGGGCTCGAGGTATTCGCCGATGTCGCGGGTGGTGGCGCCGTCGGGGTGGCAGGCGAGGAACACAGCGAGTTCGAGGGCTTTGGCGCGTAGCGGCCGTCCGGGGTGGCTGATGTCGTCGATGTGCGGCGGCCCGAGCACCCGCAGTCGCGCCTTGACCCTCGGGGTGGCGTCGACAGGCGCGGTGACCGCTGCGGACCGGTCGGGAGACGTGGTGTCGGTTCGACTCACCTGCAACGCAACGGTCTGGGCTGGCGTGCCGGGTGACGGACTCGGGGCGGTTTCCCCGGTCTGTGCTTCCCGCAGGGTCGCAAGGATCTGCCGGGCGGTGTCGGTCTCGAGCACGGGCAGGCGCGGCGGGATCGGCGCCCCGGTCGGCCCGGACGCGACGGTGGTGTGGCCGTCCGAGGAGACGGTGATGGTGGTGCCGTGCGGCCATTCGCCGAGCAGCATGGCGGAGATGTCAACGTCGCCGCCGAGCGTGAGTGCGGTCTTCGTCTGCATGGAGGCGTTGGCGGGTGGGGCGGCGGTGATGAGCACGACCGGTGGTAAGGCTTCCTCGTCAGGGGCCTGCTGCCGCAGGGTGTCGAGATCGGTCAGCGCGTGCTCGTCGAGGATGCGGTTGCGGTGCAGGAGCCGTGCTTCGATCGCGGTGAGGGCATCACCGAGGCTGTCGACGATGTGCAGCCGTGGCCACGGCGCGCTGGCTGCCGTGACGGCGCCGAAAAGCGTCGCCATGGTGGTGGTGTCGATGATGACCTCACCGCGCGCGTGAGGGTGGTGGGGGCCTCCGGAGGCCAGGACTGCAGCGAGAGCAGCGCGGGCTGCGGCGTGCGCGCCGTCGCCGACGACGCCGATTCCGCCGCTCGGCAGTGACGCGAGCTCGGACACCAGGGCCGACGGTTCCGAGTCGCCGTTGTCCGTGGACGGTGGCTCGGTTGCGTGGGCGGCGATGGCGCGGCGGATCTGAACGACCGGTGGGGGCAGTTCGGTGGGTGGGTCGGTGTCGGGTTCGCCGATGTAGCGGCGTCGGCGCTGTAGCCACACCAGGGCGGTGGCGGCGCCGATCGCGGCGGCGAGTGACCAGGGCAGCCAACTGGAGGCCGACAGCTGCACCCCGTCTTCGTCCGAGACGACGGCGGGGTTGTGGGTGTCGGTGACTGGCGGCGTGACCGGCGAGGTGGCGGGCCTGGAGGCTGTCGACGATGGAGCCGGTGCGGACGCTGGTGTGCTCGGGGCCGGCGACGAGGTGGTGCCGGGGCTGGGCCTCGGTGCCTGGGCGGTCGCAGGTGGCTGCACGGCTGGTGGCTCAGGATGCGCGCTCGGCGAGGCGGACGGGATGGCCGGACGAGGTGTAGCCGGCGACGGTGGCTTGGGTGGCGTTGCGGGTGTGGCAGCCTTCGGTGGGCGGGCGTCGGCGGGCAGCCGGAGTTCCCACCCGGGGTAGATGAGGTCGCAGTCGCGCAGAATGCCGCCGGTGCCGGGGAAGTGGCGGTGTTTGTTCAGGTGGCAGATTTCCGGCCACCGGTTCGCGTCGCCGAGCCACTGCTTGGCGACCTTGGACAGGGTGTCGTGTCGCTCGACGGTGTAGAGGTAGCGCTGCTCGGCGACGTGGATGACGGCCGGCCCGCGGGCGACGGCCTGCCGAGGAACCTCCACCCGTTCCGCCGCCGTCGACGTGGTGGGCTGGTCCGGGGTGGTCGTGCGGACGAGAGTGCCGGCGGACGTGACGGCCAGCGCGGCGGTGCCGGCCAAGCCGAAGACGAGCCGGTGCAGCGGGGCCGGCAACCTGAGCGCGGGAATCCGCCACCGGGTCAGCACCGCGAGGACCTCGGCGAGCAGCAGCAGCGCGAAGACGCCCCACAGCAGCCACATCAGCCAAAGCGCCGCGCCGATGAGGACGTCGGGGGTGAATCGTCCGCTGGAGCGTGCGAACCAGTCCGGGATCTGCGACCAGGCCGGTAGGCGTCGCACCGGGTCGCCGCCGGCGGACCACAGTACCGCCGGCACCACGATCAGGAAGATGCCGGCGCCGACGGCAGCACGACCGGCCCTGGCCATTGACCGGGGCAGCGAACCACCGTGACACGGAGGCGATTCTCGCGGAGGGTGGACCGTGGGCCGTGCACCGTACTCGGCGAGCCTGTCGCCCTTGTCCGGGGACATCTGCGGCACCGATCCCTCCCCCGCAGTTGATCGTCAACCTCTTCGCATACACGAGGATGAACGTCTGCGGCCATCCCGCCGAGAAGGATTCTCACCATCCGCGCACAAAGGATCACGCGGAGACGATCACGGTTGACGTCACCGCTCCCCCACGCGCGAGACTGCCCCTCATGCCAAGCGGGGGCGCCAGACTGTCGATCGATCTCAGTTCCTCAGCCATCGCCGCCACCGTCAGCCGGCACGGCACGCGGGTACCGATCCTCATCGACGGTCGCCTCACCATGCCGCTGGGCGTCGCGTTCGGCCCCGCCGGCCAGCTCTACGTCGGCCTCGACAGCACCGCCGCGAGGTCCCTCCCGGCCGACCACCGGTTCGTCGACGACCCCGCCGGTCTGCTCGGCATGCCCGCCGACGCCGACACGGCGCAACCCGATCCGGTGGACCTGCTCGCCGCCGTCCTGCGGCACATCGGGTATTACGCCGCCCACCAGGTCGGCCAGCCGGCCGCCGAGCTCACCGTGGCCATCCCACCCGCCTGGGGGCCACGCCGCCGCGGACACGTCAGCGAAGCGGCATCTCGAGCGGGACTGCCCTCTCCCGCCCTGGTCACCGCACCCGCCGCCCTCGCCACCTACACCGCCGCGCTCGGCCTGACCTCACCCGAAGGCTCCTGCGTGCTCGTCTGCCAAGCGGACCGCCACCCGGCAACCCTCACCGTCCTGCAGACTGCCGACGACGGCTATCGCGAACTGGCAACCCGGCAGCTCGACGGCGTACCCAACCTGGACCACCTCATCACCCATCGCGTTGTGCACACCGTGACCGCCGACAACGACCCCCTCCGAACCGCGATCACCCAACCGGCGGACGACACCGCGGCCAGCCGCCTCGCACTCCTGGAATCCGTCCGCACCGCCCGTCACCTGCTCGCCGACCAGGAGCGGGCGCCGATCCTGCTGCCCGCACCCCGACAGCCCGCGGTCATCACCCGAGACGACATCACCACCGCCGCGCAGCCCCTGCTCGATCAGATACCCGGCGTAGTCCACGACCTGCTCGACGCCGCCGACATCGACCGCGAACACCTCACCGCGGTCGTCCTGCGCCCGGCTGATGCCCTACCCGCTCTCACCGACCAGCTCACCGACACGACCGGCGTCACTCCGACCCTCGTCGAGCACCCCCATGCCCTCGCCGACGCAGCCCTGACCCTCACCGCCACCCACCAGCCAGGGCTGCCGGCCGGCGCCGCCCGGCTACCCCGCGTGCGGCTGCGGATCAGCGACCTCACCGGCGCCCTGCTCATCGGCGCGTCCTCGCTGACGCTGCTCCTGCAAGCCGTCCTCACCGCCGACATCACCACCGTCAACGGCTGGGTCGTCGGCGCCCGCACCTCACTACCGCAACTCGGCACCGCCGGCGCACTCGCCATGCTCACGGCCTTCGCCGTCGCACACCTGGCACCCACCACCTGGCTCGCCGGCACGGCCACCGCGTCAACACCCGAACCCACCACCGGCAACCTCATCCGACGGGGATACCTCACCGCCGCCGTCGGCGGCGCCATCGCCGCCACCCTCTACGGGCTCGCCACCGGCACAGCCGTCGGATTCGACTACAGCCCCTACCTCAGATGGACCCTCGGCGCCGCCCTGCCCCTGGCCGTCTGCGCCGCCCTCATCGCCGCCACCGCACCCCGCATCCCCGCCGACGCGCTGCCCACCTGGCTCACCCTGACCCGCCCCGCCATCACCCACGCGCTCCTCGCCGCCGCCGGCATCTTCCTCATGCGCGCGGCCCTCACCCTCACCACCCCCATCCAGACGAACGCCACCGCCGGCATAGCCGGCAGCCTCGGCGCGGCCCTCCTCGGCGCAGCCACCGCCCTGACCGCCAGCCGCGGCCGCCTGATCCGCGCCATCACCACACCTGGTCTTGCCGTCGGCTACGCCCTCGTCTTCAGCTACAACACCAGCGGCGCCCTGGCTGTTGGCTACCTCGTCGCTCTCACCTGGTGGGGCGCCCAACTCACCGCCCACACCCTGCGGCTGGCCTTCCCTACCGTAGGGACAACACTGCGACGACTCGTCGACCGCACCTAGGGAGCGTCGCTCGGATCAAGGCGGCTCGTTGACGAAGCGTGCCGGCTCGTCGATGGATCTCATGAGATGTGGGCGCGGCTGCAGCCGTATGTGCCGGACCGGTCGCCGCAGCGCGGCGGCCGGTGGGCCGATCACCGTGAAGTGATCGAAACGATCGCGTGGAAGTACCGCACGGGGTCGCCGTGGCACGACCTGCCCGCCGAGTTCGGTTCCTGGAAGGGGGCCTACTCGCGGTTGCGGCGGTGGACCCTCGACGGGACGTGGCAGCGGCTGCTGACCGCGGTGCAGGCCGACGCTGATGCCGCCGGTGAGCTCGACTGGCTGGTCACCGCAGTTGACTCCACGGCGGTCCGGGCCCACCAGCACGCCGCCGGACTCCGGCCGGGAAAAGACCACCGTGCCACGAGCCGGTCGACCACCGCCTCGGCCGGTCGTGAGGCGGCCTGACCACCGAGGTCCATCTGGCCGCGGAGTCGCGCTGCCGGCGGATGAGCCTGCTCGTCACCGCTGGCCAACCCGGCGACGCGCCCCAGTTCAAAGCAGTCATGAACGCCATCGCGGTACCTCGTCGAGGACCCGGACGTCCACGGCAACACCGTCGTGTGGGACGCAGGCAGTACCCGACCCTTGTGCGGGACGCATGCCCCTTGACGGACCACTTGCATTTTGCAAGCATGGCCCACATGAGCCTCTTCATCACCTGCCCGGTCGAGAGCGTCGAGCGCGCAACCGCCTTCTACACGGCCCTCGGCTGGGCCCTTAACACCGAGATGTCCGACCACAATGTGTCGTGCTTCGCGATCGCGCCCGAGCAGTACGTCATGCTCGGCAGCCGCGAGATGTACGCGAGCGTCGGCGGAGTCGAAGAGCTGATCGGCGGACCTCAGACGCCCTCGAAGGTCACGGTCTCGTTCAACCTCGGCAGCCGCGAGGAGGTCGACGAGCTCGTTGACCGCGCCGGCGCCGCCGGCGGGCGGATCGGTGACACCGACGACTACCCCTTCATGTACCAGCGCCAATTCGACGACCCCGACGGCTACCACTACTCACCGTTCTGGATGAAGGCCGACGCCGATCCGACCGCGTGAGCGACCTCGCCGCGGCCCTCGACATCGTCGGAGCACGATGGGCCCTGCTCATCGTGGAACGGCTGCTCGACGGGCCACAACGCTACGGCGATCTGCAGCGCGACCTCGGCGTGCCGACGAACATGCTCGCGACACGCCTGCGCGAGCTCGAAGCGGCTGGCGTGCTGATCCGCCTGCCCCTTCGACACAACACGCGGGCCTATGCGCTGACCGATCGCGGGCTCGCCTTGCGCGAGGCGATCGTCGCACTCGGCAACTGGGGCAAGAACGACGCCTAGGAACCATCTGTCGATCACTTCACGGTGATCGGCCCACCGGCCGCCGCGCTGCGGCGACCGGTCCGGCACATACGGCTGCAGCCGCGCGCCCACATCTCATCAGAGACCCATCGACGAACCGGCACGCTTCGTCAACGAGCCGCCTTGATCCGAGCGACGCTCCCTGGACGGGCCCGGAGACCGCATTGAACAAGAGATTGACCGAGCATCTCGGCTACGAGAGACGCGATCCGGCCGCTGCAAGGCGGGCAACATCCGCAACGGCAGCCGACCGAAGGTTGCCCTGATCGACGCGGCGCATGGTACGTCGGTCAACATGGAAACGATCTACGGATCACCGACTGCCGGTAAGCACGCCGTTGACCGTCCACGACTTGGTCACGTTCTCCAAGCAGCAGTACACCAGCTCAGTGATACCGGTCTTCTCGACCGCTACGACGGTGTCGCTTTCGAGTGCGAAACGTACCGGTCTGGCCCCAAAAAAACCGCTCGCGCTTCTCCTGCGTCAGAAAGTCGCGTGGGTCCATGCAGAACCGGCGCAGGCTCAGCCGGTAGAGCGGTGCCTGCTGGCCCGGCCTGAACGGGCTGTCCTCGCGGTGCAACACGACGAGGCTCGTGATGACGCCCGCCTTGAGGAGGCCGGCAGGGGCATCGGTCAGGATCGGCTCGTTCTTGTTGAACAGCGTTACGACGCCACGCTTGTCAACGTGTCCGCCGGCAGCGAGCCAGCCAGCCATGAAGCCGCGCCAAGACGATGGCGTCTTCTCAGTGGAGGGAAACTCGCGCTTCCACGCGCGCGGCAGCCGGCCGACATAGCCGACGCCGTCACCATGAACCTGCACCCGGTGGCCGAACTTCTCAAAGATGGACAGCAGCTCGCGCTCCTCGTCGCTGTAGATCCGGATGTACGCCTTGCCCGGCTCCCCAGCGGGGGTGTCGCTGGTTGTGCTGCCGTCGCCGTAGATGATGCCCCGCATGACGCCGACCCAATAGTCGCCGTCCTCGGCCGGGCGTGGAGCCGACATGACGGGGACCTTCTCGCCAACCAGGTCGGGGGTGGTCAACTTGGTGCGACTACGGACGGTGTACCAGACGTGCTCTGCGGTCGAGATGACTTCACGGCCGGACTCGAACTTGATGCGGTAGGTCTCCTGCTCACCCGAGCAGGAGACCTAGCTTGATCTTTAACCTGTGCGGCGTGGCCTCGGGTTATTCGAAGTCTTCGTTTTCTTCGTGCCACCGTTCGGTTTTGTGCTGGTAGCAGCGGTGACGATGTGGACGTCGTGGCGGGCTGCGGGGTGGTGGTTGCGTAGTCCGGGTGGTCGGCCGGGTCCTGGCCGGGAGGGTTTCGGCGCGCAGGCGGGGTTGCCGGCTTTGGCGCGTAGGTGCCGAAAGCCTCGGCGGACGCGGGCGGGCGTGAGTCGTTCGGGCGGTGCGGGGCGTTCCCAGGGCCGACGCAGGTCGCCGACAGCGCCCCGGGCGAGGCGTAGCTGGGTGTAGGCGGCCAGCACGAGCCAGGTCCAGCGGTCGGCGGCGTGCGGGTCGCGCGGTTTCGGGCTGGTCCAGCCGAGGGTCTGTTTGAGCATGCGGAAGGTGTGTTCGATGTCGAAGCGGCGCAGGAACGCCTACCAGAGCAGGTCAACCTGGGCGTCAGTAGCGGTTGCCTGCGACCACCAGAGCCAGACTGGTTTCGCGGTGGCGCCGCTGGGCAGCCGGTCGACGGTCAGCAGGATCACGGTGCCTTCGATGATCGGCAGCGGGCCGTGTTGGGCGGTCCAGGCGGTGCGGTGGGTCAGCCTCGGGTGCAGCCGGTGCCAGGCCCGCACGGTCGCGGTGCCGTAGAGACGGGTGTCGGTGGTCGTGGCGACGCCCGGGTCGCCCCAGCTGCCCGGGTCACCGAAGATGAACTCGCCGCCGTGGCGGGGCGGGCGGCCGGTGGTGGCGGGTAGCCGGGGTGGCGCGGGTCGGCGCAGCACCCGGTCCGACCGCATCCGCACCAGAACCTGAACGGGTAGATCGGCCAGCAGGAACGCCAGCCGGGGCCCGTCGTAGCCGGCATCCGCGACGATCCACATGTCCGGATCACCAGGCTGCCACTGTCCGGCAGCGATCAGCCGCTGCACCACATCCCGCATCTGGTGGCGGTGACCGTGCCGGCGTCGTCGCCGGGGACCAGCCGGCGGGCGTCCAACGGCGCGGTCCACGAGGTGCGCCCGGCCTCCAAGGCGGTGACGAATGAGTACGGCCAGCCCGGAACCCCGATGTGGGTGTCCTTGCCGCGCCCGTAGGTGTGGCACAGCACCCGCTCCGGGCAGGTGTGCGCCTCCGGCCGCAGCCAGCAGGTCACGTCCACCGTCAGGACGATCCGCCCGTCCGCGGCGCGCGGCAGCGGCACCGCCGCCACCGCGGTCCGCAGCCGCTCGATGTCGATCCGGCCGCGGTTCAACGCCGCGTACAGCGAGCCGTGACCGCGGCGGTGCTCACCCACCAGCGACAACTCCACCAGAGACCGCACCGGCGCGTCACCGCACAACAGCGCGTCTGCCAGCTCGAACAACGCATCCCCGCGAGCGGTCAGACAGGCGTGGAACTCACGCCGGAACGCGGCCAGCCGCCCGACCGCGTCGAACGCTCCAGCATCGTGCACACTGATCACCAGACAGCCCTTGGTTTGCGATCTTCTTCCCTAGACAAGAGGAATGATCGATCAAGGGCTGTCCTCATGATCAGCCGGGGTCGATGCCACTGCCCGACAGGTTAAAGATCAAGCTAGTCCCAGGCTGATTCCTTCAGCCTAAACCAGCACGGATCCGTTGGTGACCGGCCCACTGTCGGCAGCGCTGTTGCTGATTACCCCGGGCGTTCACATATCGGCGGGGAGCAGTGCGTCCCAGTGGTCGTTGTTGGTGTACAAGAGGTGTACCTCTATCGACCGAACTTGTCCGTCCGGGTCGAGGCAGTAGGAGCCTCCTGCTAGGTTGTGGACGTATATGCGCGCGTCGAGCGTTTCGGCGAGCAGGGAGACGAACGCATCGCCGATATCGCTGTTCCAACTGGCGCTCCAGTCACGGACGGCATCCGCAAAGGCTCCGCGCGCATTTTCGTCTAGCGAAGTCGGCCAGCCGGCGCCGCTCGTAACGCCGCCGGATACGTGGATATCAATTAACGGTTGCAGGAAATCTGGCATATAGCGGAATGTCGCTGGGTCGCGAACAATTCGCGCCAGTCGGTTGGCCACGACCTGCGCCGCATTGACGAAATCCGGATCTCTGCTTACTGCTTCCGCGGCTGCTGGTGGGTATTGCGCGAGTTCATCCAGCCATTCGGCAACGATGGCATCCCGCGGGTCGTTATCGAAGCTGGAATCCGGCAGTCTCAGCAGCGCTGCCACCTGCGTGGGCGCGGACAATATCACGGAGTAGAGCAGACACCAGCCGTTGCCCGGCACCCGAACAAGCACTCGTGGCAACTCTGGCTGGAGGTGCCTGGGCGTGGGGGGCAACGGTGAGCCATCGAACATCGGCAGATCGTCAGGATTGAGCGATAGTGGGCCATACGTCTCCTCGAACTCGCGCCGCCACTCGTCGAACAGCAGGTCGGTGTCTTCTGCTGTCTCACCCACGCCGACAGCGGGCATGGGCACATCGACGGGGGGCCCGTCTTCTGCATCGATTTGGAAGGGGTAGGCGTTGCTGGCGGTGGCTGGTTGGGCGGCGCTGGCGTGTGAGGGGTGAGTGGGAAAGATCGGTAGTGGGCCATGCGTATTCTCGAACTCGCGGCGCCACTCGTTGGATAGCCGGTCGGTGTTTTCCGCCACCTCGGGGGACGCCGGCTGGCACTGCGGTGGGGGTGTGGTTCCGCGAGGTCGCGCGTGGGGTGCCGGGGAGGCGGCGACGGCATCGACGACGCTGCGGCGCGGTCCATCATCCTTGTGTACTAACCAATACGATATCCGCTTGTTACCTTCGCTACGCGCCGCTTGCGGGATCCGCCAATCGGCATCAATCTCGGAAAGGGATCTGCGCGCTTCAGAAAGAGCGGATTTCAGGCGGCCAGGTTTGAGAGGGAAGGCGGGGTTCAAGGCGTTGTAGGCCGCCACGAGGGCTGTTGTCGAGACGGATTTTCTTGGATTCTCGACCCGGGCTCTGATCAATTTCCGCAGAACCGCACCCGCCACCAGACCCAAGGACACGGGTTCATTCGCCGGGGCATGAATGTTGGTGAGCCGACACTCCTCTGGGTAAAATTCCAGCCTGATCCCTGGAAGTTCGAGGACATCGTCCGGGGGCAGCTCAATTCCCCCTAACCGATACCCAAAATACTGCGGAGTGGGAGACAGAATCTCCAGGTCGGAATGGATTTCTATAAGCTTATCCCGCAGTTGCCCGACGGCATACGCGCGCCACCGATCAGGTGGCTTCGGTAGGGCTGGCCTGAGAGCGCGGTACGCCTTGTTTAAGTCTGCATCCGAACATATGCCCTTCCCTGGGCTCCTATAATGAGCGCTGATTAGTTCACGCAGCACTACGGCCTGCGTAGATGTGAGCTCCACTCGCTCATTCGTCTGCGTGTTGATCAGTGTCGACTTGTGAGGGTGGCGGAAGATCAGGCTGATCTTCAGCTCGTCCGACGTTCTTGTGAGAGCTGGGACGTCGTCGGCGTGTCGGCGGGGTGCGCCGTAGCGGTGGTCCAGTGGTAGCTCGATCAGTGCCTGGGCGGTGGATTCGGATTGGGTGGTCCGTCGTGCTTGCGTCGGGGCGGCTCGTTGGCTGTTGGTGGTGTGTTCGTCGGGGTGTGGCTCGCGGGTGGCGACGCTGACAGCGGTGCCGGTGGGGTCGAGGATGATGGCTTGGGCGTGCAGGGGGGTGCCCAGGCGTGCGTGGACGGTGGCTCGGTCGGGGTGGTCGATGAGTCGGTCACCGGGTGGGTTTTGGGGCTCGAGCCACTGCAGTGGTCGCTGGGCGTCGGTGCTGTGGTGCAGGACGAGTGCGTGGCCGATGTCGTGGGGTCGTTGTTGCAGGACGAGGGCGGTGCTTCCGGGTCCGGCCGTGGTGAGGTGGCCTTCGAGGTCGTTCCAGGAGCGAACGGGTTGCCATCGCAGGCCGTGACCGATCTGGTCGGTGACGTGTCCGGTGTTGAGCCAGCCGTCGTCGGTGGTGTGTCGGGCGCGGGCGATGGGTGCGCGGTGTGGGTAGAGCTCCTGTTGGATCTCGGTGAGCATCTCGACGCACAGTTGGGCTCGTCGACTGTCGTCGATCAGGTGATCTGTTGGGCTGGGGCGTGGTCGGTCGGCGACGCGGTCCACGATGTGTCGCACGGTGGTGAGGTCGTAGGCGACGGGTGTCTGTTCGCCGGGCGCGGTGCGGGGGGCTTGTCGTGGGGCGTCGGCCGCGAGCGTGGTGGGGTCTGTCGGGTCCGGCCCGGTGGCGGAGGCCGGTGACGTGGTGGTGGGTCCGTCGGTGATGGTGGCGGATGTCGTGGTGGTGGCAGGCGGGGCGGACCAGGCGCCAGGAACAGCCAACGGCGCGGGTGGGGAAGTGTCGCTGGCCGCGGGGGCGTCGCTGGTCGTGGGGGTGTCGCTGTCGGGTGGGGAAGCGGTGAACGTGTCGACCTGTTCACCTGTCGAGGGGTTGGATCCGTGGTGAAGGTCCGGGTGCGGGGCCGCGGCCGTGTCGTTGGGTGGGTGGGATGGTGAGAGCGCAGGGTTTGTGAGCGGTTCGGGCCCGGATGCGGTGCTGGAGGTGGCCGCGGTCGGGGTGTGCGCAGGGGGTGATGACACCCGCGGGGTGTGTGGCGAGTCCGGGGAGGTAGCTGTGGTCGGGGAGACGCCGAGCGTCGACGGCTGGCCGGGAGTCGGTGGGACTCTCCCGCCGGTCGCGGAGGCCGATCCGCCCACGACCCCGGCGCCAGGCACAGTCGCACCATCGGTGCTCGTGCCAGCCGCACCCACGCCCGTGCCCGTACCTGCACCCGTGCCGGCAGCCGTGCCCGTGCCGGTGCCGGCGGCTGTGCCGACGGTTGCTTCGGTGCCGGCTGCTGCGCCCACGCCGGGGTGGGTTTCGGTGTATCCGGGCGGCGGCCCGACCGGCGGCGCAGACGTCGAATACGCCAGGGGTGGGGGTTCATAGGCGGGTACCGGGTCGGTGTCCGCGATCGTGTCCGGGTTGTCGGTCGAGGGTGTGGAGGTTCCCGACGGTCTCGGTCCGCCGGTCGTTCTCCCGTCGCCGGTCACCGTGTCGCGGGCGGCGCCGACACCGTGGAACGTCAGCCTGTTCAGCGCCGAGGAGACCGCGGTGGGTCCGAGGATGCCGTGGTCGATCTGACCGTTCATGATCAAACCGACGACCAC
>NZ_JBITMV010000045.1:0-10441 GCF_044466625.1 Micromonospora sp. NPDC049366
GGGTAGTGCTTCATCACCATCTGTCAGGGACTCCTGATCTCCCCGGACCATCACGATCCAAGGCTCAAGTGTCCAGGACCAGGGGGCAACTCCCCTCCGGCTTCGACAGCTGTGCGACGGTGCCCCAGCCCTGACTGGGCCGCTGCTGGAGCACCCCGATGGAGTCGTGGTCGTTGTTGTCGCCGAGGTTCGGCAGGTTACGCAGGCCGGATTCCTGCATGGCGGTGGCGAGGGCGATGACCCACCCCCAGCGGGGTACGCCCTTGGCGACGCCGACGTCGATGATGGTCGCGGCGATCGCGATCTGTTCGGTGTCCCAGGCGCCGATGCCGGATGGCTGCCCGGCGGGTCGGAGCGCGGGCGCGGTGGCGGCGCCGCACCCGCTGGCGCCGCCGCCAATGACGGAGGACAGCAGCAGCATCGGCAGGCCGAGGCAGCCGATGATGACGATGGTGACGACGCCGATGACGGCTTTGGTCATGGCAATGCCTTTCGAAGGGGCCGGGTCTTCGTGCGGGACCTGGCGGACGCCAGGGCAAGGACGAAGAGCTTGGCTATCCGCGGTTAGCAGTGGGCCAAGATCCGCGTGGGTCTCGCGGAGGAGTTGGGTGTTCAGGTTGGCTGCGTCCCTCGGCGGGTGGATGGAGTCGACCGGGGTCGCGTAGCGCGAGGCACAGTGGACGCGTACAAGCCGGAATGAGGCAAGGCGCGCCGTGATAGCCCGAGGACCAGTGCTGCGCCGATCTGCCCGGGGGAGCCGGGTCATCGACTGCCGGGTATTGGTGGCCAGCCAGTGGCAGGTGGGACGTTGTCGGTGGATCGCCGCTGGCGGTGTGGGTGGGGTCGTGAAACGCAAAAAAGGTTGTGGGCCGCCCTCGCGGGCGGCCCAGCAGGCCGATCGGCATGGTTCGGGATGGGCAGCGACTACGTCTCGCCGTGGTCCTGCCCCGAGGTTTGCAGGATGGCGACGGCCTGGCGCAGCTGCCGCTCAATGAGAAGGCTGGCGGCGTAGAGGTCGTGGTGTGCGTGGATGTGGCCGGCGTTGGACCAGTCCCATTGGCCGCCGGGGAGCCGGTTGACGAACCACAGGTCTGCGCGGTGGTCGAGGAACAGGGCGCAGTCCCACTGTTCGATGATCAGCGTGGTGGGTTGGGTGGCGCAGGTGATCGCACAGGCGCAGCGATCGTCGTGGTAGGTCGTGCGCGGGTAACCGTGGTGCTGCGGGCAGCGGCAGTCACAGATCCGCTGCCACGGCGCCGTGTAGGCCATGTCGGCCTCCTCGAGGGTGAGGCGCGTACGCCTCGGGGCCGCCGGCGGGGGCGGCTGACCGAGGCATACGAGGATGGGAATGGTGGCGGCCGCGGTTGGGCCTGCGGGATGAGCCGGGTCTGAGGCGCCACGTCGCGTTGGACCTGGCGGGTCTCCTCGACGGTGAGCAGGTAGGCGGGCAGCTGCGGCACGCCGTCGCGCCAGGCGCGGTAGAGCCGGTAGCACCCGTCGATGAGCAGCGGCGATGGTGGCCCGCTGACGACCAGCTGCGCGATGATCACGGGTGTGGTCAGGTCGGTGGTCATCGCGTAGGAGCGGTCCAGGCTGTCGCGGGTCGGGCCGATGAGGCTGATCGTGCGGGCGTTCGTGTTGTTCAGATGGGCTAGCCCGTATGCCTGCGCCCGTGCCGCCACGTCCAGCGGCCGGGCGTCGCGGGGTGCGGTGGTGATCAGCGCGAGCGCCGTGTCGACGGCGAAGACTCACGGGCCGAAGTGGAACCACTGCGGGTTGGGGTCGGTCATCGGCTGCCGCCGGTGACCCGGGTGTAGATCGCGACGCAGCGCAGGATCAGCTCGTGCGAGGGCAGGGTCAGCAGCCGCTGCCGGTGCTCGTCGCTGTGGCGGTCCCAGATGGCGCAGGTGACTCTGGCTGACCACAGGTCCACCAGCACGCCGTCGATTTTGGCGTGCTGTCGTGCGGCGACGATGCGCCGCAGCGACTCGAGCAGCGTCGCGTCGCTGGCTGGATGGGTGTAGTCGTCGGGCCGGGCCGCGTCGGGCAGCAGGGTCAGGCAGTCCTCGCAGCTGCGCTCGGCAACCGGCGGGTCCTCGGTCTCCCAGCGGGCGACGGTGTCGGCGGGCAGGCCGCAGACGGCTTGCCGCGGGTCGCGTGGGTGGTGGAGGTGGCCGGTCATCGGCGGCTTCTGCCTTCTGCCTGGCATCCGGGTGCGTGGGGTCATGGGTGGTTGCTCCGTTCGGGTTTGCCGGGGCAGCGGACGCGCGTCCGCTGCCCCGGAAGGGGAGTGGGGGACGGTCAGACCGTCAGCAGGTGGAAGGCGGCCACCTTCAGGTCGCCGGTTTTGCCGGTGACGACGCGGTTGGCGCGGGTGGTCGCATCCTTGGCCTGCTGGTAGTGGTCGAGGTACTCGGTGATGGCCTGGTATCCGGCCCAGCGGGTGCCGGCGATGGCGCGCTGCGTGTCGGCCTCGGTGATCAGGTACTTCAGGGTGCCGAGGCGTTCCTTGGCGTTGTTGCGGGTCTTCTCCGAGGCGTTGTCCTTGACCGGCCACACCTGCGCGACCACGTTCTCGAACTCGCGCATGGTCATCTCGGTCTGCAGCATCCGTTCGGCGGCCTTCTCGAACGTGTCCATGTACGTCCACATCAGGCCCAGCGCCTCGCGGGCCTGGGCGATCTGGGAGCCGACGTTGCTGGTGTGCCGGAACGTGTAGTGGCCCACGGCGTGGGCGAAAGCCGCACGCTGCGTGTTCGCACACACCACCCGGATCGGGCTGGCGTCCACGCGCAGCGCGGCGGTGCCGTCGTGGGAGGTCGTCCCGATCAGGTAGAGGTCCAACCGGTCGACCCCGGCGATCTCCATGGAGTCGGGGAGTTTCAGCGTGACGAACACGCTCTTGCCGTTTCGGAGGCTGCCGGCGGTTTCGAAGTGGGCGCCGCCGACCTGGTCGACGAGCCGGTCGAGCATGTCGGCGCACTGCTCGTTCTGGACCACGGTGTAGTCGGTTCCGACGACACCGAGGTACTCCGTCGCCCCGGTGACCGGGTTGCGACGTACGGTCATGCGCTTGTCGTCGGCGGGGATGGGAACCTCGACGCCGTTGATGACGTCGATGCCCTGGACGCGGATGGTGCGCACGCCCCAGTTGCCGAGCAGGGCGGCGCCCATGATTTCTTGGGCGCTCATCGTGTTCTGGGTGACGGTGCCCAGCTGGTGCCAGGCCGAGAGACGGGCGCTGGCGAAGGCGGTCTGACCGTTGGCGAAGGTTTCCAGTTCGTGTGGCACAGCTTGTCCTTTCAACATGCCGCGGGGGGGGGGGCGGCCCGCCCCGCCCCCCCCCCCGGGGGGGGGGGGGGGGGGGGGCGCCCCCCGGGGGGGGGGGGGCCCGCCGGGGGAAGCCGAAGGCCAAGGGGGGGCAACCGGCCGCGAGCCGGGCGCTGGCGATGGCGGTGTGACCGTGGGCGACGGTTGCCTGTGGGTGGGGCACAGCTTGTCCTTTCACCCGGCCGGGGGGGCCGCGCGGCCGGGCGCGCCCCCCGACAAGGGATGGGGATGGGTTACTGCTGCCCGGCGTAGCGGGTCGGCCCGCGTCGGGATACGCGAACGTCATGGGCGTCCAGTCGACGCGGACGAGGCGGCCGCCGGCCGCCTCGTCCGGGCATTGGCGCTGGTTGACGTCCAAGTGGCGACCGTCGAGCGGGCGCTGATCTCCCCGGCGCATTAGGCAGGCATGCCCGCTGCGTTGGGCCGGCCTCTCCGTGACGCGCCGACCGGGGAGTGGCCGACCGTGCATTGGCTGACGGCCAGGTTCCGCAGGACGGTTGTGGGCGTCGCCCGAGTGGAGCCGCCGTCAGGACCGTCCGGCGGCGACTTCGTTGGACTGGTCCGTCGCGCCGTCATCGGCCTGGGCGGGGTACTGGAATGCCCACGGCGACTCGGAGACCATCACGATGCGGCCGGCGGCACCGAGCTTGCCGCAGTTGTTGCGCACCGCCCCGGAGCTGACTGCCCGGCCTCCGAGCTGGGCGCTGATCGCGACGGTGATCTCCTGCGGCGTCATCGTCCGCCCGGGGTTGGCCTTGAGCGTTTCGAACGTCAGCCGTTCCAGTTCGCCTCTGGCGAACGGCTGGGAGCCGTCGGTGTTGACCGTGGCGTCCGTGCGGGGCGACCCGGCGGACGACATACCGGGTGTGCGGGTGGGCGGCCGCGTGGGCAGAGCCACGGCGTGGACCGTGCCATCCGCGGCGACGATGTGCAGCGTCGCGTCCGGGCGGACGAGGTGCTGCACCTGGGCGAGCGCGTCCGGCGAAGCGGACAGGCCCTTGACCACCTGCAAGCACAGCGGGCAGCGGGGCGGCGCCGGGTTCGGGTCAACCTCGCTGGCCTTCGTGGGGCCGGCGATCCACCGCCGCGGCACCCCGGGCAGCAGGCGCGCGGCGTCGGCCTGCTCCATCGCGGTCAGCAGCCGGGCGGCGGTGGTCTCGCCGATGCCGCTTTCGGCCACGATCTCGCCGATGGTCGCACCGTCGTCGCCGTGCTCACTGAGCACCGCCTTGATCGTCATGACTTTGCGGTCGCCGGGGCGGCTGGGCTGGACCACGGTGACCCGGTCCTTCGCGTCCGAGCCATCGGAGTCCTTGTCCGCGTCGCTGGTGTCGTCATCGGTGGCGACGGTGCCCGGGTCGTGGCTGTCGCCATCACCCTCGCCGACCTCGGCCGGGTGCGGGCCGACGTCGGCGCCGCTCGGCTCGCCGCCGGGCGGCGTGTGGTCGCTGCCGGCGTCGTCGTCGGCCTGGCCGGCTTCAACCCGGTCGGTGTCAGACGCGTCAGTTTCGCCGGTGGGGGTGTCGTCCTCAGCGCCGTCCGGCTTGTCGGCGCCGGGTTCGGCGTCGGTGCTGACGTCGCGCTCTTGGGTTTCGGCCGCGACGCGCTCCGAGGGGGCCCACCGGGTGGGGGTGCCGTCGGTGGTGTCCGCGTCGGTGCCGACCGCGACGATCAGGCCGGCGTCGGCGAGAGTCTTGATCGCCCGATCGGTGGTGGAGCGGGCCTTGCCCGAGCGTTCGCTGAGCTCGTGGGCGGTGCCTTGGCCGAGCGCGACCAGGGCGTCGAGGACGGCCCGGGTGCCGGGCGTCATGGTGGACGGGTCGTACGGCATGTTCCCTCCCTGGGAACTGGTGGGTTGATGCCCCGGCACAGGGTTGTGTCGGGGTTTGTGCGCCGGGTCGTGGACAGCCGTCATGGCGGCGGGCGCGTCGAGCGGCCCGCCGCCGTGGTCTGGGAGTCGGCCCGGTGGCCGTGGCGGCGGCGGAGATGTCGGCAGGCCGCGGCCGGCCTGTGGTGTGTGTGGGTGCGGGGTCAGGCGATGGCGACCGCGCACAGGCGGGCGCGGCGGTGGAGGCTGCGCACGTAGGCGCAGGCCTCGTTGAGGAAGCGGAACCGGTCGGCGACGGAGTCGCCGGCGGGGGTGAGCAGGCGGCCGTCGGTGGTGATCAGCGCGTCGCCGATCAGGGCGGCGCGCCAGTGCAGGCCGGCGTAGGTGGCCTCGCCGGCCTGGTAGACCGATAGCTCGTAGGGGTCGAAGTGGTGGGCGAGCATCGCCAGGACGCGGGGCTGCTGCTCGAAGCGGCGGCGGGCCTCGGCCACGGTGACGGTGGCCGGGGCGGCGTGGTGCTGGGCGAGGAAGTCCTCCCACGGTCGGGCCGGCAGGGTTCGCGCGGCGATGTGGGTGTTCCAGGCGCGCCAGCGCAGGGCCGCGTCGTGGGCGGCGGTGGCGGCGGTGCCGGTGAGGTCGAGGCGGCTCTTGCGGCCTCCGGCGGCGACGGTGATCGCACCGAAGCGGCGGGCGGCGTCGAGCAGGTAGTAGCCGATGAATCGGGTGAGCCAGCCGGTGAGGCGTCGGTGGCGGACGCGGTAGCGGCGGGCCGGGGTGCCGTTGGCCTCCAGGAGGTCGTTGACCTTTTCGCTGGCGGCGAACCAGTCGGCGTCGTCGCCGGGGGCGAAGCAGACGGTGACGACCAGGTCGGCATAGCGGGTGGGTGTGGGCATGGCGGGGTGCTCCCTTCGCGAAGGCGTGGGCTCGGTGGAGCGTGGTGATGTCACCGGGTCGCGGCGTCTGTGCCGGGAGTGCTGCCGGTGTGGCGCGGGCGGGAATCACGGGCCGACCGAGACGGTGGGCTGGGGTGATCCCGCGGGCGCGGGCAGGTCCGGGAGGCAAGACGGGCGGCGGTGCGAGAAGAAAGAAGAAGCTGCACCGTAGCCGCGTGACCTGACAGCACCGGCCCTGTCAGGAAATCCGGTCACGCCCGTGACCTGGGAGGACTCGTGCGGTGGCGCGCCTGTCAGGGTCTGTCAGGCGACGAAGAGGCCGTCGTCGTCGAAGTTGGGGTTGTCGGCCACCGGCTGACCGTGGTCGGCGGGCAGGTCGGCGATCCCGACACGGGCGGTGGCGCCGACCGGCAGCCACACCGCCTCGGCCGGGTCCGTGTCGTGGGTGGCGGTGGCGACGGTGACCTCGTCGCGGCGACCGCGCAGCCGCCGGTGCAGGTGTTCCTCGCGCGGGGCGCTGCCGAGCCAGAACAGCACCGGATACCGCACGCCGACGCGGCGGGCCAGGGCGGCGTAGCGGTCGAGTTTGGCGACCAGCCTGCCGAGTGGTTCGGTGCCGGTGTCGGCCTCCAACCAGAACCCGGCCATGGTGTTGCCGACGCGCCACAGGCCGTGGCCGTCGGCGGTGATGGTGCGGAACTGTTTGGTGGTGGTGGTCTCCGACCACCAGCGGTCCAGCCGGGCCTGCGGATGCCGTCTCGTGTGCGCGTGAAGCCGGACGAAGAACTCGTTGATCGTGACTAGGTGGCTCAGGTGCGGATTCGCGGAGAGTCGTTGCACGCGTTGACGGCTTGCCCGGGCGGTGGGTTCGGGACGGTCGTGGGCGGCGGCCTGGAACCGCTGGCCGTGGTGGCCGAGGGTCCAGTGCCAGGGGTGGTTGCCGCCGCCGGTGCGGGCGAATCGGAACCGGTCCAGCAGGCCCAGCTCGCGCAGCTCACCGAGGCGGACCTGGCAGGTGCGCCGGGCGGTGAACAGCAGACGGTGGATCTGGTCGGTGGTCAGCACGTGATGCTCGTCGAGCAGGTGCAGCAGGTGGCGGTCGCGGTCGGTGATGTGGGGGTAGATGGCCAGCAGACCATCGGAACGCGGTGGGGGCATGGGTGCCTTTCGGGGCTCGTTCGGGGGCGGCATGGGGGGCTCGTTTGGGGGTGTCGCCGAAACGAGCCCCCAGACGAGCCCGTGGAGGCCGACCTGTCAGGTGCTTCACCTGCGAAGATCCGGCCTGGTGGAGACCAGAGGACAAGATCGACTAATCCCGACTCCCTACCGGGACTGTCTCTCCCTGGGTGGCGGCGCGCTCAGCGCTCGTGTCCGGCTGTCCGCCGTCTCATCGCGGTGCGGGCGAGCTGCTGAAGCGGCGGCTCGTCGTCGGTGCGGTGGTGCGCGGCGGCGCAGTGCTGGCGGATCGCGGTTGCCTCGCCGACGACGGCGGCCGGCGGGTTGGTGGTGAAGGTGAACGCCGGCAGTTCCCGGTTGCCGACCAGCAGTCGGGCGGCGGCGGTATAGACGTCGAGGTGGGCCAGGTCGTGCTCGTCGAGTTCCGGTTTGGTGTGCCGGGACAGCTCGCGCGCGTCGGCCGGGTCGACGGTGAAGAACAGCTTCGAGCGCGCGTTGGCCGACACCGCTGAGGCGATGTCCTTCGGTAGCTGCGCCAGGTCCTGGTGGGCGAGCACCAGGCCCAGCCGGAACCCGCGCGCCTCGGCCAGCATGTCGCCGACGCTGCCCGGCAGTGTCAGGAAGTTCTGACACTCGTCCACATAGAGGCTGGCGTCTCTGCGCTGGTCTTCGGGGACACTGGCGCGGGCGATGGCGGCCTGCCAGACACGGGCCACGATCAGCGAGCCCAGGATTCGGGTCGTCTCCTCGCCGAGGATGCCCTTGGGGAGCCGGCACAGCAGGACCCCGCCGTCGAGGATCGCGCCCATGTCGAAGGAGCTGTGCGCGTTGCCGATGACGCTCTTGACGAAGTCGCGCAGCAGGAACGCCCGCAGCCGCGCGAGCACCGGTGCGATGACCTGCCCGCGGAACTGTTCGTTGATGCCGTCGTACCAGACCCAGAATCCGCCCAGGCCGTCCGGGTCGTCCAGGCCGTGGGTGAACCGAGCCCGGAACTGCTTGTCCTGCAGCAGCGACGGCACGAGGCTCAGGGTCGGCTTGGCATGGCGCATCAGCGTCAGACAGGCCACCCGCATCGTGTCGTCCATGCGGGGTCCCCACTGGCCCTGGAAGATCTTCGCGAAGATCCCCACCAGGTTGTCGACGGCCAGGTGCGGATCGCCCCGGTCGTCGAGGGGGTTGAAGCAGCCGGGGTTGTCCTGGTCGGGGTCGATGATGACGATCTTTGTCGCGTACGAGGCGGGGAGCCGGTCGAGGATGTCGGTGATCAGGTCGCCACGCGGGTCGATGACGATGGTGCCGCGGCCGGCGGTGATGTCGGCGAGGATCATGTTCAGCAGCAGGGTGGACTTCCCGACGCCGGTCTTGCCGACGACGTGGACGTGTTGGCGGGCGTCGGTCACCCGCAGCCCGACGCTGTGGTGGCCGATTTGTGAGCGGCCCAGCACCTTCACGCTTCGCCCGCCGGAGGGCACCTGCACCGGCGCCGGCACGGCCTTGGCCCGCGCCCGGTCCAGCCCCGGCACCGCCTGGTCCTGCGGCAGGGCGGCGAGAGCGGCGAGTTCCGCCACGGTGGCCAGGAACCCCCGTCGGAGGCTGCGCCCGGCGAGGGTGGCGACGGGGTGGGGCATCCGCATGCGCCGCAGCCGGTTCGGGCCGGTGTATGTCGCGGCGGCCGAGGCGATGCTGTGGCTGAGGTGTCCGAGGCGTGCGCGGGTCTGCTTGGCCCGCTGCGTGCCTGGTGGTGTCGTGTCCGGGTCGGCGGCGACGGCGAAGCGGACCGCGATTTCGAAGTGCGGCACATGCACCGCCTTGTCCACGACCGTTCGGGCGTCGGCGCTGGCCACCGCGTCGCGCTCGGTGACCCGCCCCGCCTTCACCGGCGGCTGTGATCGCGGTGGGCCGGGCGTGAAGAGTTCGAGCAGCCACAGCAGCGGCTCGATCACCAGGCGCGCCACCCCCGACACCGCTCGCGCGACGGGGTCCGGTTGTCCCTGCGGATGGGTGCCGGTGGTGGCCGCTGCCCGCCGGGCGGCCCGCACACGGCGCGCGGGAGCCGGGCGGGCGAGGATCTGCACGCACGCGTGTTCCCGGTGGCGGACCTCCGCGCCGGCGGCGAGCAGCGCCCGCAGCGGGTCACTGTCATGGTCGCTGCGCAGCGGCAGCCCGTCGGGGTGCTGCGGCCAGTGCGCCCCACCCACCGCCGCGCCGACGTGCGCCGGGATCGGGGCGGCGGCGTCTGCGGTGGTGATCGTGGCGGCGGGCCAGGCCGCGCGAACGGCAGCCTCCACCGCGCCGGGCGCCACCGTCCCGGGCACCCACACCCGGATCGACAGAGCGCGGCCGGTCCACGTGTACTCCCACCCGACGTGCGGGTCACCGAACACCCGGCGCCGCCACCCCGACCCGGTCAGCACACCGGTGAGGGTGGTCCAGAACGCGGCGGCGGCCTCGGCGGTGACCTCGGGCGGGGCGGCGATGGTCAGCCACCGCGCCCCGTCGGTGAGCCGCCGGTGCCGCCAGGCGAGCACCTGGTCACGGACGACCACCGCCCCGACGATCGCGGCGGCGACGAGGAAGGCGAGCCATGGACGGGCGGTGACCCAGTGCCCGACCTCGACGGGCCAGGTCGGGGTGGTCGTCACGGGATCTCCCCGGTGCCGACTGCCGCAACTACCGCCAGCCGATCACGGTCGATGCTTGTGGCGAGGCGTGAAGTCCGCGACCAGCACCTCGGTCTGGCGCTGCTCGTTGGCTGAGCGGGCGAATGACGGATGGCGGGGGAATCTGATCTGTCGTTTGTTTCCACGATTTCCTACCAATCTTCGATCATCGAAGGGGTGTGGTCTGCCCGAGGTTCGGCGTGTCGCTCAACTCGGTTGAGGATGAGGGGACTACGAGCAGGAGTCGGCGGATCGATATCTGTTGGTGTGCAGAGGCTCGGGGATCTGTGTCAGGACAGTCGCGATGGCCGACCACTGCGTCCGCTCCTGGGAGGTGCCGCAGCCGGCGGTGGGGCGAGTCAGCAGCCCGGACGAGTCACCCGGTAGTCCAGGCGAGGCTGCGCCCTGGTGCTGGGCTTGGGCAGGTCGACGGGCGGGGCCGGACGCAGCTCGGACCCTCTAGACGAGTAAGTCCTAACCCTGGTCAGTGGTCGTAGGCGATGAGGGACCTGGTCACGGGTTGTCCGGTGGTCCGGTTGTGCCAGATGGCG
>NZ_JBITMV010000046.1:0-10014 GCF_044466625.1 Micromonospora sp. NPDC049366
AGCAAGCCGCCTGACATCAACAACCATCAACCCGGCTCCGCTACGCTGCGCCGGGTGCTGCCGCCTGCCCACTCACTGATCGATTTTCGGGTCAGACGGCCGCATGCTGTGACAGATTCGGCACGGACGGGTTGGGTGCAGCCGCCTCGGCGCGCAGAATGCGCATGAGCGCCGAGGCCGTGGCGTTGGACAGCTGGTGTCCCTCCGCGCGCATCTGGCGGGCGAGGGCCGTGCGGGACAGCGGCGTCCCCTGGACCGCGAGAATGCGAGCGGCGGTCCGGGCGTCCGGGACCAGCGCGACGACCTCCGGACGGTCGTCCCGGTCCCGCGCGCTACCGGACCGTCGGTCCGGGACCGCTAAACCCCGGTCCGCCGCGGCCGGGACCACGGCGGCGGCGTTCCGGACGGCGAGAGTGCTGATGTTGACCGGGCTCCGGCGGTCCCGGGCCGGGTCCTGGGCGTCCGGGACCGCGGCCGCGCTGGCGGGCGTCGGTCCGGATGCGGTCCGGACGGCTCCCGTGGTCTGGGCGGTCCCCGTGGTCCGGGCGGTCGGTGTCGTCCGCTGGGACGGGGCAGCATCGGCGCGGCCGAGCGCGATCTTCACCATCGCCAGGAAGCCCAGCGCCGGCAGCGCGGCGGCGATCCAACCGATCACCGATGGCTGCGCCTCCACCACCTGCGCCGCCAGAGACAGGAAAACGGCCACCGTCAACATCGTGGCGGGGAAGGCGACGCTCTTGCCCAAGCGCCGGTTGCGGCGCAGCTCCAGGCCGCCCGCGATCGATGCCAACTCCAGCACGACCGCGTCGGCCCACGCCAACCAGCCTGGCTGGCCGTGCGCAGCCGCGACGTCGTGTACGTGACGGAACGACGCCGCGCCGGCCGCCCCGCCGATCAACAGCATGATCAGCACCTGGACGAAGTTCTCGAGCCGCTCCCGCCTCAGCCGTACCTGACCGGACGGTCCGTGCGGTCGACGCTCAGCTGTCGCCAAGGGCCCCCCACCTGTCGAAACGATCTCGGTGTGTGGCCGTGATGGGGGTGGCTGGGCAGGCGTGGACGGCCATAACCGGCAGCTCAACCGTGGTGATGTTGATGGAAGTCATGTCGTTGCTCCAATGTTTGTGTAGGCCGTAGAGTCATCGAACGAGCGGACTCCGCGCAGCCGCCGGCAGCAGGACGACGACAGGCGTTTGCTACAACCTGCACGGCAGGCTGGGGCCATCGGGCGGGCAGAGGCAGGCGGCCAAGCCGCGCCATGAGGGCCAGGATCCACTACGGCGTAAGACAACCGACGCCGTCATGAGGCGGCTCAACTCGCCGGCCGACGGTCCTTCATGGAACCTCCCATCACTCGACGTCGTGCTGGCATTGACGCGAACAGGAGCAGGCAAGCGGTCTTGAGGGCGCCTGCCTGTCATCAGTCGTCGAGCGCGCCAGCCGACAGGGCGAGAACGTACATCAAGTACGCCCCGCTAATGCCGGGCGAGTCAACCCCTACCGCCTGTCTCGTGCATGCCGGAGCCACCGGGCGTGCCCGACATGACACTGTCTTGCCCGCCGGAGCCTCCGGGATCCTTCGAGCGCAGTCGCGACTTGCACGGCGACGGGGCCGGCGATCATGGTTCGAGCTGGCCGCGCACACGCAGGGCAAGCCGCCGGACGATTCGTCACCGGCGTTCCTGCGCTGCGGCCGGACTCCGTCCTTCCAGATGCAGATTGACGTGGTCGAGCATGTAGCCGAGTTGAGCGGCGAGAACGCTCCTGCTCAACGGCAGTGCTGCTGAGCAGGGAAACCGTGCAGTGGGCAGGGCGCGAAGACGCATGCCCTCATCGGAGAGCGTTGCCGCGGACGGTGCTGATGAAGTCGCTCCAGGCTTGCGGCCTGAACGTAAGGACCGCGCCCGAGCTGTCCTTGGAGTCCCGGACGGCCACCACGCGGGGAAGATTCATGGCGACCTCGACGCAGTTGCCGCCGTTGCCGCCGCTGCGGGTGCTCTTGCGCCAGACGGCGCCGGTCAGGTCAGTCATGTCGCAACTCCGCGATGACGCTCTTGATCATGTCCGTCGATTGTGACTCATCGAGTGCTAGCCGCTCGAGACTCTGCCAGACGCTCCGGTAGGCGGCCAGCTCGTCCGGCTTGTCGAGGTACAGGGCACCGGTCAGCGATTCGCTGTACGCCACCGAGGGCTCCGGCGCGGTTCGCCCGCCGCTGGTGGCGGGGAAGTCGAGAATCACGAACGAACCAGCGACCGCACCGGAGTGTGGCCCTGCGGCGAAGGGCAGCACCCGCACGGACACGTTCGGCATCTCTCCGGCCGACAAGAGGCGCGTGAGCTGCTCGACCATCGCACTCCGACTGCCGACAGTGCGGCGCAGCACTGCCTCTGAGAGGACGGCATCCAACCGGGGCGGCTGTGGCAGCCGTCGAGTCAGAAGCGCCTGCCGTTGTAGTCGGACCTCCACCGACCGTTCGCGATCCTCTTCGCTGGCCGACGGCTGGTCCAGGCGCGCGAGGCCGAGCGCATACTCCCGTGTCTGCAACAGACCGGGGATCAGCGTCTCCTCGAACTCACGGAGTCGGGCGGCGGCGGCCTCCAGCCCTACGTACAGTTCGAACCAGCTCGGCACCGCATCCCCGTACGCGTGCCACCAGCCCCTCGACTTCGTCTCCGCGGCCAGGCCGCGCATCGCCTCGGTCATCTCGGGCGACACCCCGTACAGCTCGCACATCGCCTTGACGTCGAGCACTCGCACGGAGCCCATGCCGCACTCAAGGCGCCAGATCTTCTGTCGGCTGTATTCGAGGGCCTCAGCTGCGGCGTCGAGCGTCACACCGGCCTCGTTGCGGAACTGCCGCAACAGCCGACCGAGTTGCCGCCGCGGCACCGTCGATCCGACGTCTTCGGCCATCGCACGCTCCTGGTTCCATAGCGCAACACTGCGGGCTCTGCTCCTGCAACTCCTACGGGTTTCAGCAAAGAAAGTCAATGCATAAAGCAGAAATGATGGTTTGGAACGTTGCATTTCTACTGCGGACTGCCGCAGGCTGGTCGAAGCTCAGCGGTCGTCGTTCCGCCGAACAACCGCGATGCGTTCCCGACAACATCTCGCCTCCCCACGACAGGAAGGCAGGCAGACATGAACGCCAGGAACCAGCGACTTGGTCGGGCGAGCGATGGCACGACCTACCGCTCCGCCCCGTACACCAGCCTGTTGCCGTGGCAGGTGCGCGAGCGCCGCTTTCCACCCACTCGGCTCGGACGTCGCGGTCTGAACCCCGACGACGTGTACGCCTTCCTGCACCGGGTCGCCGGCGACATGGCCGCCCTGCACACGGCCCTCGCCGAGAGCCGCCGCGAGACCGCACGGATCAAGGACGCGCTGCGCCGCTGGCAGACCGACCACGCGCGCGCCCGCAACGAGCCGGGTCAGACCCGATGAGCCAGCGGTACGTCATCCACCTGCCCGTCGTCGCCGCCGACCTGCCCGCCGCGCAACGCCTGGCCCGGGTCATCGGCCGCTGGATGACGGTGCTGCCCATGACCGACCCGGGGGAGACCACGGTGTCCGAGGAGGACCAGCAGTTCCTCCGCCACCGCGTCTTCTGCGACCTGAGGCTGCCCGGCGGCCGACGCTGTCTGCTCCGCGACGGTCACGACGGTGCCTGCTCCCGCCGCCTGCGTCGGTGAGCAGCATCTCGCCGTCGAGGCCTGAGTGCTCGGAGGGTAGGTCGCGGGCGAGCGCATGGCAGCGCACGTGGGTCCGGCCTGTCCTACGGTCGCCGACGAGCGCGCTCCAGGTCGGCTCGCCCCACTCCGAGACCAGGGCCAACGGGTCACTCCTACCCGGTAGCAGTCCGCTTTTTTCAGTTTGTGCCGCTTTGGTGGCCTACGCTGGCAGTCGTTGCGGGCTGGCTGAGGGACGGGGCGTGCAGGTGAACGGGGCTGAAGCGCTGATGAAGACGCTGGCGGACGGCGGCCTGGAAGTCGTCTTCGCCAACGCGGGCACCACCGAGATGCACCTGGTCGGGGCGATGGACGCCGTACCACAGATGCGCGGAGTGCTGACCCTCTTCGAGGGAGTGGCCACCGGCGCGGCCGACGGTTACGCCCGCATCGCCGGCAAGCCCGCCGCGACACTGCTGCACCTGGGCCCAGGATTCGCCTACGGCCTGACGAACCTGCACAACAGCCGACGCGCCAACTCGCCGGTCGTCAGCCTCGTCGGCGACCACCCGACCTACCACAACGTCTTCGACTCGCCGCTGACCTCGGACATCGCGGCCCTCGGCAGTTGGCTACGCGGCTCGGTCCGCCGTCCCGAGAACGCCGCGGGCACCGGGACCGACGCCGCCGCCACCATGGCCGCGGCGCTGGAACCACCGGGGCAGATCGCCACCATGATCGTGCCGGCGGATGCCTCCTGGAACGACGGCGGAGTCGTCGGCACACCGGCCGCCCGCAAGCCGCCGCAGCCGGTGACCCAGGAGGTGATCGCACAGATCGCGGACGTGCTTCGCAGCGGCGAACCTGCTGCCCTGGTCATCGGTGGCGCGGCGGTCCGCGAGGCGGGCCTCTGCGCGGCGAGCCGCATCAGTGCCGCCACCGGCGTACGGGTCCTCCAGGAGATCTACTCCAACCGGCTCGAGCACGGCGCCGGTCTGCCTACGTTCCCCCGGCTGAGCTTCTTTCCCGACCAGGCGGTCAAGCAGTTGGCCGGGGTGCGGCACGTCATCACCGCCGGCGCCAAGGCGCCTGTCGCCTTCTTCGCCTACCCCGACACACCGAGCTGCCTCGTCCCCGACGACGCCCAGTCGCACGCGCTCGCCGACGCCGGTCAGGATGCCGTCGCCGCGCTCGTCCAACTCGCCGACCTGCTGGCGCCCGGCACGGCTCCCGACGTCAACGAGCCCCGGCGCCCGGCGATGCCGAGCGGACCGCTCACCGTCAAGAGCTGGACCGAGGTCATCGGCGCGCTGCTGCCCGAACGGGCGATCGTCATCGACGAAAGCGTCAGCTCCGGCACCGCCCTGGCCGCAGCCACCGAGGGCGCTCCCCGCCACGACGTGCTGATGCAGTGCGGCGGCGCAATGGGCGACGGCCTGCCGTTGGCCGTCGGCGCCGCCATCGCCGCCCCCGACCGGCCGGTGGTGGCACTGGTGGCCGACGGGTGCGCCATGTACACCCTCACCGCGCTCTGGACCCAGGCCCGCGAGCGATCGAACATCACCAACGTGATCCTCAACAACCATGCGTACGCGATCCTCCGCGCCGAGTGGACGTACTTCACTCTCCGCCCCGGCTCCGGCAAGGCGGATGACATCCCGATGTTCGACCTGGCCAACCCGGCGATCGACTACGTGAAACTGGCGGAGGGATTCGGTATCCCCGCCAGCCGCGCCACGACCGCCGAGGAACTCGCCGAGCAGTTCTCCCGCGCGATCGCCGAACCGGGGCCACACCTCATCCAGGCCGTCATCCCGCCGGTTGCCTGACCCTGCCGCAAGCCCCGGTTCAGGGGAAGGCCGAGTCTTCCGGGACCTCCCGGCCGAGCCACCGTCGGCCCCGGTTCAACCGCGCGGGGCCGACTGTGGCAGCGGCGAGTGCGCCGGAGTCAGCCGACGAGCGGGTTGAAGCCGCGGCCGTCGAGCACGTTGATGAGCTCGTCGTCGCGGGTGACCTCGTAGCCGCGCTCGCGCAGCTCCGCCACCAGCTCGCTCTCGTGGTCGATCGGCACCTCGAGGAAGTCACCGTTGTGTGCGGTGGAGCGGCGCGTGCCGAACCGGTCCTGCAGGTCCTCGGGGAGCAGCGCGAACGCGCGCGCGGTGACCATCCGGGGCCAGTCGCCCTGCATGACCGTGCCCAGCTCGTTGATGTCGAAGGGCTGGTCGTCGGCGCAGTCGCCCGCCGGCTCGTGGTAGTCCGGGCCGGCGGGGTTGTCCAGGTGGGTCATCCGCACCTGGCGGGCCTCGCCCCAGGTGCGGGCGGCGGCGAGAGCGGTGATCTCCACGGCCTCCTCGGCGGCGGTGTTCGCGTCGGCGAAGGCGAGGCAGTCGTGCAGCTGCGCGTGGCCGTAGACCAGGCGCAGGCTGGTCGGGTGGTGCGTCGTCATGGCGCTCATCCTGCCTGAGGTGTACGACTTCCAAGATCGTCGGACGGTCGGGGACGGTCCACCTGTCGGGTGACCGCTGACCGAACTGCGCAACCGCGGTGTGAAAAACGTGTTCTTCCTCGTCAGCGACGGGCCTGCCTGAGGTGCTGACGAACGTGTGGCCTCGCACGGCGATCCGCCGCCTCGCTGGCTACGCCGAACCGGTCAGGAATCGAGAAGCAGGGGCCGCACGGTCGTACATAGCGTGATCGGCATGACCTCCATCAAGTCCGTCACCCTCGACGTCCTCGACCCCGCGACCGCCAGCACCTTCTACACCGCCTTCGGCGTGGGCGACAACGTGCACGTCCGTGCCGCGGCGGCACCGACCACCGGCTTCCGCGGGTACATGCTGTCGCTCGTGGTGTCCCAACCCAGCACCGTCGACAGCCTCATCGGAGCCGCTCTCAACTGCGGCGCCACGGCGTTGAAGCCCGTCAAGAAGGGATTCTGGGGGTACGGCGGCGTGGTGCAGGCACCGGACGGGGCGATCTGGAAGGTCGCAACGTCGGCAAAGAAGGACACCGGCCCCGCCAACCGGCAGATCGACGACATCGTGCTGCTGCTCGGCGTCGCGGACGTGAAGGCGAGCAAGCAGTTCTACGTCGACCGCGGTTTCGCCGTGGCGAAGAGCTTCGGCAGCAAGTACGTCGAGTTCGCCACCGCGGAGTCGTCCGTCAAGCTGGCGCTGTACGGGCGGCGTGCCGCCGCCAAGGACGCCGGCGTCTCCCCGGACGGCACCGGCTCGCACCGGATCGTCATCGGCAGCGACGCCGGACCCTTCATCGACCCGGACGGGTTCGGGTGGGAGGCATGCGGATCGCGGTGACCAGGGGACCGGCCGGGTCGGCGGTCGGCTGGGGCAACCACCGGCGCGATCCAGTTCACCCAGGTGAGCACCGACCGGGCGTTCGTGGAGATCCCGCCGGAGGAGGTGGCGAACGCCTTCGTGCACGTCCTGCAGGGCGTACCGAGCATGGACGAGGAGCGGCTGTTGCGCGCTAGGGGGTGGTCCCTCGGTGTGACCTCGGGCGCTGGGCAGGGTTACGGCAGTTTCTATTTCGTCAACGCTTCCGCGCCGACGGCGGGAGGCCTCGGGGGGCCTCCCGCCGTCGGGTGGGGGTCGGTCAGCGGAGCCAGGCGTTGCGCTCGACGATCGGCAGTCGCGCCCACCACCGGCCGAGGCCCCAGGTGTCGCCCGCGTTGACCAAGGCGAGGACGGCCAGCGCCGCGGCGTAGATCAGGTGGTCGTCCATGAAGGGGTTGTTCTCCGGGGGCAGCACGGCGGTCCACATCATGACCAGCAGCAGCCCGCCGGCCACGGCGGCGACCCGGACACCGATGCCGAGCAGCAGGGCGGTGCCGATGGCGGCGAGACCGATCATGAACAGCCAGTCGGCCCAGGCCGCGCCAGCGATGCCGTGGTAGAAGCCCTCGAACGGGCCGGCCGCGCCGAAGGCGAGGAATCCCTTGGTGGGGCTGCCCCCGTTGATCCAGGCGTTCTTGCCCTCGGTGGCCAGGCCCAGCCCGAACAGCTTGTCGAGGAAGGCCCAGAGGAACACCCAACCAAGCGCGAGACGCAGGCCGGCGAGGAGGAACCGGACAGCCCGCTCGCGGGTGGTCTCGACCGCCGCGGGGGCGGTCCTGGCGGTGGTTCCGGTCGTCGCGGTCATGGTCTCCACGTCCTCTCGTCTGCTCGTGCCCCGGCTCTCGGTGGCATCTCCAGTAGACGGTCGGCGGGGGTCGCGCCGGCAGGGCCGCCCGGGCCGCCGCGACCGGGACCTTGGACCTGTCCGGTCCGGGTCGGGTGGACCGGGCAACGCCGGTCGCGCGGCCCTGACCCCGCATCGCGTACGTCCGTAACGTCCGAGGTGGACAGCGGTGAGGAGGCTGTGATGAGGACATGGCAGGTGGGTGACGTGATGACCCGCGACGTCGCGACGGTGGGGGAGCGGACCCCGTACCGGGAGATCGTCGACGTGCTGGTTCGGCGGGGGATCAGCGGCGTGCCGGTGGTCGACGGGTTCCGGCGGGTGCTGGGCGTGGTGTCGGAGGCGGATCTCCTGCACAAGATCGAGCACAGCGGTGACCCGGAGCAGCGGCGGATCTTCGAGGGCCGCAGGCGGCGCAGCGCCCGGGGCAAGGCCGACGCGCTGCTGGCCGCCGATCTGATGACGGCGCCGGCGGTCACCACGTACGCCGAGGCGTCCCTGCCGGCCGCGGCCCGGACGATGGACCGGGAGCGGGTGAAGCGGCTGCCGGTGCTCGACGACCTGGGCCGGCTCGTCGGCATCGTGACCCGCGGTGACCTGTTGCGGGTGCACTTGCGCACCGACGCGGAGATCCGCGAGGACGTGGTGCAGGAGGTGCTGCACCGGATCCTCGCCGTGCGCGACGGGAAGGTCACCGTGCAGGTCCGGGCCGGTGAGGTCACCCTGGCCGGGCGGCTCGACCGGCGCTCCGCCGCGCACCTCGCCGGCCACCTGGCGACCCAGGTCAGCGGGGTGGTGCGGGTGTCGAACGGGATCGCGTACGACGTCGACGACGTCGCCCTGGTGGAGCCGGGCCGGGTCACCCCGGTGGCCTGAGCCCCACCCGGGGCCCCCGGCGGCCGGGTCACCCCCCACCCGGCCGCCGGGGGCCCCGCCCCCACGGGTGGGCGCGGCGGCTGACTTGGCCGGAGCCGACTTCCTCGGCCCCACCGCTCGCCTAGGCTCGAAGCCGACCCGGCGACCTACGCCGCGCCACGACGAGCGGCGGGGGCCGGGGTCCCGGTGGGCGGCGATGCGGAGGGCGCCGGGTGGGCGAGGTGACGTTCCCGGTGCCCGGCTGGGCCTGGGCCGCGGTGACCGTGGTCATCGCGGTGATGCTCGCGGTCGACGTCTTCTCGCACCGCGACAACCATGTCATCGAGCTGCGCGAGGCGCTGGTCTGGAGCGGGATCTGGATCGGCGCCGGCGTCCTGTTCGGTGTGCTCATCTGGGTGTGGGGCGGCGGCGAGCCGGCGGTCGCGTACTTCTCCGGCTACCTGCTGGAGAAGGCGTTGTCCGTGGACAACGTCTTCGTCTTCGCCCTGCTCTTCGGCTACTTCCGGGTGCCCGCCGGCTACCAGCACAAGGTGCTGTTCTGGGGGGTCGTCGGCGCCCTCGGGTTTCGGCTGGTCTTCATCTTCGCCGGCGCCGAGCTGCTGAAAAGCCTCGCCTGGGCCGGCATCGTGCTCGGCGGGTTCCTGATCTGGACCGGTTACCGGCTGGCCGTACGCGGGGAACCCGACGTGGACCCGGAGCGCAACGTGGTGGTGCGGCTGTTCCGGCGGGTCGTCCCCACCGACCCCGGCTACCACGGTGACCGGTTCACCGTGCGCCTCGGCGGGCGGCGCAGGGCGACCCTGCTGCTGGTCGCACTGGTCGCGATCGAGGCCACCGACGTGGTGTTCGCGATCGACTCGGTGGCCGCGATCCTCGCCATCACGACCCACACCTTCCTGGTCTGGACCGCCAACGCGTTCGCCGTGCTCGGCCTGCGGAGCCTCTACTTCTGTCTGGCCGGGCTGCTACGGCACTTCGGTTACCTGCGCTACGGGCTGGCCCTGCTGCTGGCCTTCGCCGGGGTGAAGCTGATCCTGGCCGAGACGCCGGTGGGGAAGCTGCCGCTGTGGCTCACGCTGGCGGTGGTCGTGGTGACCCTGTCGGTGTCGGTGGGCTGGAGCGTGCTGTCGGCGCGCCGCGAGCGGGTCCGCGCGGGCAAGGGCCCGCCGGCCGGCCACCCCTAATGGGAGGTGTCGGGTCAGTCGGGAGGCAGACTCGATGTCCGGTAGCTGCGGGCGAGTGAGCACTCCCACCCCTTGGACCGGTGAGTCC
>NZ_JBITMV010000047.1:0-6282 GCF_044466625.1 Micromonospora sp. NPDC049366
GCGCCCCCGCCGGGGCGGCGGGGTGGCCCGGCCCCCCCCCCCCTGGTGTGGACGCGCTTTACCCCGGGGGGGCCCGGCCCCCCCCCCCCCCGGGGGGGGGGCCCCCGGGGGGCCCCCCGGCCCCGGCCCCTTTGTAACGCCCCCCGATATACCTTCGCGTCCGTTATATTGCCGGGCATGGACACACCGCTGCGCGAACCCACCTTCCTCATCCTCACCGCACTCGCCGGTGAGCCGATGCACGGCTATGGCCTGATCGGGGAGGTCGCCGCCCTCTCCGACGGCCGCGTCTCGCTGCGCCCGGGCACGCTCTACGGGGCGCTGGACCGGCTCGTCGACGCCGGCCTCGTCGAGGTCGACCGGGAGGAGGTGGTGGACGGCCGCCTCCGCCGCTACTACCGCCTCTCCCCCGCCGGCGACGCCACCCTCAGCGCCGAGACCGAGCGCCTGCGCCGCAACGTCGAGGCGGCCACCAACCGGCTGCGGGCCCGCGCCCGGGCCGGCCGGCCGCTCGCCCCGCGTACCGCCGGAGGTCTGGCATGACCGACCTGGAGCGCCGCTACCTGCGCCTGCTCGGCGCGTACCCCACGGAGTACCGCCGGTCCCGGGGCGCCGAGATCGTCGGGACGTACCTCGACCTGGCCCGACCGGACCAGCGGTGGCCGTCGGCCGCCGACGCCGCCGACCTCGTGCGCGGCGGCCTCCGCCAGCGGCTGCGGGCCGCCGGGGCGGTCGACCTGATTCCGGGCGTACGCCTCGCCGCCGTCCTCGCCTTCCTCACCGCGACCGCGCTCGCCGCGGCCTGGTCGCTGCTGGAGCTGCGCCCCGCACCCGCCGGGCTGGGCATGCCGACCGCCGGACCGTTCGTCTCCCTCGGCATCGGCGCGTGGACCGTGTGGCTGCTCGCCGCGGTGGTGCACGCCCTGGCACCCGGTCGGTGGACCCGGCGTACCGTCGCGGCGGCGGTGCTGCTCACCGTCGCCCTCGTCCCGGCCGCCGCGCTCGTCGACCTGCCACGCCCACCCCTGTTCGTGCTGGTGCCGCAGGTCGCGTTGGGCCTGGTCGCGCTCGGCCTGCCGGCCGCGCTGCCGGCGGCACCGCGGGCGGCGCCACTGATCGCCGTCGCCCTCGCGGGGACCACGGCGCACCAGCTCTCCCCGGGCGTCTTCGGCGCCAGCTACCACACCTGGACGGCGGTGCCGGTGCTGCCGGGTTCCGCCATCGCGCTGCTCGCGGTGACGCTGCTGCTCGCGGCCGGGTTCGCCCTGCGCGCCGACCATCGGGGTGTCTGGGCGGCGCTGGTCCTGCTCACGCCGATCGGCCTGCTCGCGCTGCAGCCGCTGGCCGCGGCGGTCGACGGGGTCGGCATGACCGTCGCGATCTGGTCCGAGCTGGCCGCGACGGCCGTCGTGATCGGGCTGGTCGGCCCCGCACTGCTGCCGCTGGCGCTCGCCCTGCGCCGCCGCCTGCCCCACCGCGACAGCCCCGCCCCCTGCCCCACCTGCGGCGCCCGCCGCTGACCCCCGCCACCGTCCCCGCCCGCTCCCTGGGCGACCGCGCGTCGATCATGAGGTCTCGGCTCGTCGTCGACGATCCGCCGCCGAGCTCATGATCGACCGGGCGGAGGCCCGGAGGCGCGGGCGCGGGCTGCCCGCAGGCGCCGGGTCAGGGCCAGGGTCACCAGGGTCAGGACCAGGGCGGTCATCACCACGGCGCCGGGCGCCTTGCTGAACCGGGCCAGGTTCGTGCCGTCCGGCAGGGTGAGGCACGCGGCGAGCGCGCAGGGCAGCACGAACCAGGTGGTGCGGGTCGCGGCGACCGCGAGCAGGGCCAGCGGCCAGGTGGCGTACCAGGGGTGGAAGACCGGGGCCAGCACCACCGTGGCCGCCAGCGCCAGCCCGGCGGAGCGCAGCGTCACCCGGGGTCGGGCCGCCGCCAGCCGGGCGACCCGCTGCCGGGCGTCGTTGAGCCCGCGCAGCGCCGTCCACGCCCGCCACCAGAGCGCCACCAGCACCACCGCGAGCAGCAGCAGCCCCACCGCCCGGGCCACCGGCACCGCGTCCGTACGCCGGCCGAGCAGATCCCCCGCGTAGTCGGCGACGAACCCGACCGCGGTCGGCGGCGAGGTCCACTGGGCGGAGTCGGCGCTGTGGGTGAGGCCGCCGACCCAGCCGAGGCCGAGCCCCGACCCGAGCGAGACGACCAGCAGGGCGGCCAGCACCCCGGCGGCGAGCCAGCCGGCGTCGCGCAGCAGCGCCCGTACGGTGTAGCGGCCCCGCACGGCGGCCAGCGCGGCGAACGGCAGCACCACGACGGCGCTGGCCTTCACGGCGACCGCCAGCCCGAGCAGCACCCCCGCGATCACCAGCGGGCGGGGCTTGCCCGGGTAGCGCACCAGCACCAGCAGCCCGAGCAGGAGCAGCCCGAGCATCACCGCGTCGTTGTGCGCCCCGGCCACCAGGTGGACGCCGAGCAGCGGGGAGGCGAGCAGCAGCCAGGCCGCCCGCCGGGTCGGTACGCCGGCGGCGCGCGCCAGCCCGGGCAGGCAGAGCGCGACCAGCAGCACCCCGGCCACGGCGACCAGGCGCAGCAGCACGATCGTGCCGGTCAGTCCGCCGCCGAGGAGCACCGCCAGCGCGGCGAGCAGCACGAAGAGCGGCCCGTACGGGGCGGGGGTGTCCCGCCAGATCGGCGAGACCGTGTCCAGCCACGGGCAGCCGGCCTCGGCGACCCCGGTCGCGTACGGGTCGACGCCGTGCGCGTACGCCCAGCCCTGACAGGCGTACGAGTAGACGTCGCGGCTGCCCAGCGGCGCGGTCGCCAGCAGCGGCAGCGCCCACAGCCCGGCGGTGCGGTAGGCCCACCCGGTGGAGGGGACTCCTCGGCGCAGCGCCCACCAGGCGCCGACCAGCAGTCCGGTGCCGACCAGCCATGCTCCGACGACCACCGGGCCGTGCGGCCCCTGCCAGATGCTCACCGGTGTGGTCCGCAGCGGCGCGGACGGCAGCGCGCCGCCCAGGTAGCCGGCGACGGCGAGCAGCAGCGCGCCGGCCAGGCCGGCCCAGCGGGCCAGGCGGGCCCGGCCCTCGCCGCTCGCGTCGACGGCGACGACCGGCGTCGGACGTCCGCCGGCTGCGGTCACCGGCGCGCCCCCCTCATTCCACGGCGACCGGCCGGCGGGCCGCCCGAGCCGACCGTACCAAGCGGACCACCACCACGATCACCAACAGCGTCATCAGCGGCGCGCCGACGGTCTTGGTGTATCGGGGCAGACCCGTGCCGTCGGCGAGCACCAGGAACGACGACACCAGCGCGACCAGCACCGCCCACCGGACGCGCGGCGTGGTGGCGGCGAGCACGGTCAGCGGCCAGGTCCAGTACCAGGGGTGGAACAGCGGCGCGAGGGCCACCGTGGCGGCCAGCGCCAGACCGGCGTAGGGCAGCGGCTCGCGGGTGCGGGCGCGCCACCAGAGCCCGACCAGCAGCACGGCGAGGACCGCCATGCCGATCGCCCGGGTCACCGGCAGCGCGTCGCCGTGCCAGCCGAACGGCAGCCCCAGGTAGCCGACGGTCTGCCCGACGGCGGTCGACGGCGACGTCCACGCGATGACCAGGTTGCCCTGTTCGAGGCCGCTGATCCAGCCGAAGTCGAGCCCGGCGGCGACGGTCACCGCCACCATGACCCCGACCGCGCCGCCGACCACCCAGCCGCCGTGGCGGATCAGCGCGCGGACGGAGTACCCGCCGACGATCGCGGCCAGCGCCGCGAACGGCACCACGACCAGCGCGGTCACCTTGATCGCGGCGGACAGCCCGAGCAGCACGCCGCCGGTGAGCAGCGGACCGGGACGGCCCGGCCGGGACGCCACCACCGCCAGCCCGGCGACCAGCAGCCCGACCATGATCGCGTCGTTGTGCGCACCGGAGACCAGGTGCACCGCGACCAGCGGGCTGGCCAGCGCCAGCCACAGCGCCCGACCGGCGGGCACCCCGCAGCGGCGGGCCAGTACCGGCACGGCCGCCGCGGTCAGCGCGACCCCGGCCACGGCGAGCAGACGGAACAGCGCGATGCTGCCGATCAGCGAGCCGGTCGCCGACACCACCGCGCCGGACAACACCACGAAGAGCGGACCGTACGGGGCGGGGGTGTCCCGCCAGATGTACGACATGGTGTCCAGCCACGGGCAGGGCAGCGCGCTGACGCCCTGTTCGTACGGGTTGATCCCACCGGCGTAGCTGGCGCCCTGACAGGCGTACGCGTAGACGTCGCGGCTGCCCAGCGGCGGCGTGAACAGCAGCGGCAGCAGCCAGAGCGCGACGGTGACCAGCACCCACCGCACCGGGAGATCCGCGTCCCGCAGCGACCACCAGGCGTACGCCAGCAGACCCGTCCCCACCAGCCAACCGAGGATGATCAGCGGCCCGTTCGGGCCCTGCCAGATGCTCAGCGGGGTCGGCCGAAGATCGCCGTGGGGCAGCGCTCCGCCGAGGGCGGCGGCGACGGCCAGCAGCGCGGATCCCGCCAGTCCGGTCCAACGCGCGAGGTGGTGAGGCACGCGGGACATGCTGCCAGTACCGTTGTCGCGGTACGGAGGTGGGCATGCGGAGCAGTCGGGTGGTGGCGGTCGCCACCGGCTCCGCGCTCGTGCTCGGGGCGGTCTACCTCGCCCTGCCCCGCCTCGGTTCGGACCTGGCCGCGCAGGTGGCCCGCGCCGACTTCTTCGCCGCCCACGGCGCGTCCCCCGTCGACCTGCGCTGGTACGGCGGGGTCCAGCAGTTCGGCTACAGCCTGGTGTCGCAGCCGGTCATGGCGTTGCTCGGCGTCCGGGTGACCGGCGCTCTGGCACTGGTGGCGTCGGCTGCCGCGCTGGCCGCGTTGCTGACCCACAGTGCGGTGCCCCGGCCGCTGTCGGGCAGCCTGGTCGGGGTCGGCACGCTCGCCGGCAACCTGGTCTCCGGCCGGGTCACCTACGCCCTCGGTGTGGCGTTCGGGCTGGCCGCGCTGCTCGCGCTCAGCCGAGGCGTGCCCCAGGGTCGCAGGCTCGGGCTGGCCGCGGTCGCCGCGCTCCTGGCCTCGGCGACGAGCCCGGTGGCCGGCCTGTTCGTCGGCCTGGCCGGCGTCGCGTTGCTGCTCAGCCGCCGGTACGCCGACGGGCTGGCGCTCGGGGTCGCGGCGGCCGTGCCCCTGGCCGCGACCGCGGTGCTCTTCGGCGACGGCGGCTGGATGAACATCAGCCGCACCGACACCGTCCGGGCGGTGGTCACGAGCCTGGTGGTGGCGGCGCTTGTGGCGTACCGGCCGGTGCGGTTCGGCGCGCTGCTGGCCGCCGCCGGGGTGCTTGTCGCCGCCGGAGTCCACACGCCGGTGGGGTTGAACGCGACCCGGTTGGCGACGATGTTCGCGCTGCCGGTGCTGGCTGCCGCCGCCCGTCCACCGGCCTGGCTGTCGACTCGGCTGGCCCGTCGGCGGGCCGTCAAGCCGGTGCCGGCCCGGCTGCTGGGTGGGGTCGGCCTGGCCGTCCTGCTGGCGGCCGTCTGCGTCTGGCAGCCGCCGGTCGTCCCCGCCGACCTGCGCAGCATCGGAGACCCGACCAGCGCGCCGGACTACTACGCGCCACTGCGCGCGTTCCTTGGCGAGCAGCGGCTCACCGGCCGGGTGGAGGTGCCGCCGACGCGCAACTACTGGGAGGCGGCCCGCCTCGGCGAGGTGCCGCTGGCCCGGGGCTGGCTGCGGCAGGCCGACATCGACCGCAACCCGCTCTTCTTCACCACCGTGCCCGGCGCGACTGGCACCGGTGTGCCGCTGACCCCGGCCAGTTACCGGGCCTGGCTGGCCGAGAACGCCGTGCAGTACGTGGCGGTGCCGGACGCCCCGCTGTCCTGGGTGGGGCGGGCCGAGGCAGAACTGGTCGAGGGCGGGCTGCCGTACCTGACACCGGTGTGGTCCGGCCCGCACTGGAAGGTCTGGGCGGTGGTCGACCCGACGCCATTGGTCGCGGCCCCCGCCGAGTTGGTCCGCGCCGACGGCGCGACGGTGGCCTTTTACGCACCGACCGCCGGCCCAGTGACGGTCCGGGTCCGGCACAGCCGCTGGTTGACCGCGTCCAGCGGCGCGACGGTCGCGGCCGACGGGAACTGGACGGTCGTCACCGTCCCCCACCCCGGCGAGTACACGCTAGGCAGCTAATACTCCAACGTCACTTGGCTTCGGCGTTGGGCGTGGCGGGGGCATGAAGACGGCCACCGCGTTGATCATCGATGGTTTGTGAGGACAACCGAGGA
>NZ_JBITMV010000048.1:0-5410 GCF_044466625.1 Micromonospora sp. NPDC049366
GGTGTGTGGTTGTTCTTTGAGAACTCAACAGGGTGCTTGATAAGCCAGTGCCAAATTGATTTATACCCCGGACTGGTCGGGCTTTTGTCTGGCTGGTTGGGATTCCTTTGGCAACACTTTTGTTGTCGGGATTGCTTTTCCAAGTTTTTGTTGGAGAGTTTGATCCTGGCTCAGGACGAACGCTGGCGGCGTGCTTAACACATGCAAGTCGAGCGGAAAGGCCCTTCGGGGTACTCGAGCGGCGAACGGGTGAGTAACACGTGAGCAACCTGCCCTAGGCTTTGGGATAACCCTCGGAAACGGGGGCTAATACCGGATAGGACCTTCGGACGCATGTCTGGGGGTGGAAAGTTTTTCGGCCTGGGATGGGCTCGCGGCCTATCAGCTTGTTGGTGGGGTGATGGCCTACCAAGGCGACGACGGGTAGCCGGCCTGAGAGGGCGACCGGCCACACTGGGACTGAGACACGGCCCAGACTCCTACGGGAGGCAGCAGTGGGGAATATTGCACAATGGGCGGAAGCCTGATGCAGCGACGCCGCGTGAGGGATGACGGCCTTCGGGTTGTAAACCTCTTTCAGCAGGGACGAAGCGCAAGTGACGGTACCTGCAGAAGAAGCGCCGGCCAACTACGTGCCAGCAGCCGCGGTAAGACGTAGGGCGCGAGCGTTGTCCGGATTTATTGGGCGTAAAGAGCTCGTAGGCGGCTTGTCGCGTCGACCGTGAAAACTTGGGGCTCAACCCCAAGCCTGCGGTCGATACGGGCAGGCTAGAGTTCGGTAGGGGAGACTGGAATTCCTGGTGTAGCGGTGAAATGCGCAGATATCAGGAGGAACACCGGTGGCGAAGGCGGGTCTCTGGGCCGATACTGACGCTGAGGAGCGAAAGCGTGGGGAGCGAACAGGATTAGATACCCTGGTAGTCCACGCTGTAAACGTTGGGCGCTAGGTGTGGGGGGCCTCTCCGGTTCCCTGTGCCGCAGCTAACGCATTAAGCGCCCCGCCTGGGGAGTACGGCCGCAAGGCTAAAACTCAAAGGAATTGACGGGGGCCCGCACAAGCGGCGGAGCATGCGGATTAATTCGATGCAACGCGAAGAACCTTACCTGGGTTTGACATGGCCGCAAAACCTGCAGAGATGTGGGGTCCTTCGGGGGCGGTCACAGGTGGTGCATGGCTGTCGTCAGCTCGTGTCGTGAGATGTTGGGTTAAGTCCCGCAACGAGCGCAACCCTCGTTCGATGTTGCCAGCGCGTTATGGCGGGGACTCATCGAAGACTGCCGGGGTCAACTCGGAGGAAGGTGGGGATGACGTCAAGTCATCATGCCCCTTATGTCCAGGGCTTCACGCATGCTACAATGGCCGGTACAATGGGCTGCGATACCGTGAGGTGGAGCGAATCCCAAAAAGCCGGTCTCAGTTCGGATCGGGGTCTGCAACTCGACCCCGTGAAGTCGGAGTCGCTAGTAATCGCAGATCAGCAACGCTGCGGTGAATACGTTCCCGGGCCTTGTACACACCGCCCGTCACGTCACGAAAGTCGGCAACACCCGAAGCCGGTGGCCCAACCCTTGTGGAGGGAGCCGTCGAAGGTGGGGCTGGCGATTGGGACGAAGTCGTAACAAGGTAGCCGTACCGGAAGGTGCGGCTGGATCACCTCCTTTCTAAGGAGCACCATCCGTCGAAAGGCGGTATGGAGCCCGCGACCTGCGGATGTCGGGTCGGGGTGCTCATTGGCGGAGACACTGGCGAGCTGTCGGCGGGCAACGGCCGGAGCGTCTAGTACGACCACCTTGGTGGTAGGGAACGATGGCTTTGGTGCGGCTGGCGGATGGTGATTAGCACCCTGTTGGGTCCTGAAGGAACAACCGTTGGTTGTCTTTCAGAGCCTTGAGGCGAGCGTGAGTGCTCGTGGAGGCGCCAGGCATGGCCTGGTGTGGCATACCGCCGGCGGTGGTCGGGTTTGGTGTCATGCTGTGGGTTGTGGGTTGGTCGTTTGTTGAGAATTGCACAGTGGACGCGAGCATCTTTGTGGTCAAGTTGTCAAGGGCGAACGGTGGATGCCTTGGCACCAGGAGCCGATGAAGGACGTGGGAGGCCGCGATAGGCCTGGGGGAGCTGTCAACCGAGCTGTGATCCCAGGGTGTCCGAATGGGGGAACCCGGCTGGAGTCATGTCCAGTCACCCACACCTGAACACATAGGGTGTGTGGAGGGAACGCGGGGAAGTGAAACATCTCAGTACCCGTAGGAAGAGAAAACAAATAGTGATTCCGTGAGTAGTGGCGAGCGAAAGCGGATTGAGGCTAAACCGGCTGCGTGTGATACCTGTCAGGGGTTGCGTGGTTGGGGTTGTGGGACCCTGCTGAACATGCTGACACGTGTTCGAGAAGTTACAAAGCTAGTGGCTAGTTGAACAGTCTGGAAAGGCTGACCGTAGACGGTGATAGTCCGGTAGGTGAAAGCTGCTGGTCTTCTGTGGGTGTTCCCGAGTAGCGGCGGACTCCTGAAATCTGCCGTGAATCTGCCAGGACCACCTGGTAAGCCTAAATACTTCCTGGTGACCGATAGCGGACGAGTACCGTGAGGGAATGGTGAAAAGTACCCCGGGAGGGGAGTGAAATAGTACCTGAAACCGTTCGCCTACAATCCGTCGGAGCCTTGCGGGGTGACGGCGTGCCTTTTGAAGAATGAGCCTGCGAGTTAGTGGCATGTGGCGAGGTTAACCCGTGTGGGGGAGCCGTAGCGAAAGCGAGTCTGAATAGGGCGATTCAGTCGCGTGTCCTAGACCCGAAGCGGAGTGATCTAGCCATGGGCAGGCTGAAGCGCGGGTAAGACCGCGTGGAGGGCCGAACCCACCAACGTTGAAAAGTTGGGGGATGACCTGTGGTTAGGGGTGAAAGGCCAATCAAACTCCGTGATAGCTGGTTCTCCCCGAAATGCATTTAGGTGCAGCGTCGCGTGTTTCTTGCCGGAGGTAGAGCACTGGATGGTCTAGGGGGCCCACAAGCTTACCGAAATCAGCCAAACTCCGAATGCCGGTAAGTGAGAGCGCGGCAGTGAGACTGCGGGGGATAAGCTTCGTAGTCGAGAGGGAAACAGCCCAGATCACCAGCTAAGGCCCCTAAGCGTGTGCTAAGTGGAAAAGGATGTGGGGTCGCATAGACAACCAGGAGGTTGGCTTAGAAGCAGCCACCCTTTAAAGAGTGCGTAATAGCTCACTGGTCAAGTGGTTCCGCGCCGACAATGTAGCGGGGCTCAAGCACACCGCCGAAGCTGTGGCATTCACATTTCAACCTCGCTTGGACGTGATTCCTTGTGCAGGTGTGTGGATGGGTAGGGGAGCGTCGTGCCGGGGGTGAAGCAGCGGGGTGACCTAGTTGTGGACGCGGCACGAGTGAGAATGCAGGCATGAGTAGCGAAAGAAGGGTGAGAAACCCTTCCGCCGGATGACCAAGGGTTCCAGGGCCAGGCTAATCCGCCCTGGGTGAGTCGGGACCTAAGGCGAGGCCGAGAGGCGTAGTCGATGGACAACGGGTTGATATTCCCGTACCCGCGAAAGAGCGACCCTGATGAACCTCGTTGTGCTAACCATCCAATCCATCCAAGACCTTCGGGTTGAGGGTGGGGAGCGTGGGAACCTGGCGGGTAGTAGTCAAGCGATGGGGTGACGCAGGAAGGTAGCTGAGCCCGGCCGGTGGTTGTGCCGGGGTAAGCGTGTAGGCCGTACCGTAGGCAAATCCGCGGTGCATGAGGCTGAGACGTGATGCCGAGCCGATTCAGGTGAAGTCAGTGATCCTATGCTGCCGAGAAAAGCCTCTAGCGAGTTCTTAGCGGCCCGTACCCCAAACCGACACAGGTGGTCAGGTAGAGAATACCGAGGCGATCGGGCGAACTGTGGTTAAGGAACTCGGCAAATTGCCCCCGTAACTTAGGGAGAAGGGGGGCCGGAGACGTGAAGCCCCGCGCGGGTGGAGCGTTGTATGGCCGCAGAGAGCAGGGGGAAGCGACTGTTTACTAAAAACACAGGTCCATGCGAAGAAGTAATTCGATGTATATGGACTGACGCCTGCCCGGTGCTGGAACGTTAAGGGGACCTGTTAGCTCTTTCGGGGGCGAAGCGGAGAACTTAAGCGCCAGTAAACGGCGGTGGTAACTATAACCATCCTAAGGTAGCGAAATTCCTTGTCGGGTAAGTTCCGACCTGCACGAATGGCGTAACGACTTCCCCACTGTCTCAACCACAGGCCCGGCGAAATTGCAGTACGAGTAAAGATGCTCGTTACGCGCGGCAGGACGGAAAGACCCCGGGACCTTTACTATAGCTTGACATTGGTATCCGAATTAGCTTGTGTAGGATAGGTGGGAGCCGGTGAACCATCAACGCCAGTTGGTGGGGAGGCAATCTTGAAATACCACTCTGGTTGATTTGGGTATCTAACTTCGGACCGTTATCCGGTTCAGGGACAGTGTCTGGTGGGTAGTTTAACTGGGGCGGTTGCCTCCTAAAGGGTAACGGAGGCGCCCAAAGGTTCCCTCAGCCTGGTTGGCAATCAGGTGTTGAGTGCAAGTACACAAGGGAGCTTGACTGTGAGACTGACAGGTCGAGCAGGGACGAAAGTCGGGACTAGTGATCCGGCACTTGCGTGTGGAAGCGGTGTCGCTCAACGGATAAAAGGTACCCCGGGGATAACAGGCTGATCTTCCCCAAGAGTCCATATCGACGGGATGGTTTGGCACCTCGATGTCGGCTC
The DNA here is from genome assembly GCF_044466625.1 of Micromonospora sp. NPDC049366. NCBI lineage: Bacteria > Bacillati > Actinomycetota > Actinomycetes > Micromonosporales > Micromonosporaceae > Micromonospora > Micromonospora sp. NPDC049366. The sequence goes on from NZ_JBITMV010000048.1 coordinate 4,752, forward strand.
GTCGCATCCTGGGGCTGTAGCAGGTCCCAAGGGTTGGGCTGTTCGCCCATTAAAGCGGTACGCGAGCTGGGTTTAGAACGTCGTGAGACAGTTCGGTCCCTATCCGCCGTGCGCGTAGGATACTTGAGAAGGGCTGTCCCTAGTACGAGAGGACCGGGACGGACGAACCTCTGGTGTGCCAGTTGTCCCGCCAGGGGCACGGCTGGTTAGCTACGTTCGGAAGGGATAACCGCTGAAAGCATCTAAGCGGGAAGCTCGCTTCAAGATGAGGTATCCCACCACATTTTTGTGGGTAAGGCCCCCAGCTAGACGACTGGGTTGATAGGCCGGAGATGTAAGCCCGGTAACGGGTTCAGTCGACCGGTACTAATAGGCCGAGGACTTGACTACTAAGCTGCTACGCGTCCACTGTGCAACTCCCGACAAGCGAACAACAGACCCGTTGGGTGTTGTTTGATATGTCGATAGTGTTACGGCGGTCATGGCGGAGGGGAAACGCCCGGTTACATTCCGAACCCGGAAGCTAAGCCCTCCAGCGCCGATGGTACTGCACTCGGGAGGGTGTGGGAGAGTAGGACACCGCCGGACAATCTTCCCGTCAGGGCCACCCTTTGTGAGGGTGGCCCTGACGCGTTTTCCACCCCAATTCCCGGACGTCG
>NZ_JBITMV010000049.1:0-5351 GCF_044466625.1 Micromonospora sp. NPDC049366
AGACGGAGATCACCTGACCGCCCAGCAGGACTTCTGCTGTCCGCGAGAAGGGACTCAACTGTCCGTCAGCATGGATTTTTCAGTGTCCGCTAGCAGATACCGAACTACATGGGCGCACGGCGTCATCGCAGTACCATCCACAGCCGCACGTAGCGACCGCCACGGGGACGAAGAGCGAACGACGTGTTGATTGACTGAGGTACCGCCTACGCCCGGAGGAGGGGTTACCCCGCGAGGCGGAGCGACGACTTCCCAGTCTCCCGAGCGGTACGCACCGTCTCCGTACGGAACTCCGCATCGAACCAGCGTCTCGAGCCAGCCATAACCTCCTATCCCCGCTGACCTCCGCGCTACGAGGGGAACGGCACGTGCCGGTGGCCTACCTCCTGGGCGCGCGGGGATGGCAAGCTGCCGTGGTGTTCGCGGAGCCGCGCGGCGACTACTCCTGGCTGTTCGACCTGGTGGCGGTCGACCCGATCGTCCGGCGTCAGGCGCTTGCTCGTCATCAGGCACTGCTCGCCGCGGCGAGCGACGCGTTGCACCTGTCGAACGGCCTGTGGGCAGCGCATTACCGGTCGAGGTCCAGTCAGGCCCGGCTGGCCGCAGCGCTGGACAGCGCGCGGGCTGACTTCCGGTGGCGTGAGGACCAGACGATCTACGGGCCTTTCCGCGCCTTCCGAGACGCTTCCGACGAGGACCGCGCCGGCCACGCGCGGTGGGCGCCGATCGCCGCCCTCTACCTGCGCTGGGAGACGGAGTATCCCGAGGAGTGGGATGCGCCGGAGTCGTGGATGTGGTCCCGCTGGGGAACGAAGGAGACGGTCCTTCGCCACTTCAACCGGCGCGGTCTCCCGGAGGTCATCAAGCCCGAGATCGCCGAGCTGACTCTTGCGGCACTGAGGCGGCCGTATCGGTGCAAGGACTGGTTGTACGCCAGCCTGGTCCGTCACCTCCACGACTCGCCGCTTCTCCACGAGGTGGAGATGCTGACGCTCGCCGACGATCCCCTGGTCCAGCTCCGAGCGCAGTTCATCCTCCAGGTGGCCGCGCACCCCGAGCAGACTCCGACCCGCACGAGCTGGCGCCGTTGGCTCGACGCACGCACCTGACGGCTCGGTCGCGGGCGCGGAGGGTCGGGCCGTACGAATTCGGTGGTGGCGGCGTGGCGGCTGTGCGAACCTGGCGACGGCTCACCGCCGTACGTCCATCACCGGCGTCGGCGCCGCGACCACGACGAGGAGTGACAATGCGAGCAGCTTCCACGTTCCGGACCCTTGACCGTCCTATCGTGGAGTTCTGCTGTGGCATTGGTGAACCTCGGAATCGTCGCCCATGTTGATGCCGGAAAGACCAGCCTGACCGAGCGCCTGCTCTACGAGGCAGGTGCCGTGTCCCGGCTGGGCAGCGTCGACGCCGGCACGACGCGGACCGACTCGATGGAGCTGGAGCGCCGGCGCGGCATCACCATCCGGGCCGCCGTCACGTCGATCACGATCGGTGATCTGACCGTCAACCTGCTGGACACCCCCGGCCACCCCGATTTCATCGCGGAGGTCGAGCGGTCGCTGGCCGTGCTGGACGCCGCCGTGCTCGTCGTGTCGAGCGTGGAGGGCGTGCAGCCGCAGACCGTGGCGATCTGGCGGGCGCTGCGCCGCATCGGCGTACCGACGGTGTTCTTCCTCAACAAGGTGGACCGCCGCGGCGCCGACGTCGACCGAGTGGTGGCCCAGGTGGGCCACCGGCTCGGGGCACGTCCGGTCGTGCTCAGCACGGTCGTCGGCCAGGGCACGCGCGACGCCCGGGTGCGGGCGGTGGGCCTCGACGCCGAACCGGTGATGGAGGCGGTGGCGGAGGTCGACGACGCGGTGGCGGCGCGGTGGCTGGCGGACGAGCCGGTCCGCGTCCGCGACGCCCGGCGCGCGCTCCGCAACGCGGTACGCCACGCCCGGCTCAGCCCGCTCGTGTGCGGCTCGGCGATCACCGGCGCCGGGGTGCGGCAGCTGTGCGGCCTGCTCGCGGACCTGCTGCCGCGTTCCCCGCAGCGGGAGGGCGCCCTCTCGGGAACGGTCTTCGCCGTCGATCGGGATGGGCAGGGGCGGCGAGCCTGGCTGCGGTTGTGGTCCGGGCGGCTGCGCGTGCGCGACCGCATACGGCTCGCCGACGCCCATCCCCAGACGGTGACCCAGATCGCCGTCGTCGAGCCCGAGGGCGCCCTGGTGCGCCCCTCGGTGTCCGCCGGGCAGATCGCGGCGGTGCGCGGCCTGTCGGCCCGCATCGGCCAGCACGTCGGGGACCCACCGCGGCGGCACGTCTACCGGTTCCCGCCGCCGACCAGGCAGGCGGTCGTCGAGCCGGTGGACCCGGCGCAGCGCCTGGCGATGTTCGCCGGCCTGGCCGAGTTGGCCGACGAGGACCCGTTGGTGGATCTGCGCCTCGACGAGCAGCAGGCGGAGGCGGTCGTCCGCCTGCACGGCGAGGTGCAGAAGGAGGTGCTGGCCGCGCTCATGGAGGACCGGTACGGCGTTCGGGTGCGGTTCTCCGGCACGCTGACGGCCTGCATCGAGCGGGTGGCCGGGTCCGGAGCCGCCGAGGAGCGGGTGCGCGAGCGCGGCAACCCGTACCTGGCCGGGCTGGGACTGCGCATCGACGCCGCCCCGATCGGGCACGGCATCGAGTTCCGCCCCGGCGTCGAGCCCGGTCGGCTCCCGCCGGCGTTCGTCGCCGCCACGGAGGAGGGGGTACGGGCGGCGCTGCGGCAGGGCCGCCACGGTTGGCCGGTCACCGACTGCACGGTCACCATGACCGCCTCCCGGTACTGGCCGCGGCAGAGCAGGCCGCACCAGAGGTTCGACAAGTCCATCTCGACGGTGGCGGCGGACTTCCGCAACCTCGCCCCGGTCGTGGTCGCCGCGTCCCTGCGCCGGGCCGGCACCCGGGTGTGTCAACCGATCGAGCGGTTCGACGTGAACCTCCCCCCGCACGCGGTGGAGACGGTGATGGCTGTGCTGGGGCGGCTCGGCGCGGTCGTGGACGCCACCGCCGTCGCCGGCGGGTACCTCGAGGTGAGCGGCACGCTGCCGTCCGCGCGGGTGCCGCAGGTCGTCGCCGCCCTTCCCGACCTCACCGGGGGTGAGGCCGTCCTGACCACCACCTTCGACCACTACGCGCCGGTGACCGGCGAGGACCCGCCGACGTTGCCGCGGCGAGGCCCCGACCCGGGCGACCGGGAGACATGGTTCCGCGCCGTACCCCGGTAGTCGCGCCATAGCATCGCCATGATCATCAACAACGAGCCGGATGTGGCTGTCGTCGGCGAGGCCGCTGACGGTGCGCACGCCGTTGCGTGCGCCCGCACCACGCGCCCCGACGTCATCCTGATGGACGTCCGGATGCCGTACCTCGACGGCATCGAGGCCACCCGTCGCATCTGTGCCGACCCGGCGCTGTCCACCGCCCGCGTTCTGGTCCTGAGCATGTTCGCCCTCGACGAGTACGTCTACGATGCGCTGCGCGCAGGCGCGTCCGGTTTCCTGCTCAAGGACGCCCGCCCCGAAGAGCTGATCGACGCGATCCGCCGCACCCGTCACGGTGAATCGCTGTTCGCGCCGTCGATCCTTACCCGGCTCGTCGCGCACTACGTCGCGGCGCCCCGCCCGGACCGACCGACGCCGACGCTGTGTCGGCTGACCAGCCGCGAGGTCGAGGTGCTCACGCTGATCGGGGGCGGTCTGTCGAACGACGAGATCGCCGCCGCCCTGGTGATCTCGGTGAAGACGCACATCACGCACCTGTTGGCGAAGTTGGCCGCCCGGGATCGGGCGCAGCTGGTGATCGCGGCATTCGACGCGGGGCTGGTGCGACCACGCCGTGAAGCGCCGGTGGCCGACGAGCGTTGTCCGGGCATTCCGATGCCGACGAAGATCGGCGAGGGGAACCCTCGGCGCTCGAACCGGTACGGCTGTTCGTTCATGGGACGCCGCGTGTACCCCGTCGGCAGGGGCGGGTGAACTCTCAGCATCGCCCGTCGGTGATCATTGCCGCAGGTGGCTGGTGCCCGCCGCGCGCACTGGACAGCTGTGGGCCCTGGGGCGCGGCCGCCGTGTTCCGCCGGCATGGTCAGGTTGACGAGAGGGGGTGCCGGGCATGTCTGGGTCGCGCGAGGTGCTGGTTCTCGGCGGGGGGCAAGCGGGACTGGCGGCGGGTTACTACCTTCGCCGCGCCGGGCTGGACTACAGCATCCTCGACGCCCAGTCCCAGCCAGGCGGGGCGTGGCGGCACGGCTGGAGGTCGCTGCGCTTGTTCTCTCCGGCCGAGTACAGTCCGTTGCCCGGATGGGGGATGCCCCGGCAGGAGGGTGAGGCGTTTCCGACCGCCGAGCATGTCGTGAACTATCTGCGCGCCTACGAGCACCGTTACGAGCTGAGGGTCCACCGTCCGGTGCGAGCGCACTCCGTCCGCGCTGTCGGCGACGAGCTGCAGGTGGAGACCTCGGCCGGCACCTGGCGGGCCCGGTACGTGATCTCCGCGACCGGCACCTGGGAACGTCCCTACATCCCCGACCTGCCCGGGCGCGACCGGTTCACCGGCTTCCAGCCACACACCGTCAACTACGACTCGCCGGAGCCGTTCCGAGGCCAACGGGTGGTGGTCGTCGGTGGGGGTAATTCGGCCGCCCAGATCCTTGCCGAGGTGTCACAGGTCGCCGACACCACCTGGGTCGCGCTGCGCCCACCGCGCTTCATGCCCGACGATGTCGACGGGCGGGTCCTGTTCGGCGTGGCCACACGGCACGCTGAGCAGGGATCCCCGCGGGGCGTATCCGACGTCGGTGACATCGTCATGGTTCCCAGCGTCCGCGACGCTCGTGCCCGCGGCGTCCTCACCGCGCAGCCGATGTTCCAGCGGCTGACCCCGGGCGGTGTCGCCTGGGCCAGCGGTACGGAGTTGGGTTGCGACGCCATCATCTGGTGCACGGGCTTCCAGCCGAATCTCGCGCACCTGGCGCCCCTCGGACTGTCCGTCGCCGACGATCGGGTGCCGACCGTGGGCACCCGGTCGGTCGACGAGCCCCGCCTTTTCCTACTCGGCTACGGCGACTGGACCGGCGCCGCGTCGGCGACGTTGGTCGGCGCGAGCCGCACCGCCAAGGCCACGGTCGCGGAGATCAGCGAACTGCTACGTGCCTGAACGGTGTTGAGGCGCGGTCCGGCAGAAGGGTCGTGGTGCCATCGCAGCGGTACGCCCGGGGTGTCTGCCCTGTCAGTTTCTGGGCTCCTTCGGAGCGCCGCGCATGCGGGAAAATCGGGTGTGGTCGCTCGCCGACGTCGGCCGTCTTTGGCCCGGTCCAGGCC
>NZ_JBITMV010000050.1:0-4197 GCF_044466625.1 Micromonospora sp. NPDC049366
ACGCCTGGACCGTCGCGGAGACCACCCGCACTGAGCGCACCCACCACGGCTACCAGGCCGAGGGCAACAGCGGCCCGGCCTACATCGCCTGACCGCGTCAACGGCTCCGGCTGGCCAGCATCCCCGGCGCCGGCCGGCCGGATCCCTCACTGTTCCCGATTGGTCGCAACATGCCATCCCGTCCGCCTGCCCGCAGAGCCGCACCGCGCGTCATCTTGGCCGTGGTCCTGCTTGCCGTCTTCTCGTTCGCGGTGCTCCAATCGCTGATCAACCCTGTGCTTCCAGCGCTTCAGGAGGAGCTCGACACATCCCCGACGCTGGTCGCCTGGATCGTGACCGCGTTCCTGCTGTCCGCGTCGGTGAGCACACCGGTGGCCGGGCGGCTCGGCGACCGATACGGCCGAGACCGCGTACTGGTCGTCTCACTCGCCGCGCTGACCGCGGGAGCTGTGCTCTCCGCTGTGGCCCCGGGAATCGAGCTCATGCTGGCCGGGCGGGTCTTGCAGGGGTTCGGCGGCGGCGTGCTGCCGCTGGCGTTCGGCATCATCCGCGACGAGATCCCGGAGGACAAGGCGCCCAGCGCGATCGGCTTCGTAGCGGCACTGGCCGCCGTTGGCGGCGGTGCGGGCATGGTCCTGGCTGGACCACTCACCAACGCCCTGGGCCTTCGTTCGCTGTTCTGGATTCCGGCAGCACTCACAGCCGCCGCCGCGGCGGCTGCGCGCGCTATCGTGCCGCCCTCGTCGTCCCGCAGCCCCACCCCGATCAGCTGGCTCGCCACCGTACTCCTGGCAGGTTGGCTGGTAGGGCTTCTCGTTCCGCTCAGCCAGGCCAGCAACTGGGGGTGGCGGTCGCCGGCGGTGCTCGTACCGCTGACGGCAGCCGTGCTGCTCGCCGTCACGTGGTTCAAGGTGGAGAAGGTCTCGGAACGGCCGCTCGTCGACATGCGAATGATGCGCCTGCCCGCCGTGTGGACGACGAACCTCGTGTCCCTGCTGTTCGGCGTCGGCCTGTTCGCCGTCATGGCGTTCCTGCCGGTCTTCGTGCAGACGGCGCCCGAGGTGGGCTACGGCTTCGGGGCCAGCGTCACGGAGGCGGGTCTGGTGTTGCTGCCGATGACGGTGACCATGTTCTTCGCTGGGCTGGCGTCGGCCCCACTCGTTCGGCGGTTCGGCGCCCGTCTCGTACTCATCGCCGCGTCGGCGTTGTACACCACGGCAATAGCCATGCTCGCATTCAGCCATGACAGCCGGTGGCAGGTGCCGCTCGCCCTGGCCCTTTTGGGTGGCTCACTCGGAACAGGATTCTCGACGATGGCCACCGTCATTGTCACCGCCGTCCGCCCGGAACAGACCGGCGTGGCAAATGGGGTCACAGCCAACGTTCGCACCATCGGCGGATCGCTCGGCGTGGCACTGATGACGGCGATTGTCGGCGCCAACACGCCGACCGGCGGACTGCCGGCCGAGGAGGGCTACACCTACGGCTTCGCCGCCCTCGGCATCACTGGCGTCGCCGCGCTCGGCGTGGCGACGCTGCTTCCCCGCAAGACACGTTAATTCAGCAGAACGGAGCACCACCGTGCGAACGATCGACAAGATCTACATCGACGGACAGTTCGTCACCCCCCACGGCACGGAGTTCGGTCCTCTCACCAATCCGGCAACCGAACAGCCGATCGGACAGGTCCTCCTAGCCGACGAAGTCGACGCGAACGCCGCGATCGCCGCCGCGAAGCGGGCCTTCCGGTCCTTCTCCCGGACCACCCGCGAGGAGAGGTTGGCGATCCTTCGCCGACTGAGCGCGGCCTTCACGGCCCGCCTCGACGACCTGTCGAACGCCATGATCGAGGAGTACGGCGGCCCGCGCAGCTTCGTCACAGCCGTCATGCCCAAGGCGGCACTCGTCTTCGACGAGGCCGCCGAGGTCCTGGAGAACTACGCGTTCAGTCGCACCCAGGGAACGAGCACCATCGAGATGGCGCCCATCGGGGTAGCCGTGGCGATCACTCCCTGGAACCTCAGCATCGTCTTCGTGGCCGAGAAGCTCGCCTCCGCGATCGCGGCCGGAACCACCATCGTCGTCAAGCCCAGTGAGCTGAGCGCAATCCAGACCCAGATCATGACCGAGTGCATCGACGCAGCTCAACTCCCGCCAGGTGTCGTCAACATCGTCACCGGCCGCGGCGCCGTCGTGGGCGAGGCGCTGACCACCCACCCCGACGTCGCCAAGATCAGCTTTACCGGATCGACCGCCGTAGGCCAACAGATCATGCGCAACGCCGCCGGCACCATGAAACGCCTGACCCTCGAACTCGGCGGTAAGAGCCCCAGCATCGTGCTGGACGACGCCGACATCCCGACCGCGGTGGCCACCGCCCTCCAGGCCGGTTTCCTCAACAACGGCCAGACCTGCTTCGCCGGAACCCGCATCCTCGCCCCACGCAACAAGCTCGACGAAATCCTCGAAGCTATCAAGTCCACTGTCCCGACGCTCAAGGTCGGCGACCCGGACCACGCGGACACCGCTATCGGACCGGTGCTCAACCAGACACAGTTCGATCGAGTCCAGGGCTACATCCGACTGGCCCGGGAGGAGGGCGCGACGCTGCTCACCGGCGGCGAGGGCCGGCCTGACGAACTGCCGAGCGGCTGGTACGTCAAGCCCACGGTGTTCACCGACGTCACCAACCAGATGCGCATCGCCCGCGAGGAGGTCTTCGGACCTGTCCTGGTCGTGATCGCCTACGACGACGAGCAGGAGGCGATCGACATCGCGAACGACACGCCGTACGGCCTGCAGGCATATCTGTTCTCCACCGATGTCGCGCGGGCCCGACGGATGGCCAGCCAGATCGACGCGGGCACTGTAGTGATCAACCGCATCTTCGGCGCAGCGGACGCCCCCTTCGGTGGGTTCAAGCAGTCAGGCATCGGCCGCGAGCACGGCACACATGGGCTCGAGAACTATCTCGAAGCCCGTGCCGTAACGGTGTGAAGATCGACGGCCAGAAAGACCTTGGCGAGTAGGGCCGCATGATCTGATCAGGTCAGGCCCTGTCGTTTCGGGAACGTGCTGTTCGGCCAGGCCATGGCATGGCTACCGGCCGAGACGTGGAAGCGCCCGGTGTCGGCGAGAGTCGACGCCGGGCGCTGTCCATGGAGTCAGGCCGCAAGGACGGGAGCCGCCGGGCCCTGCGGCACCGGCACTGGTGCCGGCCGGATGATCGTCCGGTCGCTGCGGTTAGTTGTCTGAACAAAAGTATGACCGACAACCTGTCAGGTTACTATGGGCGAGTGGATGTGGGTACAGGCGCGCCGACTGTGGGCATTCCAGGGTCCGACCTCGGTTGGACCCTGGGGGTGATCCTGCGTCGCTGGCATGAGCAGGTCGGGCAAGCCGTCGAAGGACTGCCACACGGGCCACGCGGCTATCAGATCTTGTCGGTCGTCGGCCACAACAGCCCGCCCACCCAGAGTGGGCTAGCCAAACACCTCAACATCGACAGAACGGTTATGCCGTACATCATCGATGCCCTCGAGCGGGCCAGCCTGATCGAACGCCGGCCCGATCCGTCGGATCGCCGTGTGCGCAGGATCGTCATCACCCCGTTCGGCTCGGAGACGCTCACACGGCTCGAGGAGAAGGTACGAGCGGCCGAAGACTCGGTCTTCCAGGGAGTCGCACCCGAAGTGCGCGCCGTCTTCGTCGACCAGGCCATGCGGTTGGCAGTCTCGATTCATACCAATCAACCTGATGTCGACCCGTGCATCGCTGTGCGTGATGTGCTTGCCGATCCCACCCTCGGACCACAGCGGTAGTCCACGCTCGTCGGGTGCCGGGCCATGCCGACACTCTCCGTCGCGCTTCTCCTCGGCGTCGGAAGGCGCGGTCTCGGGTGCGGGCCAGCCGGCGACGAGGCGACGGCCGCCCAGGGCCGTGCGCCTGGCCGCGGCGGGGGCGCGTGGCCGCGAGGTGAGCGGGGCCGAGCGCGCGTTCTGGCGGAAGCGCGCGCTCACTGCCCTTTCCAGCGGTCAGCCGAGGGCACAAAGGCCGGCGCATCCAGTACAGCGGTGGGGGGGGGGGGGGGGGGGGGGGGCCCCGGGCCCCGGTTTGATGAGGGACAAACACCCCCGGCGAAACAAAGAACAAGGGGCGGGGGGCGGCGTGACCACGGCGCCACCCGAGGGGGGACGA
>NZ_JBITMV010000051.1:0-3426 GCF_044466625.1 Micromonospora sp. NPDC049366
CCCGGAGATCACCTGGCCACCAGCATGGAATTTTGCTGTCCGCCAACGAGGAGAACCCAAGGCCATCGGACAGGACTTCGTCCTGACCCTTGACATTCGGATCAGCCCCGCCGGTCGAGGCCCGCGCCACGGCTGCCCCGTCACCGGCTGGCGCCGCTTCGATGAGGTGTTGGTTGGCGACGTGGTTCACCCAGATTCAGCCGCATGGGCAAGACCAATTTCCGGGTAGCGGTGCATCCGCAGTCCTGTGACACTGTCTCGGCGATCCGGCGGGTGCTCGTCACCTCCGCGCCGGTCTTCACGGGGAAGGTTCGATGACCAACACCAACTCTATCTTCGGCCGAGCCCAGGGTCCGGCCCGTAGGGCCGCGTTGCGCCTTGCGGTGGTCTCTGCCGCTGCGCTGCTGCCCCTCGCCACAGCCACTATGGCGGACGCGAAGCCCCGCGCCGCCACGACCGTCCACCTGCCGTCCGCAGCGACGGCGAGGTGGGGCCTGGAGGCGTATCCAGGGATCACCCAAGCGCAGGCGCTTGCCGATTGGCAGCCGGCAATCGGCGGCGACACTCCGCTGACTGGCGCGAACATCAGCTGGAAGGACGACGCCCGGTCCATCGGTGTCCAGACGGTCGGCTTTGACGGCGCTTCGTCGTACCTGTCGGCGTCGCCCTCGGCCCTGAACACGGCCGGGACCTTCTCTCTCACGGCCTGGGTGCGACTCGCCGACACCTCTGCCAGCCGGATCTTCGCCAGCAAGGCCAGCGCCGGCCAGGCCACCCTCTCCGTGGGCTACGACAAGGCCAGCAACCGGTGGCAGGTCCAGATGCCGTCGAAGACCGGCAAGGGCGGCAAGGTGTCCATCGTCCGGTCGATCTCCGCCCCTCCGGTCGGGCTCTGGACCCACCTGGCAGTCGGGTACGACGCCACCGCACGGACGCTCACCCTGTGGGTGGACGGGGTCGCCGAGGCGACGTTGGGCAACGTGACCGCTGTCAACGACCCGTCCGGCGAGTTCCGGCTGGGCCGCGGAGACAACGCCTGGTGGCAGGGCAACCTGGCCGACGTCCGGGTGTACGACCGGGTGCTGGTAGGCCAGGACCTCACCGGCTGGTTCGCCGACGACCCGGCCTCCGGAGGTTTCAACGAGCCGGGTCTGCTGCGGCCGTGGCAGGTCGGGGATTGGGGCTTCGAGGCGGCGACCTCGTGCTACGAGGAGAACCTCGACCCGACCCTCTGCTCCGCTCCGGACTCCACCGCCTTCGGACGCCAGCTCGCCCTTACGCAGGGCAGCTTTGTCGATTCCGGCCACCGGGACCTGGCCCTCACTCTCGACGGTACCCACTGGATCGACGACCCGTCCGACCCGCACTATGGCGAGGCCACCCGGGAATATGCCCGCACCCAGCACAACGTGGGCGAGGCCTGGAACCCGGTCTGGCAGGACGGGCCGGTCCTTCGCACCGACCAGTCGTTCACGGCGGCGGTCTGGGTGCGGCTCGACCCGACGCGCGGCGCGCAGACGGTTATCTCGCAGGACGACACCGACCGTAGCGCCTTCTGGCTCGGGTACGAGCCGGACAACGGCGGGCAGTGGGTGTTCGGCGTGGCCGCCGAAGCGGATGGCTCCGCGACCACCTACGCGGCCGCGCCGGCAACTGGGGTCGACCAGTGGCACCACCTTGTCGTGGTCCTCGACGCCACGCAACGGCAGGCCCGGCTCTATGCCGACGGGACCTTGGCCCAGACGGTCGGAATGAACGCCGCCTGGCAGCCCCGACAGGCGCCGGGCGCGATGCTGGTCGGCCGGTCGACTACGCCGGAGGGACCGGACGGATGGCTGTACGGCCAGGTCGATGACCTCGGTGTGTACCAGGGCAAGCTCAGCGACGCCGACGTGCAGCGCCTCTTCACCGAGCAAAAGGTCTGAAGCGACGCCTGCAGACCGTCAACGGGCCTGACGCGGAAAGCTCCTTCTACGTTGCGTTCCGCGCCAGGCCCGCACTACAACCAGCGCTCGGCCCCGCCGGTGTGGAGTCCGGCGCACCCCCGCGATCGGGAATCCGCGCCCCCGGGCGCCTGCGGCACGAGGAGGCGGCAGTGCTTCCTGAGGTAGCGCTCCTGGTCGCTGGCTCCGATATCCAAGAGCTCGTGCCGGCCCGGCTAGAAGACTGGTGAGGAGGCTCAGCGGCGACTTCCCCAAGTCTGATGCCAGTAGCTGGCGTCGTCGCTGCCGACGCGAAGTACAGCATCCGGCGCCACCGGCGCAGGCCAAGGCTCGATGAGATACCTATCGACCACTTCGTCGGCGAACTCACCCTGCGCCGGCGTCCCGACCCGCGGCGGCGGAGACAAAGCAGCAGCTCGTCGATGCTCTGTGGGACTTGCGTGATTCGGCCTATGACCAACCTCAGCCATGGAGTGCCTTGACAGGGGAGACGCTCCTGCAAGCGCTGGCGGAAGAGCTGGAGCAGGCACCGCCCGACGATGACGGCCAGACCTCGATTCAGGTCTTGGCCCGCGCATTCGAGAAGGCACTCGACCCTCGGCCGAGTGGTGGGGGCTCGGCTGTGCTGAGGCGACTGCAAACGTCCGACCATGCCGCTGATAGGGCCCTGCATGAGGGCGTCCGATCCACCGCAGGACCGTGGGAGCAAATCGGGAGCGTCTGAGAGAGTGTTGTGATACCTGGACGTGATCTTTGCTGACTGTGTCAGTGAAGATCACGTCTGTGTCGCTGTGTCTGTAAACCCGCGTACGAGTCGTCGCTGACCGATGGGCAGTGGGCGGTGATCGAGCCGTTGTTGCCGGTGAGGGATCCGCGTCGGGGTGGTCGGCCGTTGCAGTATTCGCGCCGGTTGGTCATCGACACGATCCTGTATGTGCTGCGTACCGGTACCGCCTGGCGGCACGTCCCGCATGATCTCGTGCCGTGGGATGTGGCATATCGGTGGTTCCGCTGTTGGAGCGCCGACGGAACGTGGGACCGGGTTCACGACCGGCTGCGAGACGCGGTGCGAGTGGCCGAGGGACGTGACCCGCAGCCCTCGGCGGCGGTCCTCGATTCGCAGACCGCACACAGCCACCAAGGTGGCGAGGCGATCGGCTACGACGCGGGCAAACGCACGCGGGGCCGTAAGCGGCACGTCCTGGTCGACACCTGCGGGCTACTGCTGAAGGCCGTGGTGCATTCCGCGTCGATCCAGGAACGCGCCGGAGCCAAACTGGTCCTCACGGGGATCACCGAGACGTTCCCGCTGCTGGGCCTGGTCTGGGCCGACGCCGGCTACGTCAACCGCGTCGACGCGGGCCTGCTGGCCTGGGCGCGCACCCACGCCCGTTACCTTTTTGATCGTCCCCAGCCGGGGACCCTCGGTCGCCCGGCCTGGTATGACTTCCTGCCCCTGTCGTTCGGATGATCCGGGGGGTGT
>NZ_JBITMV010000052.1:0-3007 GCF_044466625.1 Micromonospora sp. NPDC049366
CCTCATCCAAAGAATCCGCGACCTGATGCAACGACTGCGCCAAAGCAAAAAACCGCTCAGGATACAGCCCCGGAAGCTCCTCACCATAAAACCACCTGAAGAACTCCGCCAGATCATCCGAATCCTGAAAAACCGGCACCGCCCCAACACCCCCACGGACCCGCGGACCCGGAGAAGAGGCCACGCCACCCCGAAAGCAGCACAACCCCACCCGAGAGGGTCAGCAGCCGCACCCGATGCGCAGCAACCCACCGGCTGGACCCGCCGACCGACCCGGCTATCACCCAAACTTAGCGATCCACAATAGACTGAACCGGCCGCTAAGACAAAACGAGGCGTTGCCCAATCTTGAACGATATTACTAACTATCGTCCGCCCGACCGGATGTAGCGGATGTCCGGTAAACGGGCCGAAGATCTGACCCTACTCCCCTCCTGGGCGACTTGCCCTTTCCGCCCTGATCGCGCCGGTCGGGACGGAAGTCGTGGGGGCGGAGCGATGAAGGTTAATACTCCACCACCACGGCATCGGCACCGCGCTGCACGCTACGCGCGTTCCCCGGGATACGCCCGTCTCCCACCAGCGTCGGCTCACCGCCCAGACAACGGCCCACCGAATCACTGATCCAACTGGACCCGCACATCGCCCAGGCCGCCCGGCACACCGACAACTTCTTCGGGTTCGACCAGTGGTTCCACTTCGGCACCGAATGGACAGCCGCCCACCCCAACCCTGGCACGCTCGCTGCCGCGCTACGCCGCCCACTGGACCCATACGACATATAGATCGAGCACATCAGCGTTCCGGTGCCGCCGACCGGAGCCCGGCGGGACGACGCCGGAGAGCGGTCTCGAGCAAGGCCGGGGGCCGGTATTCCTGGTCAAGCGCGGTGACGTCGGTGCCCGGCGCGACGATCTCGTCGATCCGGTCGAGGAGGTCGTCGGACAGCTCAACGTCGGCCCCGGCCAGAAGGTCGTCGAGGTGTTCCATGGTGCGCGGGCCGAGGAGCGCGGCGCTGACGCCCGGGTGGGCGATGGCGAAAGCCATGGCCAGGTGGGTCATAGGCAGGCCGGCCTCCTTCGCGAGCGGGACGAGCTGCTCGACGACGTCGATGCGGCGCTCGTCGGACAGGTGACGGGAGAACTGGACGCGCTTCAGGTCGTTGTCGCCGCCCTTGCGCACCCGGCCGGTCAGCAGGCCCTGGCCGAACGGGCCCCACACCATGACGCCCATGCCGTACTCCTGGGCGAGCGGCAGGACCTCCCGTTCGATGCCACGGTTCAGGATCGAGTACGGCGGCTGCTCGGTGCGGAACCGCTGCAGCCCGGCGCGTTCGGCTACCCACTGGGCTTGGACGATCATCGAGGCGGGCGTGGTCGACGAGCCGATGGCGCGCACCTTGCCGGCCCTGACGAGGTCGGTCAGGACGGAAAGGGTCTCCTCCAGGTCGGTGTCCGGGTCGGGCCGTTGAAGCTGATAGATGTCGATGTGGTCGGTGCCGAGTCGGCGCAGGGAGTTCTCGACGGCGGTGGTGATCCAGCGGCGGGAGGCGCCCTTCTGGTTGGGGCCCTCGCCCATGGGCAGGCCGACCTTGGTGGCCAGGACCACCTCGTCGCGGCGGCCCTTCAGGGCTCTTCCGACGATGTCCTCCGAGTCGGCGTAGCGGTCGGCGGTGTCGATGAGGTTGATCCCGGCGTCGATCGCCTTGTGGATGATCCGGACCGATTCGTCCGGGTCGTTGCCCATCTGGCTGGCGAACATCAGCGTGCCGAGTCCGTAGGGGCTGACCTTGATCCCGGTCCGCCCGAGGTTGCGGTACTTCATGAACGTGCTCCTTCGGCGCAGAGCGGCGGGTGGGTCCCCGCCGGCCACCGGCCGTCGGCCGGTACGTCCACCGTTCACGGCTGCGCGGGCACGGACCAGTACCCGCCGCAGCCGGTGGACCCGCAGTACCACGATGGGACGCGGCCGATCGGCGATACTCGGGAGATGACCGGAAGCACGGGTCTCGGTAGGGCTTTGCACGCCTGGCGGGATCGCACGAAACCGGCCGAGGTCGGCCTGCCGGACGACGGCGGCCGGCGCGCGCCAGGCCTGCGGCGTGAGGAGCTCGCCCTGCTCGCCGGCTTGTCCGTCGACTACATCGTGCGGCTCGAACAGGGCAGGTCGACGAATCCGTCCCCGCAAGTTCTGTCCGCGTTGGCTCGGGCGTTGCGGCTGGCGACGGCGGAGCGTGAGCACCTTTTCGTGCTCGCCGGTCAGGCGGTGCCGAGCGCCGGGCAGGTTTCCGATCATGTGCCGGCAGGCGTCCAGCGCCTGCTCGATCGACTGACCGGCACACCGCTGAGCGTGTACGACGCCGCCTGGAACCTGATCACGTGGAACCCGTTGTGGGCGGCACTGTTCGGTGACCCGCCTCCGTCGCGCGGCTTCGGGAGGAATGCGGTGTGGTGGTCCTTCGTCGCACCGCCCGCCGGATACCCCCAGGCGGTGAGCCGGAAGACGGGTCACCGCGCGGCCTTCGTGTCCGACCTGCGAGCGGCGTCGGCCCGCTATCCGAAGGACGCCGGGCTGGCCGCCCTGATCGGTGAGCTCCGTACCCGGAGCAGTGACTTCGTGGCGCTGTGGGATTCCGGCGTGGTGGGTGTGCACGAGTCCCTGACCAAGACGGTCCGGCATGCGAGCGTCGGTGAGCTCACCCTCGACTGCGACATCCTCGCGGCGCTCGGCACCGACCTGCGGATCATGGCCTTCAGCGCGGCGGAGGGCAGCCAGACCGCCGAGCGGCTGCGGCTGCTGGACGTCGTCGGCGTCCAGGCGCTGACGGGCGCCGGAACGGATACCTGATCGCAGAATCGATCTCCGGGCTCGCCGCACCCGTCCTGAACCGCACGGTCAGCTTGGACCAGGCTCACTAGGCCGTGTCTCCTGGATCATGGCTTGGGTCGGTCCGGTTTCGCGCGTAGCCAGATGAGGATGTCGGCGATCTGCACAGTGGCGCGGTAGC
>NZ_JBITMV010000053.1:0-2985 GCF_044466625.1 Micromonospora sp. NPDC049366
CACCGATCACCTACGAGAAGAGCACCCGGCCAGCGCCAGCTACGCTGGCCCCGGCCGCATAACCCCCGTGTCCAGGATCAGGGGTCAAGCCCCGAGTACCAGGCCGGGAAGTTCTTCGACAACCTGCTTACCATCCCCGGCTGGCAGACCATGCCTCTCACCCAGGCCGCGCAGGCAGTCCAGCGCTCAGCCTTCCCCGACGCGTACGCCAGATGGACCGACGATGCCATCCAGCTCGTCGACCAGCTGACCAACACCCTGACCGACTGCACCACCGCCGCGCTCACCGCCCTACCGGCCGGATTCGCCCTGCCCGCCAACACCCCGCCGCAGGTCACCACCGCGATCCTCTGGGCGCTCGGACAGCTCGGCACCCCGTACCACTTCGGCGGCTCATGCACCGACCCGCACTCCGGCGACCCCGACAAGCAGTGCGACTGCTCCTCCCTGGTGCAGCAGGCCTACCGGGCCGCTGGGATCTCCCTGCCCCGCGTCACCACCGACCAGGCCAAGGCCGGCGAGCCCGTGCCCGATCCGGCGCTCCTGCTGCCCGGCGACCTCATCCTCATCCCCGGCAGCGAGGGCTCCATGTCCAACCCGCGACACGTCGGCATGTACCTCGGCCGAGGGATCGTCATCCAGGCCCCAAAGACCGGCGACGTCGTCAAGATCACTCAACTGAGCGACTGGCGCCACATGATTGCGGCGATCCGCCGCATCGCGAGCTCGCCGGATGCTCGACCACAGTGACGATTCCACCGCGGATGGATGCAGGTGGCCCGCTCCTTTGACATGGCGATGCCGACATCGGCAACCAGTTGCCTTCTCAATCAGCATTTGTCCACCGGGCTAATGGTTGCTGCGGCTCTGAGGTCGACGGAGACCTCACCGGCGTCAGTTTTCAGCACGATTGTGCCCTGGTTCAACCGCACGACATGACCACAGGTCGTGCCGGTGGGACCGGTGACGCGCAGGGCGGGCTTGCGACGTTCGGGCCCATACCAGGTGGTGCCGACTGCGACGACCAGTAGCAGGGTGCACCCGAGGGTCAGCGCGATGCCCCGTCGCAACGCATCGGCGGAGGCCAGCGCTTCGATGTGGTCGCCTGCCTGACTCGGCGGAATCCGTTGGACGTCGGCCACGGAAGGTCGGCCGTGTGCGGCTCGGATCAGCAGCAGCGCACCGATGGCACCGGCGAGGAGCGCGGCGAACAGCAGCACTCCGACAGTGGCAGCCCAGCCTGATGACAGTTGTCCGACGTCGGACCGGCCTTTGACCAGCCCGAAGCCGACCAAGGCGGCGAGTAGTGCGCCGAGACCATTTCGCCAGGCTGTGGCGGCTTGCCGTACTCGGGGCAGTTCAGTCCGTAGGAGGCGGTCACGTTCCTGTGCTGAACGCAGGTCGTTGGCGTTGGCGGGCGCCGGCCCAGGGACGAGGCGGTAGCGCGGTGTGCTCAGTGACGTAAGGGATGGGTCAGTCATGGTTCTTGCCTAGCGACCAGCGTCAGAGTCCAGTAGGCGCCGCAGCCGTTAGCGCCGTCGGGCCGGTCGGGGTGCGGATCGTTGCAGGTACAAATCATAGGCTCAACGCGGTGACGACTCGCCGCGGAAGTCTGACTGCGCCACCCCGCATTTCGCCTTCTGATCGACAGCCGCATGAGGAGGCTGTCAACGACGGGGATATCGATAATGCTGGCGCAGCGCGGACACGGACCGCGTAGGACCATTGTGCCGGGGCGGATCTGCTCTACCGTGAAATGTTGGGCAGCCCAGGTCGCGTAAGACTCGTCGGTAATCTCATGGTATGGCAACGGTGTCGACCGGTCGTTCATCGACGCTCCTGTAAGGTCGGCCTCAGGGGCCAGTGTGGGTGAAAGGTGTCCAGGCACCGATGGGCAGGCGTGCGTCGTCGCGGAGCTGACGAACCGCAGCATGCAGGGCTCGTGCGGCTGCGCGGGGCGTGAAGGTTCCGGCGATGGTCAAGTGTGCGTAGACCGTCTCCGCGACGTCGGCTGCAGCGTGGTCGTGCACGGACCACAGGGTCCCGATGACTTGGCGGTAACCGGTGTGGTGCAGGGCTGCGGCGAGGTTGATCGCTTCGTCGGGAAGCGTGATGCCGCCCACCGCAGTCTTGCATGCTGACAAGAACGCGAACTCTCCGGCGTGCTGGCGGGTGGCGAGGTCGGCTACGGTCAGGGTCCGGTCATGCAGGATCAGGCCGCCGTGGGACGGGTTGCGCAGGTCCTGGCCGCCGTGACAGCTGAAATGGGCCCATCGGTGGCGCGGTAGTTCCTCGAGCACTGACGCACCGGTGGCCTGTTCTCCTTCGAGCAAGGTGTGTTTGTCGGGAAACAGCGCGGTCAAGAGGTCCCGCTCGCGTTCGACGTCAATCAGGGGAGCCTCTTCGGGCGTGTCCGGCAGCGACACGATCAGGATGCGGTCACTTGTCATCTGAGGGCGGAGCGGTCGCCGGGCCTCGACGAGGGCGCGCAGGGTCGGAGTGTAGGACGACACCACGCGGTCCAGCACTGTTCGTCCCGTCGGCTGGTCTATGTCGTGGTACCCGGCGGCATGAAGCGGGAGCATGGTCAGCGGGCCCGTGGGGCACCACCACAGCCGCGGAAGCGGTGTGTTGGGGTCAGCAACACCGCCGAGGCCGAGTGCGGTCAGGATGGGTTCGGCGGTGGTGTCCCAGAGCCAGCGCAGCAGGGCGTCGAGCGTTTCGTCCCGATCGTTGGTGGCACGTTGGTAGGTCTGCTTGGCATCGGAGTACGCCCTGATGGCGGCAGGGTTTGATGTCTCGCCCTCCACGCCGTGCCGGGCCGTGTGCAGGTCACGTGCGGCGCGGTCGACCCGGTGCAGCACACGCAGGTATTCGTTGGTGTGGTCAAGGGAGTTGCCCCCTGGTCCTGGACACTTGAGCCTTGGATCGTGATGGTCCGGGGAGATCAGGAGTCCCTGACAGATGGTGATGAAGCACTACCCC
>NZ_JBITMV010000054.1:0-2848 GCF_044466625.1 Micromonospora sp. NPDC049366
TGTCAAGGGTCAGGACGAAGTCCTGTCCGATGGCCTTGGGTTCTCCTCGTTGGCGGACAGCAAAATTCCATGCTGGTGGCCAGGTGATCTCCGGGTGGGTTAGGTCAAGGCTTTCACCCCCTTGCCGGCGAGGGCTTGTTGCAGGCGGTGGGAGTCGCCCTGGGTGGTGATCAGGTGGGCGTGGTGCAGGAGCCGGTCGACCGTCGCGGTGGCCAGGGTCTTTGGCATGAAGGTGTCGAAGCCGGATGGGTGGATGTTGCTGGTGACGGCGATTGAGCGGCGTTCGTAGGCGGCGTCGATGATGCGGTAGAAGGCCTCGGCTGCGTCTTGGCCGGCGGGGAGCATGCCGATGTCGTCGATGACGATCAGGTCGCTGCGGCAGATCCGGGCGACGGTGCGGGCAGTGGAGCCGTCGGCTTTGGCCCGGCTGATCGTGGTGGTGAGGGTTTCGAGGGTGAACCAGGCGACGCGTAGGTCGGCCTCGATGGCGTGGTGGGCGAGGGCTTCGACGAAGTGGGACTTGCCGGTGCCGGACGGGCCGGCGACGGCGAGGTTCTCGGCTCGGCTGATCCATTCCAGGGTGGCCAACGCTTGCTGGGTGGCGGCGGGGATGGACGAGTCGTCGGGTCGCCAGGTGGCCAGGGTTTTGCCGGTGGGGAAGTTCGCGGTCTTGCGGCGCATGCGGCGGGTCGCGGCGTCGCGGCCGATGACTTCCTCGTTGATCAGGACCCGTAGGACTTCGGCGGGGTCCCAGCGTTGGGCTTTGGCGGTGGCGATGACGTCGGGTGCGGCGGCGCGCAGGTAGGGCAGCCGCATCCGGCGCAGGAGCTTGTCCAGGTCGTCGGGCAGGGCCGGCGCCGACCGGGTCGGCGTCGGGGTGGGGCGGGTCATCGGGTGATGGCCTTTCTGAGCGGGTGGTGCAGGGTCAGGGCGTTGTGTTCGACGAGGCGGGCCAGGCCGGCTGCGGCGAGGTGGCCGTGGCCGCTGCCGTCGAGGAAGCCGGCCAGATCCGCTTGGGTGTCGTGGTCGGCGTGCCGCAGCCAGTCCTCGATCAGGTCGAGTAGCCGGGCCAGGTCGGCGGCCTCATCGGCGTCGAGGACCACGCCCTTGAGGTCCGGTTTCATTTTTGAAATTTCTGGCCTGCTGGTCGGGGCAGGGGTGGTGAGGGTCATCGGCCGAACCTTTCCCAGGACGCGGTGCCGGGCTGCACCGAGTAGGTTTCGTCGACCCGGACCAGGTCACCGGGCTCGCCTCGGGTGGCGAGGTGGTCCAGGATCGCGCCGAGATCCGCGTCGTCGAACCGGCCGGCCGCCGCGGCCAGGCCCAATGCTTGGTCGACGCGGGCGGCATCGAGGATGGCCGCGAACTCGACCGCGCGGGCCATCTTCGCCCGGACCCGGCTGGTGCCGGTCGCGGCGGCCTCGACCAGCCACGCGTGGGCGCCGTCACCGATGGCCAGGAAATCGGCCTCGGCCTTGGTCCGGGCTCGCGGCCGGGGCGGACGTGGATGGTTGCCGCCCGGATGGTGCGGGTAGTGCTCATCGACGATGCGCGGGTTACCCGGGGTGGACAACTGGTGCCGGGCGATCTCGGTCGTGCCCGCCGCCGGGGTCATCGCGACGATGACCAGTTCCTCGCCGACAGCCCGGCACCACACCCGGGTGCCGACGTGCCCCGGCGGGGTCGAATAGCGCACCGACCCGAACCGGACTGTCTGATCCTCGTTGACCAGGCGTTCCTCACCCAACGCGGCGGTGTGCGGGTCGGCCGGCAGCACGTGCAGATGGCCGCGTTCGACAGCGAGCCGGTCGATCGGGGCGGCACCGGTCTCCCGATGGACGCGGGCGTTGATGTGCTCGCACCACTGCTTGCACGCGGTGACCAGGTCCGCGAACGTGGCGTAGGCGCCGCGCAGATTGGTCTCGGTGGGCACCAGATCGGCCTTGGCGACCCTGACAGTGGCCTCGACGCCGCCCTTGGACTCCGGGTCGAACGGCTCACACGACTGGACCGTCGTCCCGTAATGCCGGCCCGCCGCGACGACCGTCGGGTGCCGGACCGCGACGCCGGCGACGTGTTCGACGGTGACCGTCTTCGCGTTGTCGCCCAGCAGATACGCCGGCACGCCGCCGAGCCGGCGCAGCGTCGCGTCCAGGCATGCGATCAGCGTGCCCATCGTCTGGTCGAAGACCGGGATCACCACCCGGAACCGTGACCAGGCCAGCCACGCGCAGAACAGATACGTCTTACGCCCGGCGACCCGCGGCCCGTCACCCCAGTCGAACTGCAGCCACAGGCCCGGCTCGGCCACCCACGGCCGATACGTGCGCCGTTGCCCGGCCCGCCACGCGATCTTCGCCTGTCGCACCGCCCGCCGGGTCGTGCGTTCCGTGCCGGTGAACCCCATCGCCACCAGCCGCTCGTGCACCTTGTCCGCGCGGATCTTCGCCTTCGACGCATCAACGAGCTCTTCCACCTTCGGCAGATACGCGTCGATCAGCTTTGGCCGCGGCGCGGTCCGGGCCAGTAACGGATCCCCGCCACCGGCCTCACGCAACGCCACATACCGGCGCACCGTCTTCGCATCGCACCCCGCCAGTTGCGCCGCGGAATGCGCACAGCGGGTCAGGTCGTACGACTCCAAAATTTCCATGATCTCCCTGGCAGACTTGGTCACGGTCTCTCCGGCGGCTCGAAGTGCAAGGTCAGCAACCCGCATCGAACCGCCGGAGAGATCCACATCAACGTGGCCGAGACGGAGATCACCTGACCGCCCAGCAGGACTTCTGCTGTCCGCGAGAAGGGACTCAACTGTCCGTCAGCATGGATTTTTCAGTGTCCGCTAGCA
>NZ_JBITMV010000055.1:0-1606 GCF_044466625.1 Micromonospora sp. NPDC049366
CTGACCCGAAAATCGATCAGTGAGTGGGCAGGCGGCAGCACCCGGCGCAGCGTAGCGGAGCCGGGTTGATGGTTGTTGATGTCAGGCGGCTTGCTGGCTGTCGATGATCTGGGCTCGGCCATCGCGGATAAGGATGGTCTGGCCGGTGACGGCTTCGAGGGCGGCGGCGAGGTGGCGGGCTCTCCGGTCCCGGTTGATCAGGGTGTCGTGGTGGTAGGGGCCGAGGTCGTGGTAGGTCGTTGTGGGGTCGGACAGCAGGTGGTAGACGCTGGTCAGCAGGGAGTTCCCGGCGGCGACCATGGCTTTGCCCTTGCCGCGGCGGCGGGCGACGCGCCGGTATCGGGCGCCCAGGAACGTCGGGGTTCGGGTGAGCGCTCCGATCGTGTTGCCGATGCTGGCCGCCAGCCACGGGTTGCCCTTGATGCGGCCCTTGGGCTTGGTCTTGCCGGCCGACTCGTGGGTGTTCGGGCAGAACTTGGCCCAGGACACCAGATGACCGGCGGTCGGGAACCGGGTCATGTCCACGCCGAGTTCAGCGATCAGTTCCGCGGCGGTGAAGCGGCCCACGCACGGAATCGTCGTGAGCTGCTCCACCTGATGGCAGAAAGGGGCGACCAGCTCCTCGATCCGCTGTTCGAGGACCGTGACCTGGGCGGTGAGCCGGTCGATGTTGTCCAGCATCATCGTCAGCAGCATCGCGTGGTGGTCGGTGAAGAACCCGGTGAGGGCCTCCCGCAACACGGCGATCTTGCCGCGCATCGAGGCCCGCGCCAGGTCGGCCAGCGCGGCCGGGTCGCGTTGGCCGGCGGCCAGGGCGTCCAGCATCGCCCGCCCGGACACCCCGAACAGGTCACTGATCACCGAGCTGAGCTTGATCTGCGCGTCCTCGAGAAGTTTCTCCACCCGCTGCCGCTCTCTGGTGCGGTCGCGGATCAGCGAGCGCCGGTAGCGGGTGAAGTCGCGTAGCCGGCGGATCGGTTCCGGGTGCACCAGCGATGGCCGGAACATGCCGCGTTCGGCGATCTTGGCCAGCCACACCGCGTCGGCCTTGTCGGTCTTGGCCCGGCCCGGCACGTTCTTGACCTCCCGGGCGTTGGCCAGCTGGCAGTCGAACCCCTCGGCCTCCAGCAGGTAGTACACGCCCTTCCAGTAGTCGCTGGTGGACTCCATCACCACCACGGTGACCTGGTTGCAGCGCAACCAATCAGCCAGCTCCAGCAGACGGGCCGTGGTCGTGGCATACGAGCGGACCTCCTGCAGCCGGCGTCCCGGCCGGTCCGGGTGTGGCAGCCGCAGGCACGCCTCCAACCCCGCCTTACCCAGATCCAGAGCGGCGACCCGCTCGACGAACAACTCCTCTTCTGCGATCTCGCGCATCACACCCTCCCCACGCCGTGACCAAGAGCGTGGCCGCTCGCGGGAGCCCTGGGGGAAACAAAGAGTCGGACCCTCGTGCTCGTGGCAACAATGCGCAGCCCCTCAGGCGGGCTCCCCGCGTCAAACTGACAGACGGCCTGGACCGGGCCAAAGACGGCCGACGTCGGCGAGCGACCACACCCGATTTTCCCGCATGCGCGGCGCTCCGAAGGAGCCCAGAAACTGACAG
>NZ_JBITMV010000056.1:0-1575 GCF_044466625.1 Micromonospora sp. NPDC049366
CCCCCCTGTCACGCTGATGTGAGACAGCCCGTCTACCAGGGGATACTCTTCCTGGACGGCCCTGAGGAGAGCACATCAGCATGACGTCGAAGCCCCACGAGAACCTGGATCCGGACGCCCGGCCCCAGCGGCGGACATTCACCGCAGAGTTCAAGGCGCGGATCCTGGACGAGTACGACGCTGCCCCGGATGCGGCGGCTCGCGGGGCGATCCTGCGCCGGGAACGGCTGTACGGCTCACACATTCTGGACTGGCGCAAGGCCCGAGACGCGGGAGCCGCGGCTGGCCTGACGGACCGCCGTCAAGCGGCCGCTCGGGCGGCGAAGAAGGCCGAGAACGCCGAACTTGCTCGCCTGCAGCGTGAGAACGCCCGGCTCCAGGCCAAGCTGGCCAAGACGGAGACCGCGTTGCAGATCATGGGAAAAGCGCACGCGCTCTTGGAACTGCTCTCCGAGAGCGCGGATTCCGCGCCGATGCCGAACCCGTCCTCGCCGAGGCGCGGCAGGCGCTGACCCCGGCCTGGGGTGTGGCCGCGGCGTGCCGGCTGACCGGCCTGTCGCGGGCGACGCTGTATCGGCGCCGCAACCCGCCCGCCGAGCCGAGGCCGCGCACGCCGCGTAAACCGCCGCCGTCAGCGCTGTCCGAGGCCGAACGTGCGCAGGTGCTGCAGCTACTGAACCGGCCCGAGTACGCCGATCTGGCGCCCGCGCAGGTGTGGGCCCGTGAGCTCGACGAGGGCCGCTGGTGGTGCTCGGAGTCCACGATGTATCGGATCTTGCGGGCCGCCGGGCAGACCGGCGAACGCCGGGCCCAGGCCACGCATCCGGCCCGCACCAAGCCCGAGCTCGTGGCCGACGCGCCCAACCAGGTCTGGAGCTGGGACATCACCCGGCTCCGCGGCCCGGTCAAAGGCGTGTGGTTCCAGCTCTACACGGTGATCGACATCTGGTCCCGGTACGTCGTCGGCCATCTGGTCGCCGCTTACGAGGACGGCCAGCTCGCCGAAGCGCTGATCGCCGACGCCGCCGCTCGTGAACGCGTCGACCCCGACCAGCTGACCGTGCACGCCGACCGCGGCGCCGCGATGACCAGCAAGACCGTCACGCAACTGCTGACCGATCTGAAGATCGGGCGCAGTCACAGCCGGCCCAAGACGTCCAACGACAACCCGTACATCGAGGCCAGTTTCAAGACCTTGAAGTACGACCCGACGTTCCCGGACCGGTTCGGATCGATCCAGCACGCCCGGCAGCACTGCGAAGCGTTCTACACCTACTACAACCACGAGCACAGGCATTCCGGGATCGGCCTGCACACCCCCGCCTCGGTCCATCACGGCACCGCCGGGCAGATCCGTCAACAGCGACAACGCACCCTCGACGCCGCCTGGGCCGCGCACCCCGAACGGTTCGGCCGCCGTCGTCCGCGCCCGCCCCGCCTCCCAGACCGGGCATGGATCAACAAACCCGACGACAACGACCTCGAACAGATCGCCGCCGCCGCGGCCACCGGCCTTCCAACAGCACAAAGCTAAACAAAATCAAGAAACTGTCTCAGTTGACTTGACAGGTTCCG
>NZ_JBITMV010000057.1:0-1493 GCF_044466625.1 Micromonospora sp. NPDC049366
TCAGACATCCCAGGAGCTTGGATGTCAAGCAGCGACGGGTTGGGTTCGGTGTGACCAGGCGGTCGCCTGGTCGTAGACGGTGGTGGTCTTGAGGCAGCCGTGGAGGATGCCGACGAGGCGGTTGCCGACTTGTCGTAGTGCGGGGTTGTGGCCGATGTCGCGGGCGCGGAGCTGGTCGTAGTAGGCGCGGACGGCGGGGTCGTGCAGGATCGCGGCGCTGGCCTGTGTGTGTAGGGCGTCGACGAGCCGGTCGTTGTGCACGATCCGGGCGTGGACGGTCTTGGATTTGCCGGATTGTCGGGTGATGGGGGCTGTGCCGGCGTAGTTCTTGCGGGCTTTGGCGTCGGCGTAGCGGCCTGGGGCGTCACCGAACTCTGCGAGCACCCGGGCGCCGAGGATCACGCCGATGCCGGGTTGGCTGAGGTAGATCTCAGCGTCCGGGTGCTGGCCAAAATGCGCCTCGACCTGGCCTTCCATGGCCCGGATCTGAACGTTGAGGGTCTGCAGGATCGCGACGGTGGCGCTGATGGTGGCCGCGTAGGCGGTGGTGACGATGTCGGGCTGGCGCAGGTGCGCGGTGCGCAGTGCCCGCTGGATCGTGGCGGCCTTGTCGGCGATCCCGCGGCGGCGGGCGCGTTTGAGAGCAGCGCTGATCTGGGTGAGGGTGAGTTTGGCGGCCTGGTCCGGGGTGGGTGCCTTGGCCAGCAGCTCAAGGGTGTCGGCACCGGTCAGCGTCAGCGGCTGATAGGCATCCAACGCGGCGGGGAAGTACTCCCGCAGCGCCGCACGCAGCCGCAGCATGTGCCGGGTGCGTTCCCAGATCAGCGTCTGATGCGCGCGGGCCACCACCTTGACCGCCTCGGCGAGATCGGAATCGGCAGCGACTTGCCGCAGCTGATGACGGCGGGTCCGCACCATGTCCGCCAACGCATGCGCGTCGCCTTTGTCGCTCTTGGCCCCCGACAACGACACCAACTCCCGATGCCGGGCGGCCTGCTTCGGGTTCACCCCGAACACCTGATAGCCGGCCGCGACCAGCGCCCGCACCCACGGCCCACGATCGGTCTCGATACACACCAGCACCTGCGCCGGCGTGGCATCGTCGGGCAGGAACCCGGCTACGAGGTCGTGGAAACGGGCCATTCCGTCCACACCCTCGGGCAGCCGCGCGGTGCGCATCACCCGCCCGTTCTGGTCCTGCACCTCCACATCGTGATGATCTTCCGCCCAGTCGTCACCGACGAACAGCACAACGCCTCCCGTCCCGCCGAGGAACCCGTCGGCAGCCTGCGGGAGAACCAGCGCCCTAATGGACCAGTGCTCACGCCAACCCGGCAGGCACGACATCCCATCAGCCGTTCATCTCCCGACCACGGGCAAGGGCACGGTCTGACCCTAGGACTCACCGGTCCAAGGGGTGGGAGTGCTCACTCGCCCGCAGCTACCGGACATCGAGTCTGCCTCCCGACTGACCCGACACCTCCCATTAGGGG
>NZ_JBITMV010000058.1:0-1464 GCF_044466625.1 Micromonospora sp. NPDC049366
CCCGTTACCTTTTTGATCGTCCCCAGCCGGGGACCCTCGGTCGCCCGGCCTGGTATGACTTCCTGCCCCTGTCGTTCGGATGATCCGGGGGGTGTTGTCGCCGGGTCGGGTGGCGTCGGTGGACCGCTGATAGGGACACGGCCACCCGTGTTGGGGTAGGTCTCTTCGTAACGTGGCTGCCGGCAGTCCGACGCCCTGACAGCGGCCGAGGCCACGGGATCGATGCGTGGAGGCGGGTGCGGTGCGCGACGGATATGGCGTCTTCCTGGGCTTGGACGTCGGCAAGGGTGATCACCACGCGGTCGGGTTGTCTCCGGACGGCAAGCGGCTGCATGACGCGGCGTTGCCGAACACCGAGGCCCGGCTGCGGCAGTTGTTCGACAAACTGGCCCGCCATGGGCGGGTGCTGGTGGTGGTCGACCAGCCGGCCTCGATCGGCGCCCTGCCGGTCGCGGTGGCCCGGGCAGCCGGGCATCAGGTGGCTTACCTGCCCGGCCTGGCCATGCGGCGCATTGCTGACCTGCACCCCGGCACGGCGAAGACCGACGCCCGGGATGCCTACGTCATCGCTGATGCCGCCCGAACCCTGCCGCACACGCTGCGGCGAGTCGACGTCGGTGACGAAGCCCTCGCGGAGCTGGAGGTCCTAGTCGGCTTCGATGACGACCTCGCTGGGGAGGCCACCCGCATCTCGAACCGGATCCGTGGGTTGCTCACTCAGATCCATCCCGCCCTGGAACGGGTTCTCGGTCCGAAAGTGCACCACAAGGCCGTGCTGGAGCTGCTGTCACGCTGCGGTGGCCCGGCTGGTCTGCGCAAGGCCGGCCGCCGCAAACTGCTGTCTATCGCCGGGGTTCACGCCCCGCGCATGGGTGAACGGCTGATCGAGCAGATCATGACCGCTCTCGACGAGCAGACCGTGACCGTTCCGGGCACCCAGGCTGCGGAGACGATCCTGCCTCGCCTGGCCGACAGCCTCCGCGACGTCCTGCGCCAGCGTGACCAGGTCGCCGGCGAGGTCGAGGGGATGCTTGATGCGCACCCTCTTGCCTCGGTCCTGACCTCGATGCCCGGCATCGGCGTCAGGACCGCCGCCCGGATCCTGCTCGAAGTCGGCGACGGCACCGCCTTCCCCACCCCCGGCCACCTCGCCGCCTACGCCGGACTGGCCCCCGTCACCCGACGATCCGGCAGCAGCATCCGCGGCGAACACCCACCCCGCGGCGGCAACAAAAACCTCAAACGCGCGTTCTTCCTCGCCGCGTTCGCCGCCCTGACCGACCCCACCAGCAGGGCCTACTACGACCGCAAACGCGCCGAAGGCAAACGCCACAACGCCGCCCTCATCTGCCTCGCCCGACGCCGCTGCGACGTCCTGTTCGCCATGCTCCGCGACAAGATCCCCTACCAACCCCGCCCCACCAGCCCCGTCCCCGCTTGACGAAACCCATAGGGACACCCCCC
>NZ_JBITMV010000059.1:0-1268 GCF_044466625.1 Micromonospora sp. NPDC049366
GTCACCGATCACCTACGAGAAGAGCACCCGGCCAGCGCCAGCTACGCTGGCCCCGGCCGCATAACCCCCGTGTCCAGGATCAGGGGTCAAGCCCCGACAACCCTCCGCGCTCCCGTATCGCGCGCAGGTACGGCCAAGCCAATCCGGACCCGATCAGGCGGGTTATCGAGTGCGACATCGGGACGGGTGACCGTTTGATCCGTGCTTACAAATGTTCCGCGCCACTGGTGATCGCCGCCTCGCCCGACGGTGTGCGTCCGCTCGGGCATGAACGTGCCCTCGGTGCCGTGTCCCGTCACCGCCCGCCACGACGGACCGAGTTCGCTGAACGACTGCCAGATGCCGAGCACAGATAGTGCCCCGAGAGCAATGACCAGCGCGCCGACCAGGAGATAACGACCACTTCGCTTCATTTCCTCGCAAGTCCTCCCTTTGACATCAGCACGTAGGTCAGGCAAGCCACGCTGCCAGACACATCAGCAGGACCAGGGCGGTCGTGGCCGGATTGTATGAGCGCAGGGCACGGTTCTTGATCCTTGCGTCGGGCAAGCCCACAGACCGCGCTGTTGCCATCCCTGAAAAGCGCCGTACGGCTGCACCTGATCCCCGCACTCGGCACCAAACGCCTCGACGGCCTCCAGGTCCAGCACGTCAAGGCGTTCATGGACGAGTTCCGCCGCAAGTGCCTCTGCTGCACCGCTGGCCTCGACAAGAGTCGTCGACCCGATCGGCGGTGTTGCTCTGTCGGCCGGTGTTGCCAGCGCTACCCGAGCACCCGTCAAATCCAGTTCGTGCACGCAGTGCTGCGCAACGCGCTACGGCACGCCATGCGCGAGGAGCTGGTTTCCCGCAACGTCGCCAAGCTGGTCCGCATCCCTTCTCCTCGCTATCGCGTCGGTAAGGGCCTGTCCGTCGACCAGGTCCGCAAGATCCTCGCCGCAGCCGAGGGGCACCGGCTCTACCCGCTCTACGTGGTGGCGGCCACGCTCGGACTCCGGCGCGGCGAACTCCTGGGACTGCGCTGGTCGGATCTGGACCTGGACAACGGCACCGCCGCCATCGGTCAGACCGTGCAGCGGACCGGCGGGAAGCTTCGCCTGCAAGACACCAAAACCGAGGACTCAGACAGTATCCTTCCGCTGCCCGACTGGACCTGGCTCGTCCTGCTCGACCACCGGAACCTGTCAAGTCAACTGAGACAGTTTCTTGATTTTGTTTAGCTTTGTGCTGTTGGAAGGCCGGTGGCCGCGGCGGCGGCGATCTGTTCG
>NZ_JBITMV010000060.1:0-1188 GCF_044466625.1 Micromonospora sp. NPDC049366
GGGGGTGGGTGACCGGTGGGTATGGAGGTTCCGGATTGGGTGGGTCGGTTCTTCCTGGTGGTGACGGGGGAGTCGTGGCCGCAGGCTGATGAGGATGGTTTGTGGGCTCTGGCGGGGGTGTGGTCGGAGTTCGAGTCGGCGTTGGCTGCGGTGGAGGTGGAGGTCGCTGATATCGCGTCGGCGGTGCGGGGTGCTGGTTGGGAGGGTGAGGCGGCGCAGGCGGCGCGGGCGCGGTTGGTGGAGTTGGTTGATGGTGGGTCGTTGCGTCAGTTGGTGGATGCGGCGGGTAGGTTTTCGCGGTTCGCGTATGACGCGGGCACGAATGTGCAGTATGTGAAGGCGTCGATTATTGGTCAGTTGGCCATTTTGACGGTGCAGATTTTGTTGTTGTTGCCGTGGGTGGCGTTTCCGCCGACGTCGGCTGCGGCGTCGTCGTGGATTTCGGCGTTGGTGACGTTTGGGCGGTTTATGGCTCAGACGTTTTTCCGCCGGTTGGTGATGTCGGTGATGTTCGGGGTGGTGTTGCAGCTGGGTTTGGATGTGGCGATCCAGTTTACGCAGTTGTTTATCACGCGGACGCGGCGGGAGTGGGATGGGCGTCGTTCGGGTGGGGCGGCGTTGGCGGGTGCGTTGGGTGGGGCTTTGGGTCCGGTGTTGTTCGCGGGGTTCGGGGCGGTTTTTGGTCAGCGTTTTGTGCGGTCGATTGTGGGTTTCGCTGGTGTGGGGGCGTTGACGGAGTTCTCGGCGGAGCAGTTGGCGGATCTGATTTTGACTGGTCGGCGGGAGCAGACTGATGATCCGTGGGCGCCGGCGTCGGCGGGTGCGATTGAGGGGGTGGTGGATTGGCTTGGTTCTCGTCGTCGGGGTGGGGCGATGGCGGGTTTGGAGGGGCCGGGTGGTGTGCGGGTCGATGTTCCGGATTTGGGGTTCGGTGGGGGTGGGATTCCGGGGTTGAACGGGGTTCCGTTTGATCCGGATCCGGGTCCGGATCGGTTTCATGGTGATGGGGTGTTGGAGGGGGATTTCACGGTTTCGGGGGTTTTCCCTGATGGGAAGACGTTTATTGGGTCGTTTGAGGTTGAGGGGAGTTTGACGCCGCGTGGTGGTGGGGGGCCGGTGCGGGGTGTGTTCCGGGGTTCGGGTGGGTTGCAGGGTGGGTTTGAGGGGTCGTTCTCGCAGACGCGGTTG
>NZ_JBITMV010000061.1:0-1155 GCF_044466625.1 Micromonospora sp. NPDC049366
CGCAACTTCACGGGGCTAGTCGCATCCTGTTTGGGCTGGTTGGTGGCTCTTGACGTGGCGGTGTGAGGTGTTTTCTCGCTGGCTGGGTGGTTGTTGATCTTCGTGTTGATCGTCTGTCTGGTGTGGGGTTCAGCGGGTGATCTCGGTGTGGGTGAGCACGAGTAGTGCTCGTATCAGGGTGGTGGCGTCGCTGCGCCAGTCGTGACGCAGGCGGGTGAGGATGCGCCAGTTCTTCAGGTGGGCGTGGGCGTGTTCGTTGGCGACGCGTTCGCGGGCGATGAGGGCGTTGGTGGTCTCCTCGCCGGGGGTGAGGGGGCGTAGGCGGGCGGCGCGGCGGCCGACGATGACGCTCGGGTCGGTGTCGGGCTGGTCGTCGAGGCGGGTGTGGAATCGGTCGCCGATGACGGCGAGGTGATGCCGGCGCAGTCGGGCGGGCAGGCGTAGGCGTTTGGCCTGGGTGCTCTCGTGTAGTCGGGCTGGTTGTGCCGCGGAGCTCCAGAGCAGCCGGCCGTGTTGGTCGGCCAGAGTGATCACCCGCAGGTGGTGGGCTTTGTGTTTCGGGCACCAGAACCGTTTCTCGCGCCGGCCGGCGGGGGCGTGCACCGGGATGCACGTCCCGTCGAGCAGCACCACCGGGTCCTCATCCGCGCGGCGGGCGGCCAAGACCCGGTCCAGGCGGGGCGCCATCCGAGCCAGAACAGTCACGACCTGTTTGACCCAGCGGCGAACGCTGTGGTGTGACACCCCGTAGGCGGCGGCCAGGTCGGCGGGTCGTTCGCCGTGACGCAGGACGGCCAGCACGATCAAGGCGGTGCTCAGGTCGGGCAGTTTGCGCCATCGTGACTTCACGGCCGCGCGGTGGATCCTCAAGGCCTGACCAGCGAGGGCGAGGCTCTGGGTCGACAACGGCAGCCGGACTTGGTAAACCAGTGCGTGGCCCTCGGCGGGCGCATTGATGTGTGTCACGACCTGAGATCCTCGCCGAGGTCTCCTCATGCCCGATGACGCCACGCCGCACCCACACCCCACACCCCTGACCCCGGCAGATGATCACGTCATAGATCAACACAGGCGCGGCCAGCGGCCGGACCCCACCACGAGCCCCGTCAACCCTCGCCGACCAGCACCAACAGGATGCAACTAGCCCCCAGAAGT
>NZ_JBITMV010000062.1:0-1143 GCF_044466625.1 Micromonospora sp. NPDC049366
TTGCGGAACGGGCGGGTCACGCTGATCCGCAGGCGATGCAGCGGCTGCTGCGCACCGCGGTGTGGGACGCCGATGGCGTCCGCGATGACGTGCGTTCCTGGCTGGTGGAGCAGCTCGGGCATCCCGACGCGGTGCTGGCCTGCGACGAGACCGGGTTCCTGAAGAAGGGTCTGTGCTCGGTCGGGGTGCAGCGGCAGTACACCGGCACCGCCGGACGTGTCGAGAACAGCCAGGTCGGGGTGTTCCTGGCCTACGTGTCGCCCGAGGGTCGGGCGATGATCGACCGTCGGCTCTACCTACCCGAGACGACCTGGTGTCAGCAGCCCGACCGCCTCGCCGCCGCCGGCGTCCCCGAACAGATCGGGTTCGCCACGAAGCCTGCCCTCGCCCGGCAGATGATCGCCGCCGCACTGGATGCCGGAGTCCCCTTCGGGTGGGTGACCGGCGACGAGGTCTACGGCGCCGACCCCGGTCTGCGTGCTGACCTCGAACACCGTGGGATCGGCTACGTCCTGGCCGTCGGCTGCGACCGACGCGTTGCCGTCAACGACGGTCGCACCCTGATCCGCGTCGACGACCTCGCCGAGCGGATCCCCACCGCCGAGTGGCAGCAGCACAGTTGCGGGCCGGGCGCGAAAGGTCCCCGCGACTACCTGTGGGCCTGGATCACCACCGCCACCAGCCCCGGTGAGCACCGATGGCTGCTCATCCGCCGCAACCGCACCACCGGCGACCTGGCCTTCTACCTCTGCTGGTCACCCCGACCGGCTCCGCTGCACACCCTCGTGCGAGTGGCCGGCTCCCGCTGGAGCATCGAGGAGTTGTTCCAGACCGGCAAGGGCCAGGTCGGCCTGGACCACTACCAGGTCCGCGGCTGGACCGGCTGGCACCGCTTCATCACCCTGGCCATGCTCGCCCTCGCCGTCCTGACCATCCTCGCCACCACACAGCAGCCCGACGCAGACACGGAGATCATCGCGTTGACCGTCGCCGAGACCCGCCGACTCCTCAACGCCTTCGTCCTCACCGCGGCGCTACCACCGGAGCACATCCTGCACTGGTCGTACTGGCGGCGAACATCCCAAGCCCGAGCCCGACGATCCCACTACCAGCGCAGACAGGCCAAATGACGTTGGAGTACTA
>NZ_JBITMV010000063.1:0-1023 GCF_044466625.1 Micromonospora sp. NPDC049366
CCGAAGGCGGTGGTGGAGGGGAACGCCCCTTCGCCGAAGCAGTTCATGCCTGACTACCTCAACGACCCGTCGTTCTACGAGAAGGGCTGGCACGCCGAGAACATCGGCGACGGCGGTAACTTCTACTGGGTCACCAGCCCGGCCGGCTACGACGCCGGATTCGTGGTGACCGGGGACGGCGTGATCGTCATCGACGCTCCGCCGGGGCTGGGCGAGAACCTGCAGTCGGCGATCAGGTCAGTGACCAGGGAGCCGGTTACGCACCTGGTTTACAGCCACTGGCACTCCGACCACATCGGCTCGGCGTCGCAGTTCGGCCCGAAGGTGAAGATCGTCGCTCATGACATCACCCGGGAGCTGCTCGCCCGCTTCCCTGACAAGTACCGCCCCCTGCCGACCGAGACGTTCAGCACCGACGCGACCCTCGAGGTGGGCGGCACGAAGCTGGAGTTGTCCTACAAGGGTGCCGACCACTGCCCGGGCAACATCTACATCTACGGGCCCGCGCAGAAGGTCCTCACGAAGATCGACATCGTGAGCCCCGGTTCGGTGACGTTCGCGCACGCTGACGTTTCGGAGAACATCAGCGGGTTCTACCAGGCCCACGACGACATCCTGTCCTACGACTTCAAGGCGCTCATCGGCGGCCACATCTCCCGCTGGGGCACCCGCGAAGACGTCGAGGTCGTCCGGGAGTACTGGCACGACCTGCTCGGCTTCGCCGAGGAGGCGCTGTGGGAGATGAGCAACGCCGACGCGCTGCAGGGCTTCGTCGTCGGGCTCGGCCGGCAGAACCAGATGGTCGGCGCCGAGAACTGGATCAACTCGATCGCCAACTACGCCACCGAGAAGACCCTCACCAAGACCACCTCCAACGGGCAGACCTGGCCCGAGCGACTGGCCGGCGCGACGGTGTGGACCAAGTACCACGCCTGGACCGTCGCGGAGACCACCCGCACTGAGCGCACCCACCACGGCTACCAGGCCGAGGGCAACAGCGGCCCGGCCTACATCGCCTGACCG
>NZ_JBITMV010000064.1:0-1005 GCF_044466625.1 Micromonospora sp. NPDC049366
ACTTCCGGACCCGTGAGGATCCTCGTCACCGGCGGAGCCGGGTTTATCGGGTCGGAGTACGTGCGGCTGCTGTTGGGCAAGCCCCTGGGCAGCGCTGCCGGCGTGCCGTCGATCGAGCCGTCGGTGGTGACGGTGTTGGACAAGCTGACCTATTCGGGGAACCCGGCGAACCTGGACCCGGTGCGCGCGGACGCGCGGTTGCGGTTCGTGCAGGGTGACATCTGCGACCCGGTGGTGGTCGACGAGGTCATGGCCGGTCACGACGTGGTGGTGCACTTCGCGGCGGAGTCGCACGTCGACCGGTCGATCGCGGGGGCGGCCCCGTTCGTGACCACGAACGTGTTGGGCACGCAGACGCTGCTGGACGCGGCGCTGCGCCACGGGGTGGGCCGGTTCGTGCACGTGTCCACCGACGAGGTGTACGGGTCGATCGACTCCGGGTCGTGGACCGAGACGTGGCCGCTGGCGCCGAACTCGCCGTACTCGGCGTCGAAGGCCGGCTCGGACCTGCTCGCCCTGGCCTATCACCGCACCCACGGCATGGACGTGGTGGTGACCCGCTGCTCGAACAACTACGGGCCGTACCAGTTCCCGGAGAAGGTCATCCCGCTGTTCGTGACGAATCTGCTCGACGGGGGCACCGTGCCGCTGTACGGCGACGGCGGGAACGTGCGGGACTGGCTGCACGTGCACGACCACTGCCGGGGTATCGCCCTGGTGCAGCAGAAGGGCCGCCCCGGCGAGGTGTACAACATCGGTGGTGGCACCGAGCTGACCAACAAGGAGCTCACCGGCCGGCTCCTGGAGGCCTGCGGCGCCGGCTGGGACCGGGTCGTCGCGGTCGCCGACCGTAAGGGCCACGACCGCCGCTACTCCCTGGACATCACCAAGATCCACGAGGAGCTCGGCTACACCCCCAGCATCGACCTCGACCACGGCCTGGCCGAGACCGTCGCCTGGTACCGCGACAACCGGACCTGGTGGGAGCCCCTCAAGCCCAACGCG